>SUWI01000001.1 GCA_015061565.1 Lentisphaerota bacterium
CAGATCGATTCCCTGCTGCCTCCGTTCTGGAAGCCGGAATCCAAATAATTTTTCAGAAAATCCCGGATTTTTTCCGAAAAAGCCTGTGACATGTATCTCGCTGGGCGCTTACTCGCGCACTCGATCCGGTTCTTTCGGATCGTGGGCGTTGGTGATGTATAGCCGCTTCAGATACGCCCGTTTTCTGACTGGATCTTTCACCAGGGAAAGATATTTGAGATCGGTCACACCCTCCCGGATCGCCATGTAACGGATGGAGGGGATGTAATTGTCGAACGAACGGTAACAGATCCCGCCTGCGGTGGCCACTTTCCAGTCCGAGGCGCCGATCCCGCCGTAATTGTCCATGAACCAGAACATATAAGCGGCATCCAGGTCATAATATGCGGCGGTCCAGGGGATCCGGCGGTAATACCGGAAGAGATTTTCCCGCATGGAAGTGCTGCACATGTAATGCCACAAGGCGGTCCCGCTTTTCCGGTAGTCCTCGAACACGGCCTTGAACGGCGCTTCGAAATACTGGGTTCCCCAGAGGCACCAGGCATCGATATATCCTTTCAACGCCTTGATATGGGCGATGGACGGAGTCCAGTGCGCCAGCGTGACCTCCAGACGCACAGTCGGTTCGGCCTGCTTGGCGGCCTGATGGCTTTTCAGGATCTCCGGCATGTCCTTGTCCCGGGGTTCATCCCAGGTTTCGATGATATAATCACTGTCCGGAACACCGTTTTCGTTCATGAATTTTTTGACGCCGCGGATCCAGTCGCCCCAGCATTCCGCACCGTAACTCTGTTTGCAGACTCCGTAAGCGCCGAACCCGATGAAGAAGGCGGGTTTGATCTGATATTTCTTTGCCCATTCCAGCTGGGAACGCAGACTTTTGAGCTGTGCTTTCATTCCGGCCGTCCCGGAGAGATCAAGTTTGCCGCGGCCGGTTTTGCGGAATTTGAAATTCCAGGGATTCAGACCGAATTCCCGGCTGCCGCATTGCACCATGCCGCGGAAAAATCCTTCCGCAGTCGCCCATTGGAAAAAGTTCATCGGGATGGGCGGATCTTTCGGCAGGACCGCATTCCGGACCGTCAATGTCACGGGAATGTCCTGCATTTCACCGGTATATTTCCGGTTGTGGTAATTTCCCTGCGGGGTCCAGGAAGCCGGTTCGGAAAGCGGAATGATGCGCAGACGTCCGCGGTAGACGCCCGGTTTGACATCCGAGGAGTCGAAATCGAACCACACCAGGCCCGCTTCCTTCGGCGGCACGCTGATCGTGCACGCCTCGCCGATCTTCGGCAGCGGATCATACCGTAGACTGCCCGCATCCTTGTCATTGTCCTTGAACCGGACCGCAAAACGCTGGATGATTTTTTCCGCGGGGAAGTCTTTCAGTCCGTAAGAGCCGATATATTTTTCGTCCGTTTCCAGGATCACCCGGTAATCCGCCGTTTTATCGGTCAGGTTCATGACCGCTACCGGCAGGGCCTTCAGCTCATTGACCGCGACATTCAAATCGATTTTTTCGACCGGATCGAAAACCTCGTCCGGCACAAAAGGAACTGCAAAATTACCGGTCACGGGGACCGGGACGGCGGCGAATTTCCGCTTGGCAAGTTTCGCAAATTTCCGTTTCAGCCGTTCAGTTTCTTCCGCGGCGCAGGCTTTTTCATAGGCGTCGCGTCCCGAACCGGCAAGCTTCTTTCCGTATTGTTTTTCGAATGCCGCGCCGTAATCACCCATCACCAGCATGCCGAAGCGGTCGGACTCATGGAAACTCTCTTTCAAATCGGACCAGGTAAGAAATTCTTTGGCGTTCAGACGCTGACGCGCCAGATTGAAGGATATCGTATCGCCATTTTCCAGTTTGCCGCCGAGGGAGGAAAACGGGATCTCCGCAGCCACGCTCCATTTGTCCTTCTCCACCCTGCAATCCGCTTTCCAGGGCAGTTTGTCCGTGGAAAAAAGCGCCCCGCCGGCACTGGCGGCAAACTGCATGATCCGGCCGTTCCGGACAAAGAAGATCTCCACCGCATCGCCATCCCAAACACCCTTTCCGACTACGATTTTGCCGGGCTCCTGACATTCGATACTGATCTGCAACGCATTGTCTTTTTTGCGGACGGAAAACGAGGTCAGTTCGGACTTTTTCGCGGCATCCCGGAGGACCCGGAAATCGCGGACCGCTTCAGCCGTATCGGTGATCAGTGCGGATTTCTTTGCCGGCACTTCGGGTATTTGCGCGGCCGGAGCCGCATTCATCTGCGTCCTGGTCTCTTCCACGGTGACATTGTCGATCAGGACATAATCGCCGACTTTGAACTTGTGCGGACCATACTGGGTATCATGCCACATCTGGATCTGCAAGGCCGCTTTCGCACTTTTCTTCCCGGTCTTGAAGGTTCCGCTATATTTCTTCCATTCCGAAGAAATGTTCACCGAGCCGATGGATGAGCGGACAGCCTTGCCCTGCCAGACCCCCTTGCCGGCTTCCCAGAGATTGGCGCCGATAGTGACCCGCAGCGGACGTGATCCCTTCAATTCCACCGTGAAACGATAGGTGGTATCGGGTTTCACCGGAAAACCGCCGTTTTTGGAATCGCAGCCCAGCCAGATACACGCCGCTGTCAATTCGGTATTTTTTGCGGTTTTCACGACCTTGTCTATTTCCAGTTTGGCGCATTTGTTCCAAGTGTAGTCTTCCGTAAAAACCGAGGCCCGGCCGCCATTGGTCATGGCATGTCCGTTCAGGTTTTTCAGCTGTGTGAAATCCCCCTGTTTCACCAGATTTTCACCGAAGAGTCCGGCAACGGCTATGCTCAGGATCACTGCAATTGTTTTTTTCATATTCTGCACTCCGAATCCTCAAATTCCGGTGAAAAATGACCATTTACCTTTTTGAATCCCGTATTGATCAGTCCAACGGACCCAGTCGCCGTTTGCCCCATCGGCCCGTTTGTCCGAAAGCATATAACGGATAAAAGCAGTGCTGTCCGCCGGTCCGGCATGGCCATCCCAGAAATTCAGATTGATCCGATTTGAATGGC
Organism: Lentisphaerota bacterium; assembly: GCA_015061565.1. Lineage (GTDB taxonomy): Bacteria > Verrucomicrobiota > Lentisphaeria > Victivallales > UBA1829 > SIG94. The sequence continues at coordinate 3,042 of SUWI01000001.1, forward strand.
GCAAATGAAAACGTCCATACGTCCCTTGAGATTTTTGATATACGCCGGCATATTGTTTTTTTACATTACTCGGATGCGAAGAATCCCCGTTATAAATAAAGCTCGACGGCTGACGAATCATTTTGGTTTTCAGAAAACGGGTTTTTTTCGTGCTTCCCGGCAAGGCAAAACCACCGGCATAATATTCTGAGTAGGAATCTCCGGTAAAACCAATCTTGCACCCGTAAGTATAATACAGGCTTGTAGTTTTGTAATCCGAGGTTGTGGGGCATTTTGCAGTCTTGACGGCAGAAAGATATTTATATTTGACATAAAGCAGATCAAGTGCCTCGTAAGCACTGTCTGCATTAAGGCCGGGAACATAGTTGTTGAAATCATTTGCATACATGATATGCACCGACATCATTTGTTTCAGATTTCCCACACAGTTCAAAGCGTGAGCCTTGGCGCGTGCCTTGTTCAGCGCCGGCAGCAGCATGCTCGCCAGGATCGCGATGATCGCAATCACTACCAGGAGCTCTATCAGCGTAAAAAATTTCACGCCAATCTGATTTTTGAAATCTTTCAATCCTCGGTTGATCGAACTTTTCATCTTCCGTTCTCCTCTTTAAGTTTTCAGGTTGTTCTAGATTCAAATCATTTGGAAACTCTGGCGCTGGTTTTCTGTGCGAACTTTTCTCTTCGGGCACTGCCCCGCGGCATTTGCCGGAAAGCGGTCTCGCGGATGATCAGACGGGTCGGGATCCGGACCAGCACCGTTTCATCGGATTTCCTCCGGATCTGCTCCAGCAGCAGTTCCGCGGCCCGTTCCGCCTGCCGCACCTTCGGCGAATCTATGGTCGTCAGATACGGCGATTTATAAGGACGGTATTCATAATCCTCCAGATTGTCGTAGCTCAGAAGCTGAAAGTCCGCGCCGGCTTTCAAGCCCTTTTCCCGGAACGCTTCCAGCATCGAAAAACTGACCACATCCGAGGTGGAAAACAGGAATTTTCCCTTGATTTTCGCACAGAGTTTCAACCCCAGCCGGTAACTTGGAATTCCGTTAAACAACGCATCGGTTTCAACGCAGTAAGACCGGATCCGGTCCGGGGAATATCCTCCGGAAATCATGCACTCTTCAAATACTTTCTTACGCAACAGTCCGTTCGGATGGCTTTCATAGACGATAACGATCTCCGGATAATTCTTCCGGATGATCTTTTCCGCTGCCTCGCGGATGCCGATGCGGTTGTCGACCATCACCTGATGGAACGGAATATCCTTTTCTTCCTCCAGCTGGGTGACCACGATCGGAATTGAAAGTTTCTTTAGATTGCCAAGCGATACGGGATCGATAAATCCGGCCGCGGCCAGAATCCCGTCCAGCCCCGCGACCGCCTCGGCGAGACGTTCCGGATCGCACACCGTCGGATAGTCCAGCATTTTCACTTCACACTGTTTCGAATATAGATACTGTATTCCGCTGCGGGTCCGGATTCCCATGGCGCTTTCCCATTCCGGCGCCGCTGGAAAGATCGTATCCGCCACACCGATCCGGCAGACCGGGCCGTTTTTCGGGGCATTGCGTTCTGCAACAAAAGTCCCGACTCCCTGTTTTCTGTAAACCAGTCCTTCATTGACCAGCAGACGCACCGCGCGGTCGGCGGTCAGGGTGGAAACGCCGAAACGTTTCGCCAGTTCCGAGTTCGATTCCAGCTGTTCTCCGGCACGCAGTTTGCCCCGGAAGATCATGTCTTCCAGAATACCCCGGATCTTTTCGGTCATATTCACAGGCTGCATGTTGGTAACCTCTCTTCCATATATATGTTTCGTATATGTATACAATATGATTTAATTTTCCTTTAATATAACCGGGAAACAGGAAAAATCAAGTAAAAGTAAATAAAAAATATTCAAAATCCATCAGTCAGCAAAATTCCGGAAACAATGATGTCATATATATGTGTGTCGAAGATGAATAATACGATTTATGAACTTTGATCCGGCTTCAGAAACAGATTTTTTCAGGATTTTTTCACGATGGCGGCGGCGATAGCGCGCAGACGCATGGCACAATACCAGCCGTTCGCGAACAGCGGTCCGTAACCGTTATCCAGCAGGATCCGGCGGACTTCCTTCGCGGTCGCTTTGCGGCGTTTCGTGCTGACACCGCCAATGGCGAAATCGGTCAAAGTCTCATCCAGATGCGTGAACCGGACCCCTGCCCGCCCGGCTTTCAGGAAAAACGCCAGATCGGCACAGATCGGAAACGACAAATCGAAAGGTCCATATTTTTCGAAGACCTCCCGCCGCACGAATACGGTCGGATGGAAGACCCGGAAGCCCCCGAAGGAGGCTACCCCCGAGGCCGGTTTCACACGGCGTCCGTTCACCTGCAGATCACCATGCAGCAATTCCGTTTCGGGATGGGCGGCAAAATACGCTGCAACTTTTTCCAGTGCGCCGGGCAAGTAATAGTCATCCGCATTGAGCCACGCCAGAATGTCGCCCGCCGCACGCACCGCACCCCGGTTCATGGCATCGTAAATGCCCTTGTCAGGTTCGGAGATCACCCGGACCGCCGGATCGAGTTCCCTGGCAATCGCCACGGTCCGGTCCGTGGAACAGTTGTCCATGAGCAGATGTTCCACCCCGTTCCCCCTTACGCTTTCCACGCAGCGGGCGATGGACCTTTCCGCATTCCAGACAGCTGTTATGACCGAAATTTTCACAGTATGACCGTTTCCCCGTCATGCGCCAGCAGCACGTTTTCGCGCTGAGTGATTTTTTCCTGTTCCGCGGGCTCGGCGGGCCAGAGGGTCCGCGCCCGATGGTCGAACCAGATCCGGGTGTTTTCATCCAGATTGCCGTTCTCGGTCAGCGTGCGGCGCATCATGGCGAACATCACCGGGTCGGTATGTTCGAAGATCCGCCAGTTACCGGGTTCGGACATGGTGGCATCCCAGATGACGCCGTTCAGGTAAGTCTTGCCGAGCAGACGGTAGGCGAGAGTCGGGAACCAGGCGGTGTCCAGCGCATAAAGCAAAGTGCGGTCCCTGCCGGTGATCAGATAGAGGAAAGTCTTCTCGAAAATATCGGTGACCGTATGATTGGACGGCAAGGTAAGGAATTCATAGTTTCCGGCCCGGAAACGGCTGCCGTAATCAAGCTCGTGGACCGAGGCGCAGTAAGGCCGGGCCTTGTCGCAGACCGCAGCCGGACCGAACAGATCGATCTTATTGCCCTGCGCAATGGTTTTCAATGAATCCAGATTGAAATGGTCGCTGTGATTATGGGTGACGACGATATGGGTGATCCCGGAATAATCGACGCCGAACCGTTTGAGCGCCGCAGCCGCGGACGGGCCGCAGTCGATCAGGATGGAGTCATCGATCAAAGTTGCGGTGCTGCCCATGATCCCAGGTTCCCCGTATCTGGACCAGTCATAATCCGCCGCGCCGGTGCCGGCAAATAAAATTTTCATACTTCTACTCCTGTGTTTCGAAAGCACGCAAGGCATTCTGCACGAAAGCCGCGGCAATTTTCGGATCCAGTTCGCCCAGCGGACGCAGGGCCGAATTGGCATCGACCGCATACGGCCGGACGGTCCGCACGGCCTCCGCCACATTATCGGGATTGAGCCCGCCGGCCAGGATGGCCGGGCGGCGGACCGCTTTCACGATCCGCGCACTGTTCTGCCAGTTATGGATCTTTCCCGTGCCGCCGACTTTTCCCGTTGCCGGATCGAAACTGTCCAGCAGGAAAGCATCGGAACTGGCCTCAAAACTGCCGGGCGGGGGATTCACTTCATCCGGCACCAGGCCGACATGGAGAACCGTGATCAGTTTGACGGCGTGACCGAAAGTCTTCCGCAGAGCGACGGTCTGTTCCGGCGTGCTGCCCCCATGCAGCTGAATGGTCAGGATATCCGTTTTATTCACGAGTTCCAGAATTTCCTGCGGTTCCGTCAGATGCGTCACCAGCACCGGCGTCACGAACGGCGGCAGCAAGGCGGCAAGCCGGGCCGCTTTTTCCGGCAGAATGAAATCCTGCGAGGGGAAACGCTGTCCGACCAGGAACCCCACGGCATCGGCGCCGGCATTGACGGCCGTTTCCAGTTCGGTTTCATTTTTGATGGCGCAAATCTTAACCCGCATGATGAAACTCCCAAAGCCGGCGGATGCCGCTGACGGTGAAATAATCGCCGCCGTCGGTCACGCCTTCGAGATGATTCAGGAAGAAAGCCCGGTCGCCGCCGCAGGCAACGATCCGCAAAGATTCAGGTTTACAGACGTTTTTCCATTGGTCAATGAGCGACCGCACCGCACCGACGGCCGCGCCGTCCGTGCCGATCCGCATCGCGTCAACGGTATTCTGCCCCGGCAGCGGGGGGATCGCGTCATAAAGCGGGAGCAGCGGCAGCTGGGCGGTATGATCGTGCAGGGCCTGCCGGAGCAGCATCCGGCCCGGCAGAATGGCGCCGCCGGCGAACTGCCGGTCCTGCGTGACATATTCGAAAGTGATGGCGGTGCCGAAATCGATGGAAAGAGCCGGCAATGGACCGTCCAGCAGGGCGGCGGCATTGGCGAGCCGGTCGGCTCCGACCGTGGAAAGATCCAGTCCGGAAGGAGCAAAAGGCAGTTTCATTTTCCCGGAAACGATGAATGCGCCGTGCTGCCGGAACTGCCCGGTAAGCGCGGGCACCACGGAGGATACGGCCAGAGCCGGGAGATATCGGACTTGCTTTTGGGGATCGAAATCAGCTGTCGGGAAACACTCCCCGCGCACGTATTCTCCGCACCGGGGAGAGTCAAATACCTGAACATGGGTGTTGCCGATGTTCAGGATCCGCAGGAAATGAGCCACTTCAGCCGCCGAGTTTTTCGATAATCTTGATCATCGGCATGAACAGCGCGATAACGATACCGCCGATGACGACTGCCAGACCGACCATCATGATAGGTTCGATCATCGAGGTCAGGGCTGCCACCGCGTTATCGACTTCTTCGTCGAAGGTGTCGGCGATCTTGTCCAGCATTTCAGGCAGCTTACCGGTTTCTTCACCGACTTCGATCATACTGATCACCATTTCAGGGAAGATCTTGGTGGCCTGGAGAGGTCCGGCCATGCCTTCGCCTTCCTTGACCGCTTCGTAGACCTTGGAGATGGCCTGGGATACGACTTCGTTGCCGGAAGTTTCCTTCACGATGTTCAGTGCGCTCAGGATAGGCACACCGGAACCCATCAGGGTGCCGAGCGTACGGGAGAATTTGGAAATAGCGGTTTTGGAAACGATGGGACCGACCAGCGGCAGGTTGTATTTGACCCAGTCGATGTAGAATTTCAGGAACGGGACTTTGAGAATGAGTTTGAATACGATGACCACACCGATAATTCCGGGTACCAGGATGATCCAGTTGTTGATCATGAATTCGCTGATGCCCATGACGAACTGGGTCAGGCCGGGGAGCGGCTCGCCTTCGAGCAGTTCGGTGAAGGTTTTCTTGAACTTCGGCACGATGAAGATCATCAGACCGGTGGTAATCAGGACGGCGATCGTCACGATGATCGAAGGATACACCATGGCGGATTTGACTTTGCCCTGGATCTTGGCGGCCTTTTCACGGAAGGTGGCCAGACGGTTCAGGATCAGCTCCAGCTTACCGGCGGCCTCGCCGGCGCGGATCATGTTCAGATAAAGTTTGTCGAATGATTTCGGATGCTGGGCCAGCGCTTCGGAGAAGGTGGAACCGCCTTCCACGGAGACGGCGGTCTCCTCCAAGGTTTTCTTGACGATCGGGTTGGTGGCCTGCCTCGCCAGGGTCTTCAGGGAACGGATCAGCGGCAGACCGGCATCCAGCAGGATAGCCATCTGGCGGGTCAGAACGGTCAGGTCCTTCTCCTTGATGACCGCAGGGCCGAGGTTGATATTCAGGTTGATGCCGCCGCCACCGCCGCTTTTCTTTTTGTCTTTGGGGTTGTTTTTGGCGGCTGCTTTAGCTTTGGCTGCGGCCGCGGCATTTTTGGCGGCTGCTTTGTCGGCGAGCTTGATCGAGGTGGGGAAAAGTCCCTGATTCTTCAGGAAATTGGAAACTTCCTCTTCGGTCGCCGCATCTTTTTTACCTTTCTGCTCTTTGCCGTTGGCATCGATCGCAGTATACATGTAGAGGGGCATGATTCACACTCCTTTCCGGTTTTTATGTATATTTCAGAACTTCTTCCATGGTGGTCTCGCCATTGAGAATGGCATTCAGTCCGTCTTCACGCATGGTGCGCATCCCCTGTTCGCGGGCCTTGTCCCGGATCACCACGGTCGGCATGTTCTGAAGCACCAGCTCATTGATCTCCGGATTCATGGTGAGCACTTCGGTCAGGGCTTTCCGGCCTTTGTAACCGGTATGGTTGCAGTGGTCGCAGCCTCTTCCGTAATAGAACGGCCGGCCGGCAAGTTCCTCGCGTTCCAGACCCAGCAGCCACAGGTCATCGTCGGACGGTTCATACTCAGTTTTGCATTTGGGGCAGACGCGGCGGATGAGCCGCTGTCCGATGCAGCCGACCATGGAACTGGTGATCAGATAAGGTTCCACGCCCATATCGATGAAGCGGGTGACCGAACCGGCGGCGTCGTTGGTATGCAGCGTGCTGAACACGAAGTGTCCGGTCAGCGAAGCTTCCACCGCCATCCGGGCCGATTCCAGGTCGCGGATCTCTCCCAGCATGATCACATCGGGGTCCTGCCGGAGGAAGGCGCGCAGCGCCCGGCCGAAGGTCATGCCGATCCCTTCGTTGATCGGCAGCTGGATGATGCCTTCCAGGTCGTATTCCACGGGATCTTCCGCGGTCAGGATCTTGTCGCCGACCGTATTGATCTCTTTCAAGGCGGAATACAGCGTGGTGGTTTTGCCGGAACCCGTAGGACCCGTCACCACGAAAATCCCGTTCGGCATGTGGATCAGGTCGCGGATCTTGGCCAGATTCTTCTCATCGATCCCGAGCGCATCCAGATCGAGGTTCACCACCGACCGGTCAAGCACGCGGAGCACGCAGGATTCGCCGAACTGGGTCGGCAAAGTTGAAACGCGCAGGTCGACGGCCTTGCTGCCGACGCGGGTCTGGATACGTCCGTCCTGCGGTTTGCGCCGTTCGGAAATGTTCATCGAACTCATCAGTTTCACGCGGCTGATCACGGGGATGGCCAGGCTCTTCGGCGGGGGCGGCAGCTCATACAGCGCACCGTCCACGCGGCACCGGATCCGGAAATTTTTCTCGAACGGTTCGAAATGGATATCGCTGGCTTTGTCCTTGATCGCCTGATAGATCACGGCGTCCACAAATTTCACGATCGGGGCGTCATTCGCCTGTTTTTCCAGGTCTTCGGTCGTTTCGATCTCATCCAGCGCCGCATCCGGAGACTGGTCTTTGGACATCTCTTCCAGCATGTCCTGCATGGACTGGGTCACATCGAGCGGATAATATTTTTCGATGGATTTTTCCACCTGTTCTTCCGGAGCCAGTACCTGGATCACATCGGTCCCGACCACAAACCGGAGTTCATCGATGACCTGATAGTTCAGCGGTGTGCGGAGCGCCACGGTCAGGGTCGTGCCGTCAAAGGCCAGCGGAAATACGCCGAGCATGCGCGCGGTATCCGGCGGGACCTTGGCAATGACCTCTTCCGGAACCTGCATATCGGCCGGAATGCTGATCAGGTCCAGCATGAGATTGCTCGAGATCGCTTCCAGGATCTGCTGTTCGGTCAGCAGTCCGAAATCGATCAGCACTTCCTTGTATGATTTGCCGTTCCGCTCCTGTTCCTCGGCAGCTTCCTGAAGCTGTTCCTCCGTGCAGAGGCCTTCCGACAGAATGATATCGTGCAGACTTTGACTCTCAGAATCCAACATTTTATTCGGCATCTCCCATGGTTGTTGTAATGACTTCCTGCAGGGAAGTGATACCCGCGGCGGCCTTGCGCAGGCCGTCTTCACGCAGTGTGATCATTCCGCCCTTCCGGGCAGCCGCGCGAATCACGTCGGCGGACATTTTCTTGTAAATCAGGTGCTGGATGTCTTCACCCACCTGGAAAATCTCATAAATACCGACACGTCCCTTGTAGCCGGTGCCGCCGCAGACCGGGCAGCCCCGCCCTTTCTTCAGCGTCGCCGTATCCATGAACTGGTCGTCGAGTTTCAGCAGACGGATCTCCTCTTTCGTGGGAGTCGTCGGTTCGGCGCAGTTTTTGCAGACGCGGCGCAGCAGACGCTGGGCCATGATGGCACGCACGGACGAAGACACCAGGAACGGCTGGACGCCCATATCGATCATACGGGTCACCGCACTGGGGGCGTCGTTGGTGTGCAGCGTGCTGAACACCAGGTGTCCCGTCTGGGCCGCGTTGATGGCGATGGTCGCCGTTTCGGCGTCTCGGATCTCTCCCACCATGATGATGTTCGGCGCCTGACGCAGCATGGCGCGCAGCGCGTTGGCGAACGTCATGTCCGCCAGATTGTTCACCTGCACCTGATTGATGCCCGGCAGCTGATATTCCACCGGGTCCTCCACCGTGATGATCTTCCGGTTCGGCAGGTTGATCGTATTCAGGAACGCATACAGGCTGGTCGTCTTTCCCGAACCCGTCGGACCCGTCACCAGGAACACCCCGTCAGGCATATTGATGATCTGATTGATTTTCTTCTGGTCGTCCGCATAGAAACCCAGCTGCGGGATCTCCAGCTGGATGCTGGCTTTTTCCAGGATACGCATGACGATGCTTTCGCCGTGCGTGGTCGGGATCGTAGATACGCGCAGGTCGATGTCGCATCCGCTGACGCGCATCTGGATACGTCCGTCCTGCGGCAGACGCTTTTCGGAAATGTCCAGACGCGACATGATCTTCACACGGCTGGTGATGTTCGGCTGCAGATATTTCGGCGGCGCATCCACTTCGCGCAGCACACCGTCCACCCGGTAACGGATCCGGTAGCGTTTTTCCAGCGGCTCCATGTGAATATCGCTGGCGTGCATCTTGTAGGCTTCCACAATGATCGCCGTCACCAGACGGATGATCGGGGCGTCGCCTTCGCCGGACTCGTCCGCATTCACCGCTCCGCCTTCATCGGCCGAGACCGGTATTTCGCCGTCATCCATTTCCTGGATCTCTTCCATCGCCTGGTTGATCCCCTTGCCCGTATCGCTGTAATACAGCTTGATCGCATTCTGGATCTGTTCGGGCGGCGAAACCACCGCGTCCACATCGCACTTCAGCACATACCGGACGGAATCCAGCGTGGTCAGATCGGTCGGATCGCCGATCGCGATGGTCAGCACATCGTCATGTTTCATGACCGGAACGATATGATATTGGTCGACCACTTCCTTGGGAACGGATTCGATCACTTCAGGCGGGATTTTGTAGGTATTCAGATCCAGGGTCTCCATGCCGTACTGCTGTGCCAGCATCTGCAGCATTTCGTTCGGATCCACATATTTCAGTTCCTGCAGGGCCTGAATGATATTCTGGGAACCTTCGCTTGCCGCGACTTTCTCCCATCCTTCGGATACCTGCTCCTCGGTCACCATCCCGTTTTCCCGGAGCAATTCCAAAATAAACTCGTAATTCTGCGCCATCGATCAACCTCGTTCTCGCTGTCTTTATATTATATCAACTAGAAACATAAACTGTTTTACCGATTTTTCAAGTCATTTTTCCGGTTTCTGACGGAATTAACGGTATTTTTCGGCAAAAAAATGCCAGTCCACGGCGGAATCCGCCGGATATGGATCATGACGAAAAGAATGTGACTGCGGATGCGGCCGCCATCACCGGCAAACAAAAAACTCCGGAGAAGTCGATGTTGCATTCCTTCTCCGGAGCGAAAATCCAGGACATTCCCCCCCTTCGGCGGCGGGGCCGGACAGACATGTATGGCCATCCGTCCGTTTTCCCGCCGCTTCCGATGTCCTGTTCCTGCCTGGATGAAGCAGACGTATCCCCCGATGGTCTGCCTGATCCCGGCTTGAACCGTGGATTTTTCTTTTAACAGCCAGTTCGGGGGAAAGCGTCGGTTTTATGCAGACCGAAAAGTTTTTTTGCAGATTTTCCGGCCGGTACATCAGAAAACCCTCTGCTCCCGGGGGAACAGAGGGCTGAGAATCTGAGATCCGGCAGCGGATCAGTGTTTCATCACATCGCTCAGATCGATGATGCGGTCTTCGGTGATGGATTTGAACACCGCATCGCCGATGGAAATCGCGGCCAGACCGTCTTTGGAGGTCGCCAGGATGTCGTAAGGACGTTTTTCCTCAACACCCATGAAGACGTCTTCCAGGATGCCGGAATCGCCGCCGCCGTGGCCGCCGACGCCCGGTTTGACCGAGAGCCGTTCGCGGGAACCGAAGATCGGATAGTAATCCACATAGTGGTCGGTGGCACGCGGGCAGGGGAACGCGGTGGAACCGGCGCCGCCCCATTCTTCCGCTTCGATGCGGCCGTGGGTGCCGTTGATCGCCAGCCGGTAGCCTTCATACGGAGTGGAGAAGTTGGCGGAGTAGTTCAGCAGCACGCCGTTGGAATATTTGACGTTCGCAACGATCGTGTCGTGGATATTGATCTCGGAATCGAACATGCACATATCCGGACGATAGAGTTCCGGCGTGTAGAGCAAACCGCGGGATTCATCGAAGAAATCCAGATGGTCGTCATGCACCTTGACGGAGGCGGCCCGGGATTCCCAGCGGGCCTTGTAGGCGCACTGACGCCGTTCCGCGCAGTCGCTACAGTGGCGTCCGTCTTTCTTGGACGGATTGAACGGGCCGTTCGGACCGTAATGGTTCAGCGCGCCGAAAGCATGCACTTTCTGCGGATCGGAGCAGCCGATCCACCAGTTGACCAGGTCGAAGTGATGGCTGGCTTTATGGATGGAGAGGGAGCCGGAATTTTCCCGCATGCGGTTCCAGCGGTGGAAATAGCTCGAACCGTGCTTGATGTCGATATACCAGTTCAGGTCCACATGGGTGACGCGGCCGACTTTGCCGGCCAGCACCAGTTCGCGGATCAGACGGTGCTGCGGATTGTAGCGGTAGTTGAACGTGCAGGTGACTTTGCCTTTGGATTTCTTTTCGGCTTCCCGCACCCGGATGCTGTCTTCCCAGTTCGTCGTCATCGGTTTTTCGGTGATCACGTCCAGGTTCTTTTCCAGGGATTTGATGATGTAATGAGCGTGGAAGCAGTCTTTGCAGACCACGAATACCGCATCGGGTTTGGTCTCTTCGATCATCTTGTCGTATTCTTCCGGCTTGTAAGTCGGAACATCTTTGCTCTGCGGAACATCCTTCTTGCAGACCACGAAACGCTGCGGATCGATATCGAGCATACCGACCAGTTCGGCATATTTCGAGAACGTTTCATACAGGGGTTTGATCCACATGTGAATAGCTCTGCCCGAAACACCGCAGACTACATACCGACGTTTCATTTGATTCTCCTTACTTTTTTATATGTGACGAAAGTGATGCCATCGTTGGCATGTTATTAGTTTGATAATGTAATTTCCTTTTCCGGAAAATCAAGCCGCAAATCATTTTTTTCCTGAAAATTACCGCCTTGACGACCGATCAGGGAAGCGCCGAAACGTTTTATCTGACCCGGACCGTCAAGGTCTGGTTCGGTTTCAGGGTCACGGTTTCATCCGGTTTCCAGGTCCAGGCCGGATCCATTGCATCGGACAAATATTTTTTGCCGGGGAAGGAGAGCTGGATCGAAGCCGGTTCGATCCCGGAAAGATTCACCGCCAGCAGCAGATCGTATTTTTCCCCCTGATAGTATTTGTAAACAATATTCGGGGAAGCCTTCAATGAAACTGAAACCGGTTTTGCCTTGAAAAGGAACTGGGACAATCTGTTTCCCTGTTCAGATATCAGGCGGGCCGTCGCCTGCATTTCCGGGTCAGTGACGAGGCAGTGAGAACGACTTTTTGCCCCTTCATTCCAGCTGTAAAACAGAAGCGCACGGGATCCCTCGATCAAGCTCAGAATGAACTCGGCGTAGATATCTTCATGCCGCGGAACAGCGGCATCCGGGTATTGAAAGGCTTGAAGATAGGTCCGGAAGGGAATTCCTTTTTTGGCCGCAAGTATCGCCTGCGAATACTCCCTCCAGGTATGCAGATCGGAATACGGAAACGGATAATTGTCGAACGAGGCGATGTCCGAGCCTTGCAGATATTGTTTGAACTTCAGTCGCTGGCAGAGATTGACGCATACCGGATGGGCCGGGTCTTCCGTTTTGACGGTCTGATGCATCTTGACGATCATTTCCGGCGTGATGACTTTCCGGGCGTCCGGTTCATCGTATCCATAGCCTATCAGGACCGGATGATGCTTGATATTGCGGACCACCCCCCGGATGAGCTCATAGTCGATCATCCCGCGGGGGCGCAGGGAACTGCCCATGTGAAGGGAAGCAATGGCATAGAGGTTGTTTGCCCGGCAGAAATCCAGTTGTTTCAAATATTGTTCTGAATAATATGCAATAGCTTTCGGCAGATATTCTTCCCGCGGCAGCTTCAGGCTCGGGGCTTTACCGAAGGATATGACATTCACCGTCGTCAGCCCCAGTTGCTGACGGGCGGTTTTCAGGATTTTCACCGCATTGGGGTATTCGGTAAAATCCGGGCGGATGTGCATCGCAGGGAAATGCGAATAATACACTGAAAAAAAAGGTTCGCCGTTGATAGCGAACCGCCGGCCGGGAAGCGTGGAAATCTCGCGGACAGGAACCAGCTTCTTTTCGGGAAAGGATTGCTGCCGCCAGAGGAATTTATCCAGAGAGCAGAGTTGTTTTCCGTTGAGTTCCGCAATAACCTTCAATTGATATTTTCCCGCCTGCCACTTTGCCAGCGGTAAAACGAAATCCAGTTTTTCCGAAGCTTTCCGCGTCTGTTCGAAGACTTTTTTCCCTGCGCGGAAAACGGACACCTTGACAACCGCATTTTGAGGAACGTAAGCATTGCATTCCAGCTGAAGCGGCGTGGTTTCAGGTTTCAGTTCCACCCATTCCATATTCCCTGATTTGGCATTGCGCCGTCCCAGCATGGTCGGGATATCCGTGAACGAGGTGCGCAGCAGAAAGGGTTTCATGGCGATTTCCGGCGTTTTATCGTTGACTTCGACCAGTTCCAATTTGTCCCACCACGCTTTCCCGGTGCCGAAATTGCGGACCTTGAAATAGATCCGCAATCCGCGGGTGGTCGGAAACGTGGTGAGATCCATTACGCAGTTTTTCCATTCGGGGATATTGCAGGCCAGCTGGGTCCAGCCCCATTCCGAAGAATTGGTGATCTTGAATTTTTCGGCGGACCGGCTTTGTCCGAACCCGAAAATCACATGTCCCAGCGGAATGTTATTCCGGGCGGCGACTTTCAACCGGTACCGGGTGCTCGGCTTGACCGGGATCACCCCGGTCAGCATCGCAATGGATTCCTGGTCCGAATCATCCCCCTGCACCATGCAGAACTTTCCCTCGGCAGGGGATTCGGTGGAAAGCTCATACTTTCCGGAAAAGGCGGCAAAATATCCATTGTTGACCCCTTCCAGCAAGCCGGCAGAAACTTGTTCCGTATCCGTTAGAAACGCCATGGAACGGATCTCCACCTCGCCCTGATCGTCGATCAGGTCCATCCGGAGGGCCTTGATGTAATCCGCCTTTTGCCAATCCGCCCAGCCGCGGATTGTTTTTTCATTCAGTTTCACCCGTTTGGTCTGCCATTGGCCGTTGTCATTCAGCCGCCCCAGATTGATCCTGTGTTTTTCCGAAAATTTTTCGTCCGTATCGGTTTGATAATAGAGGAGACTCCAGTTCCCCTTCGGGACCTTCCCCATAGTCCGGTAAACGATCTCAAAGTATTTGCAATCTTTCAGATCAAGTTTCTGGTCCAGAGAAAAAATCGGATCGTGTCTGGTGGAATTGAACCGGAGCAGACCGTCTTTCCGTTCCAGTTTCAGACGGACAGGCTTTCCCCAGTTTCCGAAATTGTTTTCCGCGTTCCAGCGGATGCCTTCTGCTGCAGCTGAAACCGTCAGCACCATTGCGAGTGAGAGCAGTAGTCTACGTATCATTTTGATTGTCTCCTTTCGCTATTTTGTCAGCGATCCGTCAAAGTCCATGGAGAAGATGCCATTCTTGCCGGATTGGTGTATTTTTTCTGATTGCCCCTCATCTCCTTGCCAACATCGATGACATTGCCGGTATACATGAGGAAATTGGCTTTTTCATTGTGCGCCCTGTTGATCTTGGAAAAAGCCAGCGGGTCATAACCCGCACCCGAGTTTTCGTAATTGAAATAGAAGGAATTGGTCAGATTTTCCTTGCCCGTCATGAGACTTCCCATCGTATCAGCGATGACGACCAGATTTTTAGAGGAGGAAAATTGCTCGATTTGTACTCTCTTGACCTGGCTTCGTGCAATCATGGTTTCAGCTCCGTAGGTCTGGGTGTTGGTATAACCGAATGTCGTATAATTCAGCCCGTATGACAACTGGTTCGGAGTTCCGGAAGAGTCGGAAAAGGTTTTCAATTTGCGGGAATACTTCGGGCACCAGAAAGACATGTAGTTTGGTACATACAGGGTTTGCATCATGGTGTACCATCGGCCCGGCGTTCCGGAGAAATTTGCACTCATCAGATAATCTTTATAATCGTCCGCATACATCGAAAATGCTGTTCCCAGCGATTTCAGATTTCCTTTGCAGGCTGCTGAATGAGCGGTTTCCTTTGCCTTGTTCAGTGCAGGCAGCAGCAGTGACGCCAGAATGGCGATGATCGCGATTACGACCAGGAGCTCAATAAGCGTGAACGTTTTCATTTTTCTCTTCATGATTTCTTCCTTTCCGTTTTGGTTGTTTCATGATTTATATTGGCTGCAATGATCCCGCGGGGCGGGCAGAAATACCAGGAACCGGGGACGATATGATCCGCCTGGAATCGGTCTTCCAGAATTTCCAGGGCAGATTCGAAATGGCCGCGGTAATTGTTGTCGAGGTAAAGAAGTCCCGGCTCTGGCTGAGCTCCGACTCCGATCGCGAGGACCGCGAGATCTTCCGGAATACGGATCCCGAGCTCCCGGCAGACCTTGAAGAAAACGCGCGAAGCACTGGGCAGGATGACCGCATCGGTGTCTTTCAGGCATTCCGAAAGCCGACGGCGGAAAAGTCCGGCGATCCGGGCAGGATCTTCCGGCTGATTTTCCAGGTCGAGCGAAATCAGATGGCGACGCATCCAGTCCATCGGAAGACCCGAGGCAAGCACCTGGTTCCGCCAGGCGGCGATCCTGAGCGATTCAAGCTCGCTTTGCGGCAGGGCAGTCACCAGCGCGACCCGCCGCCGTCCCAGGTCGGCAAAATGCGCCATGGCCTGCCGGACGGTTTCATACTCATCGCAGACGATGCTGGTGATCTCCGGATTGCCGGAGAGCCGTCCCAGCACCACGGTCCGTTTGACCAGATGGCTGAAGGTGGCCGCGAAACGCTGCCAGTTCACATTGAAAGCGGTTATGATCGAATAGGCATGAGGCGAATTGAGCTGACCGGTAAATTCATACAGATCCTTTCCGAGCAGCAGATTGACTTGCCAGCCGCGTTTCCGGAACTGGCCGATGCCGAATTCGAAATCGGCGCGATGCTCCCGGTAATGACCGGTCGAGGAAATGATATTGACTTCCTTGGCTGCCTTGGATCCTGGTTCCGCGTAACAGACGAAATAACCGATGCCGGGCTGATTGCGCAGATAGCCTTCGTCGGCGAGCATCTTCACGGCCTTGCAGATGGTGACATAGCTGACGCCGCAGGCGCGGCCCAGCTCATGCAGTCCGGGAAAACGGCTGCCGTAGGAGAACTCGCCGTTCACGATCCGTCGCGCCAGTTCCTCCTTGACCTTCGTCCGCTTGATATTGTCTGAAATTCCCGTCATGATCCCTCCATGATATATACTATATCCTATATATCTTGGCTTGTCAAGCGGGGTAGACAAAAAAAGAACGATTTTTTTTTGTACGGTTCATTCGGACGCGGCTGCCGCGTCACACGATTTTACAACGCCCGATCCGGTTGGAAATTTCAGTGCCGATTTGATTTTTCCGGTTTCCGGGCTATATTGAAATATCTGGCTGGAAATCAATGAAGAAGGAGGATTTGCAATGAAAAGACCGATTACCCTTTTTTCCGGACAATGGGCGGATATGCCGCTGGACACTTTCCTGAAAAAAGTCTCTTCCTGGGGCTATGACGGCGTGGAACTGGCCTGCTCCGGCGACCATCTCGATGTGGTCAAGGCCGCGAAAGATAAAAAATACTGCAAGACCGTGCGGGATAAATTTTCCTGCCGCAACCTCTCCCTTTACGCGATCAGCAACCATCTGGCGGGTCAGCTCGTGTGCGATCCCAACAACGATTCGCGCTCGGATGTTTTCTGTCCCCAAAAACTCGCCGGCAAGGCCGAGGAAAAACGCAAATGGGCAGTCGAACAGATGAAACTGACCGCGAAAGCGGCCTTCAATCTGGGCGTGGAGATCGTCACCGGCTTCACCGGTTCGCCGATCTGGCACATGCTCTACAGTTTCCCGCCGGTCCCAGCCGAGACTATCCAGGCTGGATTCGATTACGTCGCGGACATGTGGAATCCCATTCTGGATGTTTTCGAGGATTACGGAATCAAATTCGCGCTGGAAGTCCATCCCACCGAAATCGCCTTCGATATCGTCACCGCCAAACGTCTGCTCGAAACGCTCGATTACCGCGAGGAATTCGGGTTCAATTTCGACCCGAGCCATCTGTTCTGGCAGGGCATGAATCCGGTCCGCTTCATCCAGGATTTCCCGGACCGCATCTTCCATGTCCACATGAAAGACGCGGCGGTCACGCTCGACGGACGGACCGGCCTGCTGGGTTCCCACCTCGATTTCGGCAAAGCCGGACGCGGCTGGGATTTCCGCAGTCCGGGACACGGACAGATCAATTTCGAGGAGATCATCCGCGAGCTCAACCGGATCGAATACGACGGTCCGCTTTCGGTCGAATGGGAAGATTCCGGCATGGAACGCGAATTCGGGGCGAAAGACGCCTGTGAATTCGTGCGCCGCTGTGATTTCACTCCGTCCGCGATCAAGTTCGATGCGGCCATGAACAAGACCAAAGAAAAAATCTGAAACATTTCGTCAGAAATCCGGTCTTTGCGCGCCTTTCTTGCGGAACGGCGCGTTTTTCCGCTTGATTTTTGTCCGTAATGTATTATATTACTGGACTTTGACTATAATTGAAAGGCTGACATGTTTCAGGCGGAACCACGTTTTGTTGCTGTTCTCCGCCCGGAGATGCCGAACCCGCGGGCGGCGGTTCTGACCCTTTGACGCCCGGCGGATTCCATTTGCCGGGCTGACCTCATTTTTTCCGTAATTCCTTTATTTTAAACCATATAACTTCAGGTAACATCTTATGAAAAATACAACCAGTGGAAAAGCTGTCAAAGGCGCAGAGATCGTGGCACGTTGTCTGGAAAAGATCGGCGTGGAAGTGGTGTTCGCTTACCCCGGCGGACAGACAATCGAACTGCATCAGGCCATGAAAGGGAGAAAATTCCGCGTGGTCCTGCCCCGTCACGAACAGGGCGGCGCTTTCGCGGCGGACGGTTACGCCCGCGCATCCGGCAAGGTCGGCTGCTGCATGGCCACCAGCGGACCCGGCGCCACCAACCTGATCACCGGCATCGCGGACGCCTACATGGACTCCATTCCCGTGGTTTTCATCACGGGCCAGGTCGGCACTTCGTTCATCGGCAAGAATGCTTTTCAGGAAACCGATATCATCGGCGTGACCCGTCCGCTGGTCAAGCACAGTTTCCTCGTGCTGGATGTCAATGACCTGCCGCAGATCATGTTCGAGGCTTTCAAGCTGGCCGGTTCGGGCCGTCCCGGTCCGGTCGTCGTGGATGTCCCCAAGAACGTCCAGCAGGCGAAAACCGTTCCCGTTTATCCGAAGATGGAAGACGTGGTGATCCCGAATACGGTGAAACCGCAGGTCCGCACGCAGGACGTCGAGGCGATCCGGAAAGCGATCGCCAAAAGCAAATCCCCCTGCATTTACGCGGGCGGCGGCATCATTTCCGCCGGAGCGTCCGAAGAACTCCGCAAGTTCGCCCATGCGTGGAACATCCCCGTTGCCGTCACCCTGATGGGATTGGGCGCTTTCCCGGAAGACGATCCGCTTTCCCTGCGCTGGCCCGGCATGCACGGCACCTATTATGCCAATTACGCGCTGAACACCTGCGACCTGCTGCTGACTTTCGGCGCCCGGTTCGATGACCGCGTCACCGGCGTGACCCGGGAATTTGCCAAAGACGCTTATATCGTCCATGTCGATATTGATCTTTCTGAGATCAACAAAAACAAACATGCCGACCTGGGCATCGTGGCCGATATCAAGGATATGCTGCACGAACTCAACAAGAATCCGGTCCGCGGTCAATATAAGGAATGGTTTGCGCAAATCGCCGAATGGAAGAAAAAATATCCGTTCAAATACACCCCTGCCCGTCCCGGACAGTCTCCCAAGCCGCAGTATGTGATCGAAACCCTTTATAAATTGACGAAAGGAAAAGCGGTCATCGTCCCGGGCGTCGGGCAGCATCAGATGTGGGCGGCCCAGTTCTATCAGTTCAAATCGCCCCGTCATTTCCTGACGTCCGGCGGTCTCGGTTCCATGGGATTCGGTCTGCCCGCCGCCATGGGCGCCAAAATCGCCTGTCCCGACAAACTGGTCGTCAATATTGACGGCGACGGCTCGTTCCAGATGAACATCCAGGAACTCGGCACCCTGTTCGCCGAAGATATCCCCGTCAAAATGATCATCCTGAACAACCAGCATCTCGGCATGGTGGCGCAGTGGGAAGACCGCTTCTACGGCTGCAACCACTGCAACACCGTCATGACGAATCCCACCGACGGACGTTCCTACTATCCGGATTTCGTGACGATCGCCAAAGGCTACAACATTCCCGGACGGACGGTGTTCCGCCGCGAAGATGTGGAAGACGCCATCCGCGAAATGCTCGAAACCGACGGTCCGTTCCTGCTGGATTGCCATACCGGCTATCAGGAACACGTCCTTCCGATGATCCCGCCCGGCGGCTGCTATAAAGATATAATGACGGAATAATGACGGAACAGTGACGGAAAACCGGAATGGCGAATAAAGTCCTTGATTATAAGAAGTTTATTCAAAATTCTCTGATCCCTTCCGTCAATAAAGAAATCCGCTCCTTGCGGGGACTGACGGTCCTGGCTGCCGTCCTGTCGGCGGTTCTGCCGACGGTTCTTTCCCCCGATTTGCGGGCACTTTCCATCCTGCTGCCGGTTTTGCTGACCCTGCTGGTCTGGCGCTGTCACGGCGCCCGTACCGCTTTTTTCCTTTCGGCATTGCCTGGCCTGGCCAGTTTGGCAGGACTGTTATTTCAGTTGAATTTTCGTCAGACGGATCCGTTGTCGGCGCTGCTTCATTCGCGAATGACGGCGGCGGTCGAGGCTGAAATCACGGTTTCCGATCCGTCACTTGACAATGACGGGGGCCGATCGGAGGCCTACCGCCGGATCCTCTGCCGTGTAACGGCGGTGCGTTTCAGTCCATCGGACAGCTGGATCAGAGTCAACGCCAAGGTTATCGGCAGTTTTGCGCCGGAAATCAGGGGACTGGCTTACGGAAACCGATGGCTGGTCAAGGGCATCCTGCAGCGTCCCGAGCCGCCGCTCCTGCCGGAAAGTTTTGATTATCAGGATTATCTGAATCGGCGGGGCATTCATTTCATTCTTCAGGTCCGGGAACTGTCCCGGAACGGGGAAGAGATCTCATTCACCCGTTTTCTGATCGGGATACGCAACCGTCTGCTTTCCGCGCTGAATTCCGGATTGAAAAATCCACAGGAACAGGCGCTGGCGGCCGGAATGCTGTTCGGCTGCCGCGGCGAGATCACCGGCGAAACACGGAACATCTTTGTCCAAAGCGGCGCGATCCACATTCTGACGGTCAGCGGACTGCATATCGGGATGTTTGCCGGCGCGGTTTTTCTGCTTCTGCTGTCGGTGCCGTTCCGTCTGCGGATGGTCCTGACGCCGCTGCTGACCTTGCTCTATGCCTTGTCCACGGGAATGCAGATGCCGGCGCTGCGGGCGGTGGTGATGCTGTTCTGCTGGTGTATCCCCCGCGCCCTGCTGCTGCGGGGCAGTGCGCTCAATTCGGTCTTCCTGGCCGGATCGCTGCTGCTGATCTGGAATCCGTTTCAGCTGAAAGACGCCGGATTCCAGTATTCTTTTCTGTGTGTCACGACCCTGATCGCCTCGACTTTGCAGGTCAACAGCTGGCTGCAGCTGATGGTGGAAAAACAGCACTGGCTGCCCGATGCGGTGGTGGGAAAGTGGCGGCGTCTGCTGACGCGGCGGCTGATCGGAGCTGCAGCCTGCGCGGCGGGCTGTCTGAATGCGTGGCTGTGTTCCTTCATCCTGACCGCATTCCATCAGGGACTGGCAGTGTCGTTCGCCATGGTCACCAATCTGCTGATCATTCCGGTGGTCTATCTGATTTTCCTGATTTTCACCGCAGGTGCGCTGCCGTGTCTGCTGTTTCCGCCGCTGGGGAAAGTGCTGGCGCTGCTGCTCGAACTGCCGCTGGCATGGATCGGTTCGACCTGCCGGTTTTTCGCGGAACTTTCGGACGGACGGATCCCGGTTCCGCCGCTGTGGAGCGTATATTTCGGAATCGCCGCACTCTGGACCCTGTTCGCCTGTCCCGGCAAAAAGCTTCGGGTCGCGGCGATCTGCGGCTTGAGCGCACTGTTCTTTTTCTGGTGCTCGGGCATCTTTCAGGACCGGTCGGGCGAACTGCTTCTGTTCTACGGCGGCAGGCAGAAAGTTCCGGCGCTGGTGTTCAGCCTGCCGGAGGATGATTTTTCAATTGCGGCCAATGTGGCTGACTACCGGAATGCCGCCGCGGCCGCGGATTATTTAAGGCGGCGCGGCCATACCGGGCTGACGGTCCTGATCAGCAGCGGGACTTCCGGCGGATTCACTTTCGGCGCCCAATATCTGCCGGTCTGGCTGAAAACGGGTCATTATCTGGCCGAGCAGCCGTCCTCCCGCGCAAAGACTGCGCATCAGGCAGCGCACAGAGTCGAACGGCAAGGCGGGATCCTCCATTGGCAGAGAGGAAAACATCTGCGCTGGAGTTCAGGCGGGAAAAAAATTGAAACATTTGCAGAAAACGGCCGTTTTTCTTTTGACATTTCGAAAAATGAAAATAAATTACATATCTTAGCGGTTCCCGATGTCAATGCGGGGACGGAAGTCCGGCTTCTGATTCCCGGACAGCCGCCGCGGAAAGTTACTTTGCCGCGGGAGCGCGCTCCTGGGATCATCCGGATGAAGCTGAACTGGTGAAAGGCGGAAAAAGAGAACATGAAAGTATGTCATTTCATAACCCGCATGATCGTGGGCGGGGCGCAGGAAAATACTTTTCTTTCGGCGCGCGGACTGGTGGAGGCCGGACACGAATGCGTACTGCTTTCGGGTCCGTCAGAGGGCAGGGAAGGCAGTCTGCTGGCGCGGATGGGAAATCCGGGTTTCGCCGTGGTGGAATCGCCGCTTTTCGTGCGTGAAATCTCGCCGTGGAAGGATTTGAATGCGATCTACTGGCTGGCGGATTATCTGAAAAAGGAAAAATTCGATGTGGTCCACACCCATTCCTCCAAAGCGGGGATCATCGGCCGGATCGCCGGGAGAATGGCTGACGTGCCGATGGTGGTGCATACGATCCACGGCCTGGCTTTCGGACCGTATGACGGTTTCCTGAAGAATCAGCTGTATATCCGGGCGGAACGGTATGCGGCGAAACGCTGCGACCGGATCTATGCGGTCGCCCAGGCGATGATCGACCAGTGCCTGGCGGTCAATATCGGACGGCCGGAACAGTTCAAAGTGGTCTACAGCGGGATGGAGCTTGACCGTTTCCTGAATGCGAAACCGGATCCGGCGCTGCGTGCCGAGCTGGGAATTCCGGAAAACCGTCCCGTCGTCGGCGCCGTGGCCCGGCTGTTTCCCCGCAAGGGATATGAGGATTTCTTCCCCGTGGCAGCGAGGGTGGTTCAGGCGTGTCCCGATACCTGTTTTCTAATCATGGGCGACGGTCCCATGCGCTCGGAATATGAAAAAAAGGTCGCTGAGCTCGGATTGAAAGATCAGGTCTTTTTCGCCGGACTGGTCTCGCCGGACCGGATCGCCGAATATATCGCGCTGACCGATCTGGTGGCGCATTTTTCGCTGAAGGAAGGATTGCCGCGGGTGGCAGTCCAGGCATTGGCGGAAGGCAAACCGGTCGTGGCATATCCGCTGGACGGCACGCCCGAAGTGGTTCTGGACGGCAAGAGCGGTTTCCTGACTCCGCCGGGCGACCATGAGGCGGCCGCGGCCGCGGTGGTCTCACTGCTGAAACAGCAGGAAAAACGGCAGGCTTTCGGGGAATTCGGACGCAATCTGGTCCGGGATAAGTTCCCGTGGCGGAAAATGTCCGATTTCCTGATCGAAGATTACCGGAATTTTCTGGCTGAAAAAAAACGTAAAGCTTAATTTTCAAGGAGGATAAATTATGTCGGAAGAACATGGAACCGTTAAAAAAGCAGGATGGGGATGTTTAGGCTGCGGGCTGGGACTGATGTTCAGCATGATGCTGGTGTGCGGACTGATCGTGCTGGGTCTGGTCTGGATCGGCAGCATGATCCCCGGAGAATCCGCCCATAGCAGTTCGTCTCCGGATGATCCGGACGGCCTCGAAGAGGAGTATGTGACGGGCAAGCACAATGAAAAATCGAAAATCGCAGTGGTCAACGTCCGTGGCGTCATTACTTCCGATGAGGATTCTTTTGACAACAATATAGCGCATTCGCGTCAGATCTGCCTCCGGATCCGCCGGGCGGCGTCCGATCCGGATGTGAAAGCTCTGATCGTCAACCTGAACACCCCGGGCGGCGAGGTGGTGGCATCCGATGAGATCTATACGGAGATCAAACGGTTCCGGAAGACCGGAAAACCCGCGGTGGCCATGATGAACACCATGGCGGCCAGCGGCGGTTACTACGTGGCAGCGGCCTGCAGTCCGATCATCGCCAACAAGCTGACCCTGACCGGCAGTATCGGCGTCATCATGTCCACGATCAATTACCGCGGACTGTTCGAAAAGATCGGCCTCCTGGCCGAGGTCTATACTTCCGGCAAAATGAAAGACATGCTCAACGGCGCCCGCCAGCGCACGCCCGAAGAGGTCGGGATCGTCCGCGAACTGGTGAACAACACCTATCTCGAATTCACCCGGATCGTGGCGGAATCCCGCAGGATCCCGGTGGAAAAGATCCGTTCGTCGGAAATCGGCGATGGCCGTATTTTCGATGGCGGCCAGGCTAAAAAGCTCGGTCTGGTGGATTCGCTGGGATATTTCCGCGATGCGGTCGAGGCAGCCGCGAAAAACGCAAAACTGAAACCCGATTCCTATACCGTGATCCGTTACAAGGAATCGTTCAGTTTTGCCAAACTGTTCTCCCTGCTCTCAGCGCGAAGCGGCCTGAAGGGTGTGAACGTGCAGCTCAACGGAACTCCGTCCGCTCCGGTCTTTACGCCGCAGCCCGGCAGACTCTATTACCTGCCGGCACAGTATTGAAATGCCGGATTTTTTCCGCTGGCTGCTGCATGGTGCCAAATCGGGCAAGCCGAGGCCGCCGGATGAATTCATCTGGTCTCCGGCCAAGCATTTCCTGTTCCGGAAGTGCCGGCGCGCCTGGTTTTTCCGTCATTATCTGGCGCAGGGCGGCTGGAATACACTGGCCGCCGATCCGGCCATGCATGCCTACCTGCTGAAATATCTGGACACGGCCGATTCCTGGATGAGTTCCGTTGCCGAGGATTCGCTTTCCGGCGCTCTGCTGGATATTGCACGGTTTTCCGGCGAAGGCAGGACGCAAGCGCTGACCGAGGCGTTCCAGATCCGGGTGTCAACGCATCTGATCCACGCCCGCGACGACCTCAGGGAAAATGCGTATCTGGACGACCCCAAATTCACTTCTTTTCAGGAACTTTATTACCACACGGGCGAATATGGTTCCGCTTTGGAAATGCTTCAGGTGATCCAGAACCGGTTCCGGGATTTCTTCCTGCAG
Organism: Lentisphaerota bacterium; assembly: GCA_015061565.1. Lineage (GTDB taxonomy): Bacteria > Verrucomicrobiota > Lentisphaeria > Victivallales > UBA1829 > SIG94. The sequence continues at coordinate 27,259 of SUWI01000001.1, forward strand.
TGGGAAGAAATGCATCTGCCGCAGGAACTGGCTGCAGTCGATCCGCTGGACTGGCGGCTGCCGCCCGAATACCGGCTCTTCACCTATGCCGGACAGCAGATCTCGCTGCGCCCCTGGATCTATGCGGTCAGCCGGCGCACGGTTTCCGCTTGGACAGTGCGGTTCGTTTTTTCCTCGCCGGAAGACCGGACCGCGTTTCAGGCCGATGACGATGAATACGGTCTGCCGGAACGGGTGTTCGCGGTCTGGTGCCAGTACAAATATCCCGATTTCGAGCTGGAGGTCCACAAGATCTGGGTGACTCCGAAGGGATTGATCTGCCATACGGAGATCCCTGCTCCGGCCGGCGAGGATCTGATCGTCTGCAGTGCCGGCGATATGCTGGCGGTCGTCAATCAGCCGGACAGCCTGAGATCGGATAACTTTCCGAGGCTGGAAGATTCCGCGTACTGCGCATCCTGCCGTTTCCGCGAACTCTGCGATTCCGAGCCTGTACCACCCGTTTCTGAAGAGGAAACAACCGGGGCGGATTCCGACTGAAAATCCCGATTCCGGGATCCATTTCAACTGTCCTGTGAGAATCTTTTCTTCATGCGTTCCAGGAATTTTTCGGCGGCATCGGAAAAGATCCGGTTCTTTTTCCAGACGATGTCCAATCCCACTTCCAGTTTCGGACTCAGCGGACGGAAGCACAAATCGCTCTGGCTGGTCGCGTTGATCAGACCGGCCAGCCCCAGCGCACACCCCATACCTGCCCGGATCAGCAGCGCAGCGTTGAAAATCAGATTGTAAGTCCCCGCGACCTTGACGGCACTGCCCCGTTCCCCGAACCAGTCGGCAATGATACCGCTCAGTTTTTCATTGCGGAACGTCTGCCTGGACAGGAACAGCGGCATCTTGGCAAGATCCGCCGGACGAATCGTTTTTTTCTTCGCCAGTTCATGGTCTTTCCGAAGAATAAGTCCCCAAGTGTCCTTAAGGGGGAGCGACAGACTGTCATAGCGTGAAATATTCGTGGGCTGGATCAGTATTCCGAAGTCCAGTATTCCCCGGTCAAGCCGCTCCATAACATCCTCCGCATTGCCGCTGTGCAGATGAAAGCGGACCTGCGGATGATCGGAATGGAAAATATTGATGGCCTCCGCCAGCAATGAGAGCGCCTGGCTTTCCCCGCAGCCGATGTAAATATCCCCGGCCACGGCACGGGAGCTGGCGTAAAATTCGGCTTCCGTCTGGTTGACGATCTCCATGATCTCTTCCGCACGCTGGCGGAGCAGCATTCCGTCCCGCGTCAGGGAAACGTGATGACTCCCGCGCACAAACAATTTTTTGCCGAGTTCGTATTCCAGATCCTGCAGCTGTCTCGACAGGGTCGGCTGGGTGACGTGCAGACTGTGCGCGGCCGCAGTCATGCTGCCCGTCCGCACCACGCTCAAAAAATATTTCAAGACTCTGAGTTCCATGTTTTCCTCTCTTCCGGTTTATGAGACAATATACTGTGCCTGTTCATGCTTTTCAAGCATATCATCATATAAAAACAAAGTATTTGCTATTTCACTGCTTCGCATTTATATTACACCCTGGACACTCAAAGAAAGGAAGACACGAAATGAAAAAAATCGGAAGAATCATCGGTCTGGCCCTGCTGTCGGGAACCGCATTCACTTCTTACGGAAAGGAAATACAGAAAATGACGGACATGAAAAATCCCGGCGTGAAAGACGAGAAACTCCAACTCACAACGGAATGGGACAAAATCTTCCCCAAGAGCGACAAGGTCGATCATTGCAAGGTCGTGTTCCACAACCGGTTCGGCATCACGCTTGCTGCCGACCTCTACAAGCCGAAGGGCGCCACCGGCAAGCTGCCCGCCATTGCGGTCTCCGGTCCGTTTGGCGCAGTCAAGGAACAGTCCAGCGGGATCTACGCCCAGCAGCTGGCGGAACGCGGTTTCCTGACCATCGCGTTCGATCCCTCGTTCACCGGCGAATCCGGCGGCACGCCCCGTTTCGTGGCGTCGCCCGACATCAACACGGAGGATTTTTCCGCCGCGGTGGATTATCTGAGCAACCGCTCCGATGTCGACCCGGAACGGATCGGCATCATCGGCATCTGTGGCTGGGGCGGCATGGCAATCAACGCCGCCGCCATCGACACCCGCATCAAGGCGACGGCCGCCGTCACCATGTATGACATGACCCGCGTTACCGCCAACGGCTACAACGATGCGGACGACAACCCCCAGGCACGCCGCAAACTGCGCCAGGCGCTGAATGCCCAGCGCACGAAAGATTATGCCGCCGGGTATTATGAACTCGCGGGCGGAGTGATCGACCCGCTTCCCGCCGACGCTCCTCAGTTCGTCAAGGAATATTACGATCACTACAAGACCAAACGCGGCTATCATCCGCGGTCGCTCAACTCCAACCGGGGCTGGAACAAGACGTCTGCCATCTCGTTCCTGAATGCGAAACTGCTGGCCTATGCGGGCGAGATCGAATCGCCGGTCATGGTCGTCCACGGCGAAAAGGCGCACAGCCGCTATTTCGGCGAAACCGCATTCAAAATGCTGAAAGGCGACAACAAGGAACTGGTCATCGTGCCGGGCGCGGTCCACTGCGACCTCTACGACAATCTGAAGGTCATTCCCTTTGACAGGATCGACGGATTTTTCCGGAAATATCTTGGAAAGAAGTAAGAACACATGAAGCGCGGGATATTTCGCATAATGAGCAGGGCCGGAGTATGCCTTTGCCTCCTCGCTGCGGCGGCATGGTTGTTCGCGGCCTGCTCAAAAAACGAAGGATCTCCGGTCACGGGAAGAAATATGTCTGAAATCAAAATCACCATCGCGGGAAAAAATTTCACCGCAATTACGGCCGATACTACGGCTGCGGCAGAGTTTTCGAAGCGTCTTCCGCTGACGCTGCGGATGAACGAATTGAACGGGAATGAGAAATATGCCGGACTGCCCGAAAAACTCCCCGCCGATCCCGTATGTCCCGGCAGGATTACCGGCGGGGAACTGATGCTTTACGGAAATTCCACGCTGGTGCTGTTCTACGAGCCGTTCCCGACCTCATACAGCTACACCCGGATCGGAAAGATCACGGACATACGCGGTCTGAAAGAGGCGGTTGGACAGGAAAGCGTCACAGTGACATTTGAAACCATACAAAATAAACGGTAACCCCAGGAGAACTCTATGAAGAAGGTGCTCATCATTTCCGCATCGCCGCGCAAAAACGGCAATTCCGATCTGCTCTGCGATGAATTTGCCAAAGGTGCAATTGAGGTCGGTCACGAGGTGGAGAAGATCCGTCTTGCCGAGAAAAAGGTCGGCTACTGCACCGGCTGCTATGCCTGTCAGAAACTCAACAAATGCGTCCAGGACGACGATGCCAATGCGGTCGTGGAAAAAATGCTTGCCGCCGATGTGATCGTGCTGGCGACGCCGGTCTATTTCTACTCGATGGATGCCCAGCTCAAGGCTTTGATCGACCGGACCGTTTCCCGCTGGAGCGACTTCGACCGCTTCAAGGGCACGGAGTTCTGGCACATCATCACTGCCGCCGACACGAACAAGAAGATGATGTCCGCTACGCTGGAAGGCCTGCGCGGCTTCATGCGCGACTGCATGGAAGGTTCCATCGAGCGCGGCGTCCTCTACGGGACCGGCGCATACGAAAAGGGCGAAGTCCGTGATCTGCCGGTTTTCAAGGAAGCCTATGAAGCCGGAAAATCCTGCTGAGGTCCAAAATGAAAAAAAGAATATTTTATGCCGCAATGTTCGCCATTCTTGGAGTAACGGGACTTGCGGGATGTGTCAACTGCCCGGCAGAAGGAGACGGGAAGGTAAATATGAAAGCCATGTATGATGCCCGGATCGTCCGGCTCTCCATCGTGACGGTCGATCCGGACCGGCTTGAGGAATATATGAAGTTCGCAGCGGAATGCGGAAAGACCTCCATGCGGAAGGAGCCCGGCGTGCTGATGATGTATTCCATGCAGGACAAACTCCAGCCCAACAAGATTTCGATCCTGGAGATTTATGCGGACCGTGCTTCCTACGAACGCCATATCAGGACGGCGCATTTCCGGAAATACAAACAGGGGACCTTGTCGATGGTCCGGAAACTCGAGCTGCTGGACCAGACCGCGCTGATCCCCGAAATGATGATGAAGGAGCAAAAACAATGAATAAAATGATGCAGACAATGCTTGCCGCAGCGGTCATGCTGACAGCGGCAGCGGAAACTTTCGGAGGAGATAAAATGCAAAGTTCCATTCTGACAAAAAAAGAATGTGCCGTTGTGGACATCGGAGCCGCCGTTGCGCGCGGTGACCAGACGGCTCTTGCCGGCGCACTGAACCGCGGGTTCGATGCCGGAATCACGCTGAACGAAGCGAAAGAATACATCGGACAGCTCTACGCTTACTGCGGCTTCCCCCGTGCGCTCAACGCCGCAGCCACGCTGATGAAGGTCGCCGCCGAAAAGAAGCCCGCCGAGGGGCGTGCGCCCAATCTGCCGCCCGCCGGAAAAGCGATCGATTTCGGGACCGCCAACCAAACGAAACTCTGCGGTGCGCCGGTCAAGGGACCGCTGTTCGATTTCCATCCGCAGCTGGATGAATATTTGAAAGCGCATCTTTTCGGCGACATTTTCGCCCGCGACAACGTGGACTGGCGCACCCGCGAACTGCTGACCGTAGCGGCATTGGCGGCACGTCCGGAAACGGAGCCTCAGATGAAGGCGCACATCGCCATCGGCAAGAACAACGGCATCACCGATGCGCAGGCGGCGGCGATCGTCGCAAGAGTCCGCCGTCCCGCCGAACCGGAACAGCTGCCCGCCGACTGGTCGGTGTTCCCGGTCGGCAAGCCGAACACCGCTTACGCGAAATATTTCATCGGGCGGAGTTTCCTTGCTCCCGTATCCACGGAACAGGTCGGAGTTTTCGCCGTGACCTTCGAACCGGGCTGCCGCAACAACTGGCACATCCACCATGCGGCGAAGGGCGGCGGACAGATCCTGATCTGCACTGCCGGCGAAGGTTACTATCAGGAATGGGGCAAGCCCGCAGTCCGGATGAAACCCGGCGACCGGGTGAACATCCCGGCCGGGGTGAAACACTGGCACGGAGCCGCGCCCGATTCATGGTTCCAGCATCTCGCCGTGGAAGTTCCCGGAGAAGGAGGACGCAACGAATGGCTGGAGCCCGTGGACGATGCCGCTTATAGCAAGGTCACGAAATGACAGGGACAATGAAAGCATAACGAAAAATACAAGGAGGACACAACATGCTGGGAAATTTCCAATTCCACAATCCGACCAGACTTCATTTCGGAGAAAACGCGCTTGATTTTCTCGCGGACGAACTGAAGAACTACGGGCCGACCGTGCAGCTGTCATACGGCGGCGGCTCCATCCGGAAAAACGGCATCTACGATCAGGTTATAGCCATCCTGAAGGCGGCAGGCAAGACCGTCATCGATGACGGCGGCGTGATGCCGAATCCCACGCTCGAAAGGATGCTGGAAGGCGCGGCAAAAGCGAAGGCAGACAATGTCGACCTCATCCTCGCCGTGGGCGGCGGCTCCACCATCGACTACGCGAAAGGCGTCAGCGTTTCCGCCTGGTGCACGGAAGATCCGTGGGAGAAATATTATGTCCGTTTCGAGGAACCGTCCTGCCGCATCATTCCCGTGGGAAGCGTCCTGACGATGGTCGGGACCGGCAGCGAGATGAACGGCGGCAGCGTCATCAGCAACCACCAGGCCGGACTCAAGGTCGGCAAGGTCTTCGGTCCCGCCGTTTTTCCGAAATTCACCGTGCTCAATCCCCGCTTCACCTTCACCGTGCCGCGCCGTCAGATGGTCGCGGGCATCTTCGACATCATGAGTCACATCCTCGAACAGTATTTCAGCGGCGAGGACGACAACACCAGCGACTATATCGCCGAGGGTCTGATGCACTCGCTCATCCGTTCCTCGCGCATCGCCGTGAAGAATCCGGAAGACTACGAGGCCCGGAGCAATATCATGTGGACCGCCACCTGGGCGCTCAACACCCTCATCGCGATGGGCAAGACGACTGACTGGGAAGTCCACATGCTCGGACACGCCGTCGGCACGCTGACGGATGCGACACACGGCATGACGCTTTCCGCCGTATCGCTGCCGTACTACCGCCGCATTCTGCCGTACGGACTGAAAAAGTTCGCGCGTTTTGCCGTCAACGTCTGGGGTATTGCGGCAGACGGAAAATCCGACCGGCAGCTGGCCGATGAGGGCCTTGCTGCGTTCGAGGCGTGGATGCGGGAGATCGGCGTTTCGATGAACATCTCGGAACTCGGCGCAACGGAGGAAATGCTCCCGAAGATCGCCGATGCGACGTTCCTGCTCGACGGCGGCTACAAACAACTCACCCGCGAGGACGTTCTGGAAATCCTCCGGCAGAGCCTTTGACCACAGGAGACAGACACCATGAAAAAGACCATTACTGCGCTCGTATTTGCACTGGCCGCGCTGCTGCCGTTCTGCGGCTGCGCGAAAGACGATGCATCGAACACCAAAACAGGAGGATCCGCCATGAACAACACCGGCAAAGCACTCGTAGTTTATTTTTCCGCCACGGGAACGACCAAAGGCGTAGCCCAGCGTCTCGCCGGAGCGATCGGAGCAGACATCTTCGAGATCGTCCCCGCCCGGCCTTACACTGATGCCGATCTCAACTGGAGGAACAAGCAGAGCCGCAGTTCCGTGGAAATGGCCGACCGCAAGAGCCGTCCCGCCATTGCGAAAGCCGCGCCCGAACTGGCAAAATACACTGCGGTCTACATCGGTTTCCCGATCTGGTGGTACCGCGAGCCGTCGATCATCGACACGTTCGTCGAATCGAATGCTGAGGCTCTCGCTGGAAAGACGATCGTGCCGTTCGCCACTTCGGGCGGCAGCGGCATGGGCGATTCCACCGCCAATCTCCAGGCACTGGCTCCGAAGGCCAAGGTCACCGAAGGCCGCCGCTTCAGAGCTTCCGTCGATGCCGACACGCTCAAAGCCTGGGCGGCCGCGGTCACGAAATAAACGCTGCCGTTTGCCGCGTTATACTTTCAGTAACGGCGGCGGTTTTCCGTTCTGCGTCCGCCTCGACGATAAGTGGACCGGTTTCCGTTATTCTCCTTGCTTTCGCGGACGACCCGGAATCCGACGTTGGCATAACCCTGATCGGGATCACGTCCGACTCCGCGCGCCTCGGTACGGCATTCCGTGCGGCGGCTGTCCCACGCGCCGCCCTTGACCGCACGCTGACTGCCAACGGCACTTGAGGTCCATTCCCAGACATTGCCCCACATATCCACCGCACCGCAGGCGGAGATCGTTTTTGCATAGGCATTGACGGGAGTCGTGCCGTCGTTTTCGCCGCAGTTGAAATCGGCATCCTTCGGCATGTGTCCGGCCGCCGCTTCCCATTCCGCTTCGGTGGGCAGACGGTAGGCCGCGCGTCCGCCGTCCCGGTCGGTAAGGTATTTGCAGTAGGCAATTGCATCTTCGTAACTGATATTCACCACCGGATGTTTCGCCAGATCCTCCGGCATTCTGCCGTTTTTCCAGGTGCGCGGCGCTTTCCGGCCGGTCGCGGCGATGAATTTGGCATAATCCTCGTTGGTCACGGGCGCATAACCGATGGAAACATTCTGCCCGGCGCCGAGCACCTGCTGATAGCCGTCGGCGCTGCGGTTGCGCAATCCGGGACGGAAACGCTGATCGGTGAAGCGGCGCATGGAATTATCGACTCGCTGATCACGGTCGCGGAGCATCTCATCGACGATGTTCTGCATTTCCTCGACTTTGTACTGGTCGCGGGCGGTGCGTTTCAGCTCTTCGAGTTTGGCTTTCTTGCGGGCGACCACGGCATCGTAATTGCGTTCGACCTGTTTTTTGAGCGCGGCATAATTCGCCTCGCCGGGATCGCGGCGGTAAGCAGCGATCAGACGCTGTGTTTCCTCATTGAGCTGGGGACGCTCTTTTTCGATGGTAGTGCTGTAGCGATGAAGTTTGGCGTCCGGATTGGCGCGCTGCGGCGCGGCCTCAATGCTTCCTGTGATCCCGATGAGAGTCACACCTGCGATGACAGCGGCAAAATCGATTCTTTTCATGTTTCCTCCGTAATCTTGAAGTTCGAGTTGGAACTATTGCATTCCGTCCTCAAGAATGCGGAGAAATCGATTTATCTACATGGTATTTTTCAAAAAACTGAAAAATTCATTCCTTTTTATCAAACTGGCCGCGGAATTCCTGGAGTCTGGGGCCATGATATTGCTCCAGTTCGCGGGCGATCACGGCGGACAAAGCGTCCGCTTCTTCCTGAGCTCCCCGCCGGCGGAACATTTGATGCCGCCGCAGCTGGATCTGGATCAGTTCTTCCTTAACGGGATCGGAGATCTCCGGATTGTGGAAGAGGATCTCCAGAATGGCCAGCAGCCGTTCGCTTTCTTTGCGGACCTTTTTGTCACCGCCGCGGCGGCGCAGGACATCCATGCAGCGCTGGTGCAGTTTGACCACGGCGGAAACGATCTGCGGGTCGTTGGGCCAGCGTCCGAGCATTTTTTCGGAAAGACGGAGGATATCGTCCATTGCATTCCCGCTGTTCTGGAAACTGCGTATCAGACGGAATTTCCGGGTCATCAGATCGATCAGAGCCAAGCCGTATTCCGGCTGTTCCGGATGTTCTTCCGCGAGTTTGGCGAGCAGTTTTGCCGCATTGGGTTCCACGCCGGGGATCCGGAGCGAATGATACAACCGCGGATTGCCGCCCAGCAGCACGGCGTACAGGAAACGGTATTCCGGATTGGCCGGCTGATCCTTGAGCAGGGTTTCCAGGATCCGGAATGCGCGGCTGCGTTCTTCACTGTCCGGAGCCTTGGAAATCGCCAGCAAGGCCCGGACGGTTTCGAACCGGTCTTCCGCTTTTTCCGACTTTTCATATTTTTCGATGACCTGCCGATACAACCGGTCTGCCTCCGCGGTTTTTCCGCGTTTGCCCAACACTTCCGCCAGCCGGTTCACGGGACAGGCATCGGAGCGGTATTTCATCATGCTGCGGTATGCTTCCTCGGCAACCTCGTAACTGCCGGTCCGCATGGCGCATTCGCCGATCACCGCGTATGCTTCGCAGATTTTGGACGGCGGAATGTGGCGTTGACCCGCGATCATCCGGTAATAGGGCAGCAAGGCATTCAGCAGTTTGGCATTCTTCCGGGAGGGCGGCTGTTCCGAAATACGCTTGAAAATCTGCGAGATCGCCGAATCGGCGGCCTGCGCATTCTGCTCCGCCAGCTTCAAGGCGGCCCGGGTCTGAATGAAACCGACGATCAGCGAAATCACCAATGCCGCCGCGCATCCGGCGGAAGCAAAGGTCAAGGCGGCTACGGCCGGTTTCCTGCGGCACCAGAGGATCAGCCGATGCAATAGAGTGTATTTGCACGCTTTGACCGGTTCGCAGTTCAGAAAACGCTGCAGATCGGAAACCACTTCATCCATGCTGGAATACCGGTCGGCGGGGTCGAAACTGATGCACTTGTTGATGATGGCGGCGAATTCGGGTTCGGTGCAGGAAAGCGGTTCGATCGCTCCGGAGCAGATCCGCTTCACCAGATCTTCATGAGAGTTGCTTTGAAGCAGGGGTTTCCCTGTTGCCAACTCATACAGTGTCACCCCGAAAGCATACTGATCGGTGGCGAAAGTGTTGATCCCTTCCGCCAGCCGTTCCGGAGCCATATAACGCAGCGTGCCGCTTCGGCTGCCTCGGGTTTCGACGACCGGCTCGTTTCCGGACAGGATGAAGGCGATCCCGAAATCGCTGAGATGGATGTTCCCCTCCGTATCCAGCAGCATATTGGCCGGTTTGATGTCCCGGTGGAGGATCCCGCAGCGGTGCGCGTAAGCCAGCGCCTGCGCCGCCTGCAGACCGATCCGCGCCAGCTCGCGCAGATCATCGAACTGACAGCGGTCCAGTCCCTTGCCGTCGATCAGTTCCATCGCGTAATAACAGCGTTCCTCACTGCATCCGGCACTGTAGATCTTGACGATATTCGGGTGGTGCAGCATGGCGATGACTTTCGCCTCGTTTTCAAACAGTGCCCGCTGATCGTCATTGGTGAGCAGAGAGGAATTCAGCAGTTTGACCGCCACGCGGCGGTTGAGCGAAACCTGAACGGACTCGAACACGACACCCATGCCGCCGCTGCCGATTTTGCGGACCAGGCGGTAATCCGAATCCGGCAGATTGGTGCGTTCCGGCTGCGTCGGAGCACTCTTCCGCGTCTGATCCGGACTGATTTTTTCCATATCCAGCATCAAAGCCAGAAGACCGCGCAATTCATCGGCATGTTCCGGATGTCCCGCGAGAAAATCCTCGGTTTTCAGGTCTTCCCCGGCCTGCCTGCGTTCCAGAAATTCTGCCGCGATCTCTTCGACGGAATGCTCATTGCTCATGACTGGAACTCCGTATATTCGGCAAGTTTCTGTCTCAGCCGCTGCAGGGCCCGGACATAGCGGATGCTGGCGGCTTTCGGTTCGATCTTCAACGCTTCCGCACATTCCGCATTGCCCAGTCCGTCGAAGTGACGCATTTCCAGGATCTGACGGTCGTTTTCGGACAGATCGGCCAAGGCCTGCTTCAGTAGTTCGTAACGGTCTTTTCTGGCGATCCGGGTAAGCGGACCGGTCACCGTATCCGCAAAAAGATTCCAGTTCACTTTGCCGGCGGTCGCATTTTCCGACTCGGTGACCTCCATTTCCTTGTAGGCATCCCGTTTCTGGCTCTGCAGATGCTTCCGTTCCAGTCCGATAATGGTCTGAAACAGCAGGGTGCGCAGCTTGAAATAAAGCGGAATTTCGGGATTGTTCTCGAAAAAGTCGATCTTCTGGCAGGCGGAAGACAAAGTGTCCTGGACTACATCTTCAGCGGTGACGCGTCGGCGCAGCACCGGAATGAGGTTTCTTTCCGCCAAGGCAAGAAGACGGCCGCGGTGCTCGAGAAACTGTTCCGCCCAGAAAGTCTGCCGTCCGGCCTGATCTTCAGTTGTCATTTTCATTCCCTCCTGCTAATGTGATTAATATAAACGTTCTATCGGAAAAAGTCAACCGGAAAACAGTCGGTTGTCGTATGGCGTCAGCGGAATTGAGAAACGCGAACAGTAGGACCATTGGGACGATTAGGACCGGTAGGATGATGCGGAAGACATGGTCAAATGCAATACCGGATATTTTGCGTTCCGTTCACATCGCTGATTCATTGATCACCGTATCGTTACTTCGCCATCCACGTCCGTCCTACCTGTCTTACTGGTCTTACTTGTCCTACTCTCTGTCATCCCGTTGGGCTCCACTCTTGAGAATGCGGAAATTCCGGTTTTTCTACAGCATTTTCCCAATAATCCGGGAAAAAAGCTGTTTTCCCCTGTAGATTCGGCAGGATTTCCGCATTCTTAGCCGGTAAGAAAGCGCCAGAGCGTTTATCCGGCGTTGGAGACTCTATGTTCAACAGGAGGAAGAAAACCATCATGAAGAAAACCGTTTTGCTGACAATGCTGAGCCTGTGTGCCGCCGTCTTTGCCGGAAGTGATCCCGAAAATGATTTTGTTCGGATCCCGGCCAATCCCGATTTTACTTTCGCAAGGAGTCTGCAAAGCCATGGGCTGCGCAGTGGATCCGGTGAAAAATCGCCGATCGCCAAAGCATACCGCATAGCGAAATATCCGGTCACCAATGCCGAATATGCGGACTTCTGCAAAGAAACCGGACATCGTCCGCCCCGTTACTGGCGGAACGGAACTTTCCCTGACGGTAAAGCCAAACACCCGGTGCTGGAGGTCTCGGTGGAAGATGCGAATGCATACTGCCGCTATCTCGAAAAGAAACATCCCGGGTGGCGCTTCCGTCTGCCTACCGAGGCCGAATGGGAGAATGCGGCGGCCGGACCGAAGCATTTCGAGTTCCCGTGGGGAAATTCCGCACAAGTCAGGATGACGGGCGGGCTGATCGAAGCTCCGTTCAATTTCAATGCGGTCGTTGCGTCCCATTATCTGAAAAAATCGCCAGACCGGAAGGTCGTCTTTTTTCATCAGCGTTCTGCCCGGCAGGGAGAATCGGCAACGCTGCGGGATTTGATCTCGGTGAACGAACGCGGACAGGTGCGCGGCTGGATCAATCATGACGATTATACCGGTTTCGTTTATACCGATCTGTTCCGGAATTTATCCGCCGAGGGAGGATTCACCACACCAGTGGACCAGTATCCGGAAGGAAAAAGTCCATACGGCTGCTTTGACATGGCCGGAAATTCATGGGACTGGACCTGTTCCGAAATCACCGCATCCAATGGAGCGGAGCGAGGCAAGACCGTGAACGCGATCCGCGGGGGCTCCTGGTATGCGAACAAGAACTCCTGCCGCACGGATTTCCGCGGGGAAGGCCGTCGGGCGCAGGGAAGATATAACACGGTCGGATTCCGGCTCGTTGCCGGGCGCGAGGGCGATTTCACACTGCCGGATCCCGTTCCGGCATTGGGTCACAGAGAAGATGCCCCTCCTCCTCGTCCGGATCATTCCGTCTCACCGCCGGAACGCGGGGAACGTGCAAAGCGGCCGGATTCCGATTCTTTGTCGGATCGACCCCCGCGCAGGAAAAAGGCCGGAAAGACATCCGGCAAAAGGAGAAAAAAGAAATAGACTCAATTCCCCATATTGGTTGATGGACGGATCAATTTCATATTTCACACCAATATTCCCTGGACATTGCTTTATTTGAGATTATATTACTTTGGCATCGGTAATTCGTGCTCAATTACCGATGTTGTGGATTTGATGAAAAAAATTCAAATTTCCCTGTAGATTCGGCGGGATTTCCGCGTTCTTAAGAACAGGATCATCAGGAGGTATAAAAATGCGTAAATCTCAACTTTCTTTTCTGACCGCGATCGTTTTCTTCGGCATTGCCGCCATGGCCGCGGATGAATGCAATGACTCCGGCGTATGCAAACTGCCGGGGAGCAGTGATGACACTCAAAAAAACGGAGTCCTTTCGCCGGTCGGTAAAAATTCCATAAAAATGATCAGGCAGGCGCCGCGGCTGTCCACGCTGAACGGAAAAAACATTGCCGTCGTGGGCGGCAGTTTCATGGCCTCGGTGACGCATCCGGAAATCAGGAGGTTGATCCTGCAGCACTATCCGGATGCGAAGGTTTATGTCCTGAGCGAGATCGGTTCGGCGGGACCGTGGCCCGGTCCGGGCGTGGTCCGGCGGCAGAAAGACGAATTCGTGCAGAATCTGAAGCGGCTGAAGATCGATGCCGTCATTTCCGGCAACGGCGGATGCGGATTGTGCACACCGAAGGAAATGGGCTCCTGCATCGCCGCGGAATACAGCGGTCTGCCGTCCGTGATGATCGCCGCGCCCGGCTTCACCGACCAGGCGAAACGGGCGGCTTTGACCGCCGGCGTTCCCGTTCCGCGGGTGGCGGAATATCCCGGCGCGTTTTCGGCCCATACCCGCGAAGAACTGCTGGAGAACACCCGCAAGATCCTCTGGCCGCAGATCGTCGCCGCCCTCACCAAGCCGTTCACGCAGGAAGAACTGGAACGATCCGAAAAAACCGCTCCGCCGGACGGGATCATCTATTCAGGCAATCTGGATGAGGTCAATCTCTATTTTTCCCAGAACGGCTGGACGGACGGTCTGCCGGTCATACCGCCGACTCCGGCGCGGGTGAATGAATTTCTGAAATACACCGACCTCGAACCGGATGCCGTGATCGCCGCCATTCCGCCGTCTTACCGGCAGGCGACCGCACGGCTCGTTGCCGTGAACGGAGTGATGGCGGGATGTCCGCCCGAATTCATGCCGGTCCTGATCGCCTTCACCAAAGCGATGACGGACGGCGATTTCCGCCGGACCCTGGCGAGCACCCATGCATGGACCCCCTACTGCTGGATCAACGGTCCCATTGCCCGGCAGCTGGAGCTGGACAGCGCACAGGGAGAGATCTCCAATATGCGCAATGCGAAGATCGGCCGTTTCATCAATCTGGCCATGCTGAACCTCGGCGGCTATCACATCAAGCAAAACCGGATGGGAACGTTCGGATATCTGATGCCGTGGTGTCTGGTGGAAGATGACGCCGCCGCAATCAAACTGAACTGGCGGCCGTATCACATGCAGCAGGGTTACAAACTGAACGACAATGTTCTGACTGCGGCATCCTCACTGTCATGGGGCAACAATCTGGCGCCCGCGACCGCCGATCCGCAGAAGATCATGGAAATGATGGCATGGGACGCGGTGGAAAAACAGCAGTTCGCTGTCGGCAGCGGCACTCCGTTCGTTTATCGGACCATGCTGATAACGCCTTATGTTGCGCGCGATCTTGCCCGGAAATTCCGGAGCAAGGAAGATTTGGAGAAAGCGCTGATCGGTACTGCACGCCGTCCGGTCGAGGAACGGGCTTATGCCAATTACTGGGGAAATCCCGGCAGTGCGTTCAATCCGGAAACTTATTCCGTGCGGCGGCACACATACCGGATCAACCGGCAGGAAGGCGGGGAAAATACCGCCGTCCCGCCGTGGCTGGCCTGGACCGGAAAAGACCGTGTGGAAACCGTCCCGGTCATGGCGGCGGGAAAAACCGCGATGATCATTACCGGCGACGCCAGCCGCAACAAGACCATGTGCGTTCCGGGCGGCGGATTTGCCTCGGTGAAAATCGAACTCCCGAAGAACTGGGACAAACTCATGGAGACGGCCGGATATCAGCCCCTGAGCAGTTTTTGTCTGCAGTCGGATCTGACTCCCGCCAGCCGGCCGCAGCAGTTCAAAAATTACCGTCAGCGCAGAGGCATGAACCGCGCGCGGTGAGCGGAGATCCGGCCGGTGTTACAGGCCGTCATCAAATGGTTCACCGGTTCCGCGAGGCGAAAACTTCGACCGCCTTTTTCAGCTGCGCGGGGATGTCGATTTTCTGCGGACAGCGGGTCTTGCACAGGCCGCAGGCAACGCAGTTCGAGGCGCGTTCCGCTTCCGGCATGGCATCGTAGACCATCCCCGCCGATCCGGCGCTTCCCTGCGCTTTCGTCTGGTTATACAGGGCCAGGTTGCGGGGAATATCCACACCTCGGGGGCAGGGACGGCAGTAACGGCATCCGGTGCAGGGGACCGTGCCCGTCTTCCGGTATTCTTCCAACGCATCCGCCACGGTTTCCCGTTCGACATCGGTCAGCGGCGTGAAGCCCGTGAACGTCCGGAGATTGTCTTCCAGCTGGTCCATCGCAGACATTCCGGAAAGGACGATCTGGACATTCGGCAGGCTGGCGGCATAACGCAGGCCCCACGAGGCGATGCTGCGGTCGGGTTTTGCATCCGTGAAGATCTTCCGGGCCGAATCCGTCAGCTGCACCAAGGTGCCGCCTTTCAGCGGTTCCATGATGGCGACCGGGATCCCGAGTTTGGTCAGAATTTCATACATCTCGCGCGAACGGCAGATCTCCCAGTCCAGATAATTGAGCTGGATCTGGACCAGTTCCCAGGGATAAGCAGTGGCGATCTTTTCCAGCAGTTCGGGTTCGTCGTGAAACGAAAAACCGATGTGCCGGATACGTCCTTCGGCCTTCTGTTTTTCCAGGAAATCCCACACCTGGAATTCCTGCGCCATGGGCCAGTGCCGGGCATTCAGCCAGTGCATGAAATAGAAGTCGAAATAGCCCGCTTTGGTCCGGCGGAGCTGTTCCTGGAAGATCCGTTCGAGATCGTCTTCGCTTTTCAGGCAGCGGATCGGCATCTTGCTGGTCAGATAATAGCTGTCGCGGGGATATTTTGACAGCACCTGGCCGATGAATTCCTCGCTGCCGGGATAGACATAGGCGGTATCGAAATAATTGCAGCCGTGTTCCAGCGCCCTGGCGACCATTGCCGAGGCGGCGTCCAGGTCGATTTTGCCGTCTTTTCCCGGCAGCCGCATGGCTCCGAAACCGAGCAGGGGCAGCGTCATTCCCGTCTGCCGGTAGGGCCGGCGGGTGATCTGCACCCCTTTGCCCGAACGCTTGTCCGCGTTGACGTCTTCCTGCAAAGTGTCGGCCAGTCCGGCGATCTGGCTGTAGGCCGCCACTTTGAACAGATTTTTCAGGAAATCACGCCGTTCCATCGGTCAGACCAGTTCCTGTTCATCGGAAAAACAAGTCATGGCGGTCCTCCGGCGTCCGCGTCTGCCGGTTTTCTTCGCTTCGGCGGCGATCTTCTTCAGCTCGGCCGGGATATTGATCTTCTGCGGACATTTTTTCAGGCAGGCTCCGCAGTTGACGCATTCGGCCGCCCGCTGGTCTTCCGGAAGGCCGTTGTATTCGCCCATGAAGCGGTCGACCCGGTTGGACATCCGGAACTGGTTGTAGACTTTGAAATTGCGCGGGATGTTCACCCCGGCCGGACACGGCATGCAGTACTTGCAGTCCGTGCAGGGGACCAGATGGGTCTTCTGATAGACCGCCAGCGCTTCCGCCAGGACCTTGCGTTCCGCATCGGTCAGCGGCTTGAAATCGGTGAACGTCCTGATATTGTCTTCGAGATGCTCCATCAGCGTCATGCCGGAAAGGATGCAGATCACATTCGGCAGGCTGCCGACATAGCGGAACGCCCAGGAGGCCGGGCTGGCCTTGGGATCGGCCTTGCGCAGGACCTCAATCGAATCCTTGTTCAGAGTTGCCAGCGCGCCGCCCTTCAGCGGTTCCATGATGACCGCAGGGATATTGTATTTCACCAGAATGTCATACTGTTCCCTGGAACGGTAAAACTCCCAGTCGAGGTAATTGAGCTGGATCTGCGCGAAATCCCAGGGATGCGCCTTGGCGATGGTCTCCAGCACTTCCGGTTTATCGTGGAAGGAAAAACCGAGCTTGCGGATCCGTCCTTTCTTCTTCTGTTCCAGCAGATATTCGTAAACCTTGAATCTGATCGTATCTTTCCAGCGGGCCGCATTCAGGTTGTGGACCAGATAGAAATCGAAATATTCGGTCTTGCATTTCTTCAGCTGTTCCTCGAAAATGCGGGGGACATCCGCCTCGCTGCGGACGGACCGGACCGGCATCTTGCTGGTCAGATAATACGAATCGCGGGGAAATTTGCTGAGCAGATCGCCCGCGCATTTTTCACTGCGTCCGCCATGATAGAAATAGGCGGTGTCGAAATAGTTCACACCCGCCTCGAGAGCACGGGCGATCTGTTTTTCGACCGTGGCGTAATCGATTTCCGGATTGCCGGGACCGAGGGTCGGCAGACGCATCATGCCGAATCCGAGCATCGGCAGCGTCAGCTTGGTGTTCCGGTACTGCCGCCGGGTCACCTGCGGACCTTTGGCCAGATCCGAACTCTTATTGCCGTCCGCGCCCGCTTTCGCCGCCAGTTTCACGATCGGCGCCAGAGCCGCCGCGGTCAATGTCCCTTTCAGAAACTCTCTTCGGTTCATACTCCCTTTCCTCCCTTTTATCGGTTCAGACGTTTTCGGCTGCGAGCTTTTTCGCCGCCGCGAAAACGGTCTGAAAATCCATTCCGGCCTGTTCGGCCAGTTGTTTTACGCTCTCGTATTCCGGATAGCAGCGCGTCACCGGGCCCCAGGTGCATTTTTTCGCCTGAAAACTGCCGAACGGCAGCTGCAGCGTGATCTCCCGGCGATCCATCACCGTGCGTTCCACCGGAGTCTTCCGCAAACCGATCGTTGTAGTGGACTCGAAAATGATCCGTTCCATGGTTTCCAGATGCGCGGCATCCGTGATGACGCGGAGCAGGTACGCCGGCCGGTTTTTCTTCATGAAACAAGGCAGGAAATGAGCGTCGCGCGCACCTGCCGCCATTAGCTGTTCCAGCGCCTGGCCCAGCTCTTCCCCGGTCGAATCGTCGATGTTGGTTTCCAGCAGATAGATCCGGTCCGGATCGGGCACGGTTTCCAGCAGCATGGCGCGCAGGATGTTGGCATGGCCGAAATCCCGTTTCCCGAGGCCGATCCCGACCTTGGCGACCGTATATTGCGGCGGCAGTTCCTTCGCGGTGCGCAAGGCCGCCGCAATGGCGATCCCGGTCGGCGTGACCATTTCCCCGCTGACCTCGCACGTCCGCAGCGGAACGGCGTAAGCACTGGCGATATTGAGCACGGCGGGCACCGGCACCGGCAGATCGCCGTGCTGACAATGCACCGTGCCGTGTCCTTCGGTCAGTCCGGTCACTACGCATCCGGTGATCCCCAGGTCGTCGATCAGCACGGCGGCCGCCACGATATCCACGATCGAATCGATCGCGCCGACTTCGTGGAAATGCACCTCGCCGACCGGCTTGCCGTGCGCTTTGGATTCCGCCTCGGCCACGATCAGGAATATCTTTTTGGCCAGTTCGCGCGCCCGGTCCGTCATCGTCCCGCGGTCGATCACCGCATAAACATCCGACAGATTCCGGTGCTCGTGGTGATGCTCATGTCCGTGATGATGTTCATGATGTTCATGCTCATGATGCTCATGTTCGTGATGATGTTCGTGCTCATGATGCAGAATCACATTGAAATCGCATCCTTCGATGCCGTGCGAGGCTTTCCGGGAAATTTCATAATCGAAACCTTCCAGCTGCAGACTTTTCAGGACCGCATCGAGTTTTCCGGCATCCGCGCCGAGGTCCAGCAGGGCCCCCACGGTCATATCGCCGGATATCCCCGACGCCCCTTCCAGAAACAGCATTCTGCCCATAATTTTATTTATCCTTCCTTTTCGATCAAAGACTGTTTTTCGATTTCATGCACGGTCATGGCTTTTTCGGGCGCCGGACAGGCCGCCTGGCAGGCGCCGCAGCCGATGCAGAGAGCCGTTTTCACGGGACGCGGCGTGCCGTTTTTCCGCAGAGTGACCGCTTTGACCGGGCAGGCCGCCGCACATTTGCCGCACGGCGTCGAATTCTGAAACACCAGACATTTCTGCGGATCGAATTTCGCCTCGGCGATCTTCGTCCGGCGCTTGATTTCCAGCGTCAGCGGCATGATCGCCCCGGTCGGACAGACCTGCGAACAGCGGTTGCAGTCATACCGGCACGCGCCTTTGCTCAGGTCGAGCGAAACCGGGCCGTCCCCGCCCGGCGCGGGCACGATGATTTTGGCCGGACAATTCGCCGTGCAGAGCTGGCACGCCGTGCATTTGGAGGCGAAGCGCGCCGCATTTCCCGCTCCCGGCGGCAGGATCTTGAACCGTCTGGCGAATTCGGCCAGCTTGCCCAGTCCGGTTTTCGCCAGCACGGCTCCAGCCGCCAGACCCGCGACCAGAACACCGCCGCCGATCAGGAATTTCCGGCGCGAAAGATCCTGTTTCATTTCCGCCTTTTTCGGCAGGACGAATCCGATGCTGCCCAGCGGACAGCGCGAAATGCAGTTCATGCACCGGATACACCGTTCATTGTCGATCACCCCTTTTTCGAGGTCGATGCAGCCTGCCGGACAGAATTTTTCGCAGGTCCGGCATTTGACGCATTTTCCCTTGATCGCCAATTTGAACAGCCCGGTTTTCGCCAGCAGTCCGAGCAAAGTCCCGACCGGACAGACCGTGGTGCAGTAAAGCCGTTTTTTCCAGGCGGCGAGGATGACTATGACGATCAGCGGGACCAGTCCGCCGATGGAGAACACCGCAAAGATGCGGCCGAAATTGGAATAAGGATCGAACAGCAGGAACCCCGCGCTCCAGCCGCAGATCAGCAGGATATACGAAAAGCCCGCGATAAAATACCGGATGGCATAGAAATCCGGCACCGGTTTCCCCTTTTGTCTGCCGAGGAACCCGATGATGTCCTGAAGGATCCCCAGCGGACAGAATACCGAGCAGTAAAACCGTCCGAACAGCAGTGTGACGAGTGCGATCCCGAGCACGATGCTCAATGCGCCGAGCGAAAATGCGGCGAAACAGCTCATCAAAGCCGGACCGAACTGGACATGCAGGATGGGCGCGACCGCGTGACCGGACCCGGAAAAGGCCAGTCCGGCCAGGATCAGAAAAATTCCCGCCGCCGCCAGCCGGATATACCGGATCCACATTTTTTTATTCTTAGCCATCATGAAACTCCTTGCTTCCGGGAAAGCAATTTACAGGCTAAAGCTACTGCAAGTCAAGCGCAGTTTGGAAAAAAAACAAATTTTTTTATACGGTCCGTATCCGATCAGCGCCATCGGTGGAGGCGCGAGCTTCCCATGAGACCGATAAGTCCTGCGCAATGGATCATTCCGCGCCGGCAGGGACCATCAGCATGAAGTTATGTCCCTTCAGCTGATAGTTCTCCAGTTCCTGACTGGTATATTTTTTGCCAGTCCAGAGATCGGTCAATACCGCGGGTTCGGCAATGCCGATTTTTTCCCAGTTGAATTTCAAGCCGGTCCGAACCGGTTTTCTGGAGGTATTGACAATGCAGAGCATCCGGGAATGAGGAGCATTTCCGGACCACGAATACCAGGACACCCGGATCGGCGGAGCGGATTCAACGGTTATCGGATCGGTCCAGTAGCCGTGGAACCGGGCGGATGCCATCTTGATTTCTTTACGGAGAGTCACCAGTTTGAACAGCGGCGATTTCAGCGGATCGGCGCCGAAAGCACCGCAGCAGTAATCGTAAAGGATGGACGGCGCCAACGCGTGGACGAAGTATTCATCCGAACGCATTTTAGCAACTTCCTTCTTCGGCAGTTTCAAAATGCGAGGAATCCGGGTCAGCTGCGTGCAAGCGATAAATGCCATGCCCCGGATTTCGCTGTTCCAAGCTGACTGATAGGCTTCCGGTGAAACGACCTCCAGATAACCCCATTCCGGATTGGCGGCAATGGCGGAAAAGAGCTCTTCCCCCGGCATCCAGTAATCGCCCAGATCGTGAACAAAAGGATAATAGGCATTGTGCGCATGAACCCCGAAAGTGCGATTGTATTTCTGGTGGATTTTCAGAATCCGGAGGGCATGAGCCCGGCGGTGAAAGATGTTGAGTGTTTGAAAGGGGTGTCCAAATGCGTCGGTTCCCGCGCACCCGTGCAGCGGGTTCTTACAGGTGAAATTGCTCATAATATCAAAATAACAGCCGTCCAGCTCCGGCACCTCCCGGTAAAGCCGGTCCAGATTCCAGGCATGGAGATCACTGACCGGCGTATGGCCGCAGCAGGGTTCGATCAGATAACGTTCCTTGGTAAGGGGATCGCGTGCTTCCCAGGGGAAGCCGGGCAGAGTAGCGCACCCTTTGAACAACCAGTCATAAGCATCATCCGGCTTCCCCATGTGGGTCGGCATGCCGTACATCCTTGTTTTGAAACCCTTGCCATGGAGGTTCTGCATCGCCTTCCGGAATTTCGCCATATCCGCCGGTACCATGCCGACCACGCCGGTAATATGTTCATCGGTAAGCGGTCCGGACCAGGAATGACCGCCGATCTCCACATAATCGGACTTCGGCTGCCACCGCGCACCGAAACAGATTTCACGGAAGGAACTGTCCGGTCGTTTTGGCGGAGTCGCCTGGAAAACCATGGTGTAGGCCGCCGGCTTTTCCAGAACGGCGGATTTTGCCAGAATACTCACCTTGACATCCGCCTGCCGGTCATTGCGGACGATTGAAATATTATGCCGATTCGGATCAATGATCCAGTTGGCATTGGAATCGCACGACCAGGCAAACCCGTTGACAAAACCGGTCAGCCAGACCATCGTACATCCCTTTGCCTTGTTTCCGGAAAGTGTCCAGGTGCGTTTGATCGTATCCGTTTTCCATGGGACATAGCCCGGAACCAGCAGATAACGTGCCGCATCCCGGAATACCGACCAGGTCAGATGCATCGAATTCAGTTTCAGCGGTGCAGAAGGAGTCAGGGTGATCCGAAACTTGTACATTCCGTCGAACCAGAGTTCCCCTGCGGATTGCGCTTTCCCTCCGTCAAACGAACCGTCCGCAAAAATTTCCACATAATCCCCGTAATTTCTGCCGAACCGGACTGCATTCCACCGCAGTGGTTTCCCGTTCAATATCCATGCCGGCTGTGCGGCCAGCAGCTTCTGCCCCCGCGATACCGTCTGCACCGGCAGCGGCCCGGCTTCAAAGTGATAAGTCCGGTCCAATACCGAAACCGTATTGCCGGCCACCTTGACCGCATGCCAGGGACGCGGCACATCGTGATTGACCGCCACGCGCTGACGATACGGCGTCATATCCGGATACCGGAACGGTTTGCGGATGCTGAACTTGCCGACTTTCGCCTCCACTGTATATGTCGATGCTTCCGGCAGATCCTTCGGAACGGGAAGACTGATCTCGCATTCCCCCTTGTCCGAACGAAATTCCTTCCGGATATAGCACCGGCCGTCTTTCGACACGGTAATGAGTCCGTCCGCCTGCTTCATTCCGGAGGCTGAGAAATCCAGTCGGCAGTCAATCGTTCCCGCATAGCAATTTCCCATAACCGTCATCAGCAGAGGAGGATTCACCACGAAATCGCGGGAGAAGCGATAAATTGTCTTGCCGGATGAATCTTTGACGGAAAATACGAGTTCCGCCTGTCCCGCCGACAAATTTTTCCGAAAGGTTTTGCTGATGTCTCCATTCGCGGTTTTGATAATACATTCCGCCGTCGTCCCCGGCGCTTTCAGATATTCCACCGCCAGATCGCCAGTGGTCAGATTCCCGAATCCGGTTACCCCGATCAGTCCGGTTTCCGGACCGTCCAGTTGAAGCGTTCCGAAAGACCGCCGGTCGGAAAATCCGGTAGTATCCGCCAATAACGGGCTCCAGGTATAGGGGTAGGCTTTGGATGACGGCGATGAAACGCCGAAGTTGGCCGGCAAAGTATTCCCCGCCTGCAAATCTTCCAGAGGAATTTCCAAATGGGCATACCATTTGTCTTTTTCACGTCGTGCGGAAACCCGGGCACGTGAATTCCAGGACGCGTTTTTCTCCAGAGAATCGTAAAGAGATCCTGCGGGATTGACAATGAACTGACGTGCTTTTCCATCTTTTCCCAAAGCGTGAAATTCCACCGCGTCATTCAGCCAGAGTTCGCCGTCGCGCCTGGTCAACGAACAAGACGCACCCGGATTGGGAACCATATAATCCAGAATCAGCCGATCCTGTTTCCGGGTTACCGTCACGGTTGCAAGACGTTCCTCCCGCGGTTTTGCCGCGACCGGAATCTGATGACAAATCGGCAAAACCGCCGGAATTCCTGCAAACGGCTTTTCTATCATTTTCCTGGAAGGATAATATTTTTCATAGTCGGCCAAAATCTCCGACGGGGAAAGAACCCGGTCATAAACCTTGAACTCGTCATACCCGGTTTTCCACTCCGGATTCACTAACCAGGTCATATTATCGTTCAGGTAAAGGACCGTCCCGTCCAGATTCGGAAACTTTGGCGTCTCCCGGAATATCTTCACCTGGCTGGAATCGTTTTTCGGAGTTTTTCCGTCAATGTACAGTTTCAGGCTGCTGGAATTCCAGGTAATGTCGATCTTATGCCATTCCCCGAGTTCCCATTTGGGCTTGGCATAGACTTTCCCGCCGGCATAATGCAGCGTAAGCATATTGCTGCTGCCTTCGCGCAGCAGCCGCAGCAGCAGTTTGTTTTTTCTTCTGACCGTGATCAGTTTATGAAAATATTTGCCGCCGTCATGCATCTTCCAGTTGACCGGTTTGACCCAGAAGGAAATGGTGCCGTGTTCGGGATTGATGATCCCCGTCCCCGTATAGGAAATGAATTCACGGTTGTTCAATTCCACTCCATTGTCTTTTCCCTTCGGACCTTTATACATGCGGAGCTGCAGCTCGGACGGGATCCCTTCGGTTTTCACTTGGCCGACGGAAAAGTCCGGAACGGTCGAGAATTTGTTGAAACTGCTGTAAAGCAGCAGTCCGGGTTCCGCTCCGGTCGCCGACAGGGAAAACAACAGAAAAAGATAAAAGATTTTTTTCATAGCAGCATGCTTTTCTTGGTTTGAATGATTTTACTTGTAAAGGAACGGCCAGGTGGAACTTGTCCCCCGTCCGGGATGTTTGGTCGAAGTGACAATATCCGGCAAATTACGCATTTTCTGTGCTTCGGCGTGACCGTCTGCCATCAGAATATTCGTATAGCTGCCCGTATGACGGTATGCCACCGCGCCTTTCCCGCCGCCGGCCGTCAGTGTAATATACCAGGTGTTGAGAAGCCAGGTTTGCCCTTTCGAAACCGTCCCGTCTATCATCAGCAGATTCCTGGATGGAAATTTCAACTGTCCGTTCCGGATGCCGCACGTAAAACCTTCGTCCTTGGTATTCATCCATAAGATGCAGCCGTTTGCCATGTAATTCGTAATGATCCGAGGAGTCCCGCTCCTGGTACAGAAAGACGTTTCCGATTCAGGACAATGGAACATGGCAAATTTCCTGATCCCTTTTTTAAATTCGGGATCCTTGTTGTTAGAACCATAATAAGGAGAGTTCAGATTTTTATAAATTCCGGCACTGATCGCCAGATACTGAATCAGGGTAAATGTGACGTTGCTTCCGTTGTATTTAGTATAATTGTTGCAGGGAGGATAATATTCCTGATAGTCTCCGACGTAAACGTTAAATGCCAAACTATTCTGTTTGAGATTATTCGTACAGCCGATCCCTCTGGCTTTCTTCTTTGCCGAATTCAGCGCGGGCAGCAGCATTCCCGCCAGAATCGCAATGATCGCAATAACCACAAGAAGCTCGATCAATGTAAATGCGGGATGCATAACGGCAGTTATGCAGTTCGGAGTTGACCGTTTTTTCATGTTTTTTCCTTTCCTGTTGTTGGTATGGATTTTTATTTTTTCACCGGACCGACCGATTTGCGCATGAGATAAACCGCCGGGAGCGTCCTGGGCAAAACATCCTGGCCGGTTTTGATCTTTTCCATCAGGACCGCTACTGCAGCCCGACCGATTTCATAATATGGAACTTTCACCGTTGACAACGGAACCGGAGCCGACGCCGATTCTTCGATGTCGTCGAATCCGATCACGGAAATGTCCTCCGGGACGACAAGACCGCGGTTCCGGAGCGCTTCCATGGCCCCGATCGCGATCCGGTCATTGACGCAGAAAACCGCCGTCGGACGCTGTTTCTCCGGCAGCTGAAACAGACGGTCGATCAGCAACGCGCCGTCTTCATAAGTAACGGCCTGATCGTCCCGGATCACCAGTTCCGGAAACATTTCCTGCCGGTGGGTTTCCAGCGCGATCCGATAGGCGGCATAACGGTAGAGCGATTTGGCATTTCCGATATAGGCGATCCGGCGGTGTCCGAGATGGATCAGATGCGATACGGCATCGAACACGCCCATCATATAATCGGGCCTGACGCAATTCACCTGCGGACCGAAATTCGGCGGCAGCAGGATCTCGACCGTATTGCCCGGACACCGTGACCGGTATTTTTCCGCGAAAAATTCGATCCGCTGCGGAAACAGGATCGTCAGCAGATTCGGATCCCGCTGTGCGGCATCGAGGATCTCGTCCATGGGAAGGATTTTGACCATGCCCGGATAGGCGTTGATGATGCCGCGCCGGATCTCCTCCACCAGAAACCAGGAAAGCTCATGCCGTGCCGATTCTTCATGCCCGGCCTGATTGATATAGAGCGGACAGGTCATGACTTCTCCGCTCATGCCCGGGATCGTGCGGGTCCCGCGGACAAAAGTCCCGAGTTTGCGTTTCCGTTCGAAATAACCCTGGCGGGTCATTTCGCCGACGGCCCGCGCCACGGTAACGCTGCTGACCCGGTATTTGCTCATGATCTCTTTTTCGGTATAGAAACGGTCGCCGACCTGGAAATTGCCGCTCTGAAGCTCCTGTTTGAGTGCGTCCTGCAACTTCAGTTGTTTGGTGTTCGGGAATACCATTTTTTCAATTACCTTTATATTACATTGATTTAATTACGATTTAAATATATCACTCTGGAAATAAAAATCAAGCCGGAATTGTAAAAAAAAGAAAAAAACCCTGATTGCCGGGTAATCGGGACGGCGTTGGGAGAGACTGGCGGTTTGGATGCCACGGACTTATTTTACGGATGGGTACGGATTTGTACGGAGATGCGCGGAAACCGAAGGCATGGCGCGAAGATCACGGACGTGATGATCCGTATCAGAAACCGGCTTCCGGGGCAGATGCAGCGGTTTGATATTTCTGAAAATTGACCGGCATTCCTGTCTTTTTGGATTCCAGCAAAGCAAACCCCAGATCATTCGCCATTTTTCCGGCCATGCCGTCGGCGGTGGCGGGCTGCGTCTGATTCATAAAGGCTTCCGCAAAATGCCGGAATGCTCCGATCCAGCCTTTGTCGCATTCGAAATTGCGCTCCCGCCAATCCAATCCGGCATACGGAGCGGCAATTTGCTCGATTTCCTCGGAAAACGGCTGTTCTTCAGGCGCCAGCCGGATCGGCACCAGCCCCTTATTGACCGGAATGTCTTCCCACACCAGGCGGTTGCAGAGTCTCTGCCAGAAATCCAGGCCCCAGCGGAGGACTTCTTTCCCGAACGGACACCGCTGCGGTTCGAAGAGATGATCATGTTCTCCTTCGATGCCGCGGATCCGCAATTCCACAAAATCGCGCAAGGACATGGCGCCCCCCGGGGTGAAAACTTCCATCATCTCCTTTTCCAGGCCGATTCCACCCGCGCGGGTGGTGATCACCAGCACAAAACGGGAACCGTCCGGATATTCCATGGTCACAATGTCGTTTTCATCGTCCGTGCCGCTCATGAACACCCGCTCCGGCTGACTTTCCATCAGAAAAGCGGCCAGATCCAGAATATGGCAGCCTTCATAGATGATATGCGGCCGGCCATGGTAAAAACTGTTCCGGCTGCTTTTGTTGTAACTGTTCGCCGATTGAAGTCGGTAGCTGATGATCCAGGGACGGGGCAATTTCGTCAGGACCTGCCGGATTTTCAGGATCGCCGGGGCAAAACGGCGGTTGAAACCGATCGCCAGCCGGCCGGCGGCGTTTTTCTCTGCTTCCAGAATGGCCGCTTCCTCTTCCCTGGTTTCGCACATGGGTTTTTCGCACCATACCCATTTCCCCGCATTCAGCGATTCAATGATCAGCCTGGCGTGAGTATCCTGCTTGGTCCCGATCACGATCAGATCGATTTCGGGATCGGCCAGCAGTTTCCGGTAATCGTCCGTAACATAGCCGATCTGATATTTTTTCTGATGTTCCGCCAGCCGTTCGCGGTCCAGATCGGCAATGGCGCGGATCTCCATATACGGGGTTTCGCCGGCGGTTTTCAGATGACGCGCCGAAATGAATGCACCCGCTCCGATAAACCCAAGACGGATTTTTTTGCTGCTCATTTTTTCACTCCCGGTTCGAACCAATCCAATATCATTAAAATAACCGAAAAAAAGACATATTTCAAGGTACTTTCATCTTGAAAAAGGGGTAATTTTCGCATATATTAGACAAAAAATAAAAGATTGGAAAGGGAAAATGGCAGATGCGATAAAACCGATGCATTCCCGCAGCCTGATCCTGCGGGTGGCCGGAAGGAATATCACGCCGGCGGGTCGGGCGCACAGCGATCCGCGGCACCGGCATTCATTGTGGAGCCTGGATTTCTGCTACGGCGGCGAAAATACGGTCGAGGTCGAAGGACGCCACTATCTTTTCAAATGCGGAGATATCCTGCTGATCGCGCCGGGGCAGGAACACCGTTTCATCTATTCGGACAAACCGTTTTCCTGCTGCTCTTTCAAGTTCCGCCTCCCGCATCTGTCCGGATTGATGAAGATGCAGACCATTTATGCCGGCGATCCCGAAGGATTCAGGAAACGGATGGCGGTCATTACAGCGGTCAGATCCTGTATGGAAGGCTTCTGTCCTCCCGAACTGCTGGCCCGGCCTTATGCTTTCACCATCATGGATTCGTATGAGGGCATTCACATTCTGGAAGAACTCCTATACGGCGTGACGTGTCATTACATTCGAGGCGAAGCCCGCCGGACCAGCGAGATCGCCTCGGACTCTCTGCTGGCAAAAATGTCTGAATTCGTTTATCTTCATGGCGGCGGTCCGGTCACCGTGGAAGAGCTGGCGGCGCATCTGGATTATTCCCCCGGTTATCTCCGGACTCTGGTCCGGCAGCATACGGGAAATTCGACCAAGAGGTTCATAGACCTCGAACGGATCAGAATCATGAAAGAGATGCTCCTCTATTCCGATATCCGGATCAAGGAGCTGGCGGACATCATGCAGTTCCGCGATGTCAAATATTTCACCCGGTTTTTCCGGAAATACACAGGAAAAACCCCGCACGCCTGGCTGCGGCAGAATTATGGTTCGGCATCCTTGCCGGACGATTGATCCAGCCTCATTTTGACTGCAATGCGGCGGCGATCAGGCCGTCGAACAGCGGATGCGCATTCTGGGGCCGGGATTTGAATTCGGGATGGAACTGGCAGGCGATGAAATACGGATGGTCCTGCAGTTCCACGATCTCGACCAGGCCGCGCTGGGGATTGGTGCCGCTCACTTTCAGGCCGCCGTTTTCCAGCTCGGCGCGATAACGCGAATTGTATTCGTAACGGTGGCGGTGACGTTCGCGGACGGCGGAGACGCCGTAGCATTTTTCCGCCAGTGTGCCGGGAACGATCGCGCAGTCGTAAGCGCCCAGCCGCATGGTGCCGCCTTTGTCATGGATCGTACGCTGCTCATCCATCAGGTCGATCACCGGATGGGCGGTGTTCTGATCGAACTCGGAGCTTTCCGCATCGGCCCACCCCAGCACATGCCGCGCGTATTCGATGACCGCACACTGCATTCCGAGGCAGATCCCGAGGAACGGGATCCGGTTGGTCCGGGCGTATTCGGCCGCCTTGATCTTGCCCTCGATGCCCCGGGCGCCGAAACCGCCGGGAACCAGGATGCCGTCCACGCCCTTGAGCAGTTCCGCCGGATTTCCGGTCTCCAGTTCTTCCGATTCGATTTTTCTGACTTCGACCTTGCAGGAATGTTTGATCCCGGCGTGGCTGAGCGCCTCGTAGATGCTCTTGTAGGCGTCCTGATGGCGGATGTATTTGCCGACGACCGCGATGGTGCAGCGGCAGGTGGGATTCAGCACGCCTTCGAGCCATTTCCGGTAGTCGTCCAGCTGGATCTCGCGCGGATCAAGCCGCAGCAGTTCCAGCACACGCAGATCCAGTCCCTGGCGTTCGAGTTCCAGCGGGACTTCGTAGATGGAGTTCTGCACATCGAGCTCTTCGATCACGCAGGAACGCGGCACGTTGCAGAACAGGGAGAGTTTTTTCAGGTGGTCGTCCTCCATCGGGATCTCGCTGCGGCAGACGAGGATGTCGGGCGTGACGCCGATGCCGCGCAAAGCCGCCACCGAATGCTGGCTGGGCTTGGTCTTCAGTTCCTTCGCCGCCCGGATGTACGGCACCAGGGTCAGATGCACGAAGATGGCATCGCCGGGGTCGGATTCGAGCTTGAACTGGCGCGCCGCCTCCAGGAACGGCAGACTTTCTATATCGCCGGTCGTGCCGCCGATTTCCGAAATGGCGATATCGATCCCATCCGCATGCAGAGACCGCATCGCGGTTTTGATCTCGTCGGTAATATGGGGAATGACCTGGACCGTGCCGCCGAGATAGCCGCCGGCGCGTTCCCGCGCGATCACATTGCTGTAGATTTTCCCGGACGTGTAATTGCTGGCCTTGGAACAGGCCACGCCGGCGATCCGTTCATAGTGGCCGAGGTCGAGGTCGGTTTCCGCGCCGTCGTCGGTCACGAACACTTCGCCGTGCTGATACGGGCTCATGGTGCCGGGGTCCACGTTCAGATAAGGATCGAGTTTCTGCATGGCCACGCGGAAACCGCGTTTTTCCAGCAGGAAAGCGAGCGCCGCGCCCGTGATCCCTTTTCCCAGACTCGATACCACCCCGCCGGTGATGAAGATGTGTTTCGTTTTCATCGTCGTTTTCTCCCTTTCAATATGCCCGTTCGTTCTTGTCTTCCATGTAGTTGACCAATGCCCGGTTGACCATGCGGAAACCGCCGGGTGTCGGATAATCGCCGGTAAAATACCAGTCGCCCGGATAATCCGGACAGCATTTGCGCAGAGCCTCCATCGACTGATAGACAATCTGGAGCTCGGCATGAAGTCCCGGCGGGGTCAGCAGCGCGGCGATATCCTTCAGCAGTTCCTCCTCGCCGACCGCATCGTAAATTTCCTTCATGCGGTTCCGGTTATTGCCGCTGGCGAGATCCTCCTTGGCGCGTTCGAAACTGCGGACCAGCACCTCGGCCCGGCCCTGTTTGCGCAGAATGTCCGCCGCCGCCTGGAACGCGCACAGATCGCCGGCGCAGGCCATGTCGATCCCGTAGCAGTCGGGATACCGGATGATCGGCGCGGAACTCGCCACGATGATCTTTTTCGGATTCAGCCGGTTGAGCATCGGCAGGATGGCGTTGCGCATGGTGTTGCCCCGCACGATGGAATCGTCGAGCACCACCAGCGTATCGGTCCCGGGATGGACCAGCCCGTAAGTGATGTCGTAGACGTGCATGCCGAGTTCATGCCGGATCTCCGCGTCCGCGATGAAGGTGCGGAATTTGGCGTCCTTGATTGCGATCTGTCCGAAACGCACGGTTTTGCCCGCCGCGACGGCGATTTTCATGAGTTCTTCCAGCATCCCGTGGAAACTCACCTGCGCCGAGTTCGGAATGTAGCTGAAAAAAGTGTTTTCGAAATCGTGGTCCACCGCTTTCAGCAGCTCGGGCACCAGCGATTTCCCCAACAGTTTCCGTTCCCGGTGGATATCCGCGTCGTTCGGACGGGAAAAATAGATCCGCTCGAAAACACAACTGCGGCGTTCCGCCGGCTCCAGACAATCCTGGATCTGCAGCTCGCCGCCGGCCGGTATCACCAGCGCCTTGCCGGGCGGGATCTCCATGACTTCCGCCGTGGAACAGTTGAAGGCCGCCTGGATCGCCGGCCGTTCGCTGGCCGCGACAAACACTTCATCGTCAAAATAAAAATATCCCGGCCGGATCGCGTGCGGATCGCGGATCACGAACGCCTCCCCTTCCCCGTTCACGCCGCAAAGCGTAAAAGCGCCGTCCAGCTCGCTCAGCGCCTGGTGCAGGATCTCCTGCCACGCCGGCGAACCCGCATGCAGATCCGCATCCTGTTCCAGATAATGGGCGATCATCTGCGTGATCAGGTACCCGTCCGCCCGGCTCGCCGGATGATGCCCGGTCTGACGGAACCGCTCGAAGAGTTCACCGGTATTGGTCAGATTGAAATTGCCGGCCAGCAGCAGGGTCCGCCGCAGACAGCTGGATTCGTGCACGAACGGATGACAGGCGGAAACCGCATGGCGGCCGTAGGTGGCATAGCGCAGATGTCCCAGCAGGACTTCGCCGTTGAATTCACTCCGGCCAGCGCACCGTCCCAGCAGATCCGCCAGCGGGTCTTCCGCCGCCGCCGATTTCTGGATATGATACGCCGGCAGGCCCGGTTCCGGATCCAGCCCCAGGGAAGCGATCCCCGCTCCATCCTGCCCCCGGTTGTGCTGTTTTTCCAGCAGCAGGGCCATTTTCCCGAAGCCGTAATTGGCATTGCCGTATTTCCGGACATAATATTCGGGTTTCTTCCGCAGGCGCAGCAGCGCCACCGCACACTCATGTTTGACTGGATCCGACATCTGGTTCCCTTTCTCCCTTATTTACCCCGCCTTTACAACAGCATTATTCATGCCAATTATTTACCGTATGTTTATCCTTCTTTTTCTTTACAAATTTTGTAATTCTGATCCAATAGTTTACATTTTTTGTAAAAAAGATTGGATGTTTTCCTGAAACGATTCCTCCAATACAGGTTGGATCACTGGCATGATATTGATCCCAAAAAACCGGATTTTTTATCGGCCGGCATGAGGGACAGAGCTTTTTCTGAAAAGCGGTTGGCATGGATTTTGCTGTAAAGTCCTGAAAAATGCGTGTGAAAACAACCAGAAAGGTCAGCACCATGGAACAGATATTTCGACAGCAGCCTTACGCGCTCTACCGTCCGGAGCAGGAACACGATGCCTGCGGAGTCGGCATGGCGGCAAACCTCAGCGGCGAACCGAGCCATGACATTGTGGAAAAAGGGATCGCGATCCTGACGCGTCTGATGCACCGCGGCGCGGCGGGCAGCGATCCGGAAACCGGCGACGGAGCCGGTCTCCTGCTCAGTCTGCCCAACGAATTTTTCCGGAAACGGTCCGGTTTGAAACTGCCGGCGGCCGGTTCCTATGCCGTCGCTATGATCTTCGGCGGTCTCGGCGCGGAAAAAGCCATCGAAAAAACCGTCAAATCGGAAGGCGGCGCCGTCATCGGCTGGCGGGAAGTCCCCGTAGTTCCTTCGGCGATCGGACGCAAGGCGCAGGGCAGCCGGCCGGCCATCCGGCAGCTGTTCATCGACGGCAGCGGATTCCCCGGCAACACCGAATTCGAACGCAAACTGTTCGTCATGCGGCGGCTGATCGAAAAACAGCATCTCGATCTCTATATCTGCAGCATGTCCTCGCGTACGGTCGTCTATAAAGGACTGCTGCTCGCCTCCCAGATCAAAGGATTTTATCCGGACCTATCCGACGAGCTCTTCCGCTCCCGTTTCGCGCTGGTGCATCAGCGCTACAGCACCAATACCTTCCCGACGTGGCAGCTGGCGCATCCCTACCGCTGTCTGGCCCATAACGGCGAGATCAACACCCTGCGCGGCAATCTGAACGCGCTGAAGGCCCGGGAACGCCTGCTTTCATCGCCCGTGCTCGGCGACGATCTGAAAAAGATCCTGCCGCTGATCGAACCCGGACAGAGCGATTCGGCCTGTCTGGACAACATGCTGGAACTGCTGGTCGCCGCGGGCCGGCCCATCGAACACGCGATGCTGATGCTGGTCCCCCAGGCGTGGGGTGTCAATTATTATATGGGACGCGATGTCCGCGGCTTTTTCGAATATCATTCCGCACTGATGGAGCCGTGGGACGGTCCGGCCGCACTGGCGTTCACCGACGGCATCAATCTGGGCGCCATCCTGGACCGCAACGGCCTGCGGCCCGCACGTTACACATTATGTAAAAACGGCCTGTTCATTCTGGCCAGCGAGGCCGGGGTGCTGGACATCCCCGCGGAAGAGGTCAGGACCAAAGGACGGCTGAAACCCGGCGAGATCCTGTTCCTGGACCTCAACCAGCACCGTCTCATCCTTGATTCGGAGATCAAGACCCGCCTCGCCCGCAGCAAGCCATACCGCCGCTGGGTCGAGGAAAACCGTCTGCCGGTCCACGGACTTTTCACCGACATCACGGCCGCGGAACCGGAAAAGGACCTGCCCGCCCGGCAGCAGTTCTTCGGTTACACCCGCGAGGATATCGAGATCATCCTGAAGCCGATGGCGGAACACGGCAAGGAACCGGTCGGCTCCATGGGCAACGATGCCGCCCTGGCGGTCCTTTCGGCCAAGCCGCAGCTGCTGTTCTCCTATTTCAAACAATTGTTCGCACAGGTGACCAATCCGCCGATCGACCCGATCCGGGAAGAGCTGGTGATGAGCCTGATGACCTACATCGGCAATCACGGCAACATTCTGGAGGAAACGCCGGAACACGCCCGGCTGATCAAGCTGCGCCGTCCGATCCTGACCGACGACGAGTTGAACCATCTGCAGAATTTCGGCGCGCACGGATTCCATTCGCGGGTCCTGCCCTGCGGATTCGATGCAGCCGGCGGCGAAACGGCGCTGCGGCAAGCCTTGCGCACGCTCGCCGAAAATGCGGTGGCTGCGGCCAAAGCCGATGAGCGTATCCTGATCCTTTCCGATCAGGATCTGCCGCCGGGCATGGCGGCGATTCCCAGCCTGCTGGCCTGTTCCGCGGTGAACCGCGCCTTGATCGAGGCCGATCTGCGGCCGGAAACCGGCATCATCGTCCAGTCCGGCGAAGTGCGCGAAATCATGCACTTTGCGCTCCTGCTCGGCTACGGCGCCACGGCAGTCAATCCGCATCTGGCCCTGGCAACCATCTCCGCACTATCGCGTTCCAAGGCGATCGCCGCCGATCCGGTCACGGCCGCCGGAAATTACATCAACGCAGTCGACAAAGGCCTCCTGAAGATCATGTCCAAGCTCGGGATCTCCACCTTGCGCAGCTACCGTTCCGCACAGGCTTTCGAGGCGGTCGGACTGAGCCGCGCTTTTCTGGATGAATTCCTGCCCGGCACGGTTTCCCGCATCGGCGGGATCGGCCTGGCGGAAATCGCAAAAGATGCCTCGGCACGGGCCGGAAATGTGAAAGCGGATTCCTCACTGCTCCCGGCGGGCGGACAATACCGCTACCGGAAAGACGGTGAAGACCATCTCTGGAATCCGCAGTCGCTGGCGGCCTTCCGTCAGGCGGTCCAGAAAGGCGATTACGCCAAGTTCAAGGAATATTCGAAACTGATCGATGACCAGGCGCACCATCTCTGCACTCTGCGGGGTCTTTTCCAGTTCAAAAAGACCGAAGCGATCCCGGTCGAAGAGGTCGAACCGGTGGAAAGTATCCTGAAACATTTCGTTTCCGGCGCGATGAGCCTGGGCAGCCTCAGTCCCGAGGCGCACATGACGATCGCCAAAGCCATGAACCAGTGCGGCGCCATGAGCAACTGCGGCGAGGGCGGCGAAAACAAGGAACGCTTCGGAACCGAGTTCAACAGCGCGATCAAACAGGTCGCCAGCGGACGGTTCGGCGTCACGATCGGCTATCTGCGCAATGCGAAAGACATCCAGATCAAAATGGCGCAGGGAGCCAAGCCCGGCGAGGGCGGCCAGCTGCCCGGCTACAAGGTCAATGATTTCGTGGCGAAGATCCGCCATTCGATGCCGGGCGTCACGCTGATCTCGCCACCGCCTCATCATGACATTTATTCCATTGAGGATCTGGCGCAGCTGATCTATGACTTGCACAACGCCAATCCCAAAGCGAGGATCTCGGTCAAGCTGGTATCCGAACCGGGAGTCGGCACGGTGGCGGCAGGCGTGGCTAAAGCCAAGGCGGATGTGGTATTGATCTCCGGACACGACGGCGGCACCGGCGCTTCGCCGCTCACCAGCATCAAATACGCGGGTCTGCCTTGGGAACTGGGCATTGCCGAAGCGCAGCAGACCCTGGTGCTGAACGGCCTGCGCGAAAATATCAGAATCCAGGTGGACGGCCAGCTCAAAACCGGGCGCGATGTGGTGATCGGCGCCCTGCTCGGTGCGGAAGAATTCGGATTCGCCACCACGATCCTGGTCTGCCTCGGCTGCGTGATGATGCGCCAATGCCACAGCAACACCTGTCCGATGGGCGTGGCCACGCAGGATCCCGAGCTGCGGAAAAACTTCGCCGGCAAACCCGAATACATCATCAATTTCCTCAAGTTCATTGCCCAGGAAGTGCGCGAATATCTGGCCCAGCTCGGCTTGCGCTCGCTGGAGGAAGCCTGCGGCCGCAGCGAGCTGCTGGTCACCAACCACGCGATCGATTTCTACAAGACGGAACATCTGGATTTCAGCGAGCTGCTCAAACCCGCTCCGCAAGGTGCACGGCATTTCGATCCGGATCACGCTCGGACTCCGCTCGAAAATTTCGACCGCAGGGAGCTGCTGAACCAACTGAAACTGGACGGTTCCAGGGAATCGGTTTCCGTTTCGGTCTCCAACTCCGACCGCACGGTCGGGACCGAACTTTCAGGCGAGCTGATCGACCGTTACGGCACGGCCGGACTGCCGGAAGACACCGTCACGGTCAATTTGACCGGCACGGCCGGACAAAGCTTCGGCGCTTTCCTGGCGCCGGGCATCACGATGATCCTTTCGGGCGAGGCCAACGATTTTGTCGGCAAAGGACTTTCAGGCGGCAAAATCGTGATAAGGAAACCGCCGGAAGCCGATTATCCGGCTGAAAACAACGTGATCGCCGGCAACGTGATCGGCTACGGGGGCACTTCGGGAAAAATCTTCATCAACGGCATCGCGGGCGAACGGTTCGCCATCCGCAACAGCGGCATGACGCTGGTCGCCGAAGGGATCGGCGATCACGGCTGCGAATACATGACCGGCGGCCGGGTAGTGATCCTCGGCCGGGTCGGGGTCAATTTCGCCGCCGGCATGACCGGCGGACTCGCTTATGTCTATGATGAAAACGGACACTTCGACCTCTCCTGCAATTCGGATGGGATCGACCTGGAAAGCATCGAACCGGGCAGCGAGGGAGAAAGCGAGCTCAAAAACCTGATCCAGGAGCATTATGCTGCGACCGGCAGCCGGAAAGCCGCCGACATGCTGGACGACTGGGAACAATACCGGGAAAAATTTGTCCGCGTCTTCCCGGTCGAATACCGCAACGCACTCAAAAACAAAGGAAACCGCTGACATGCAAACCAGAATACATGATCTTTACCGTCCGATCGAACAGCGCAAGCTCGATTTCAAGGAAGTGGAACGGATTATTTCCGAATCTGAAATACGTCAGCAGATGCAGCGCTGCCATAACTGCGGAATACCGTTCTGCCACGGTGCGGGATGTCCGCTTTTCAACCAGATCCCCGACTTCAATTCCGCAGCAGCCGAGGGCAATTGGAAAACCGCTTACGAAATTCTTTCTCAGACAAGTTTCTTCCCTGAGTTCACCTGCCGCGTATGCCCTGCCCTTTGCGAAGGTTCCTGCTGCAATGGAGTCAGCGACGAGGCTGTTATGGTCCGTCAATGCGAAAAAATGATCATTGAAAAAGCTTTTGCGTCCGGTCTGGTCCAGCCGGTGATCCCAGTATCGCGGAACGGCAAAAAAATCGCCGTCGTCGGCAGCGGACCCTCGGGTCTGACTGCGGCGGAAGCGCTCAACCGCAGCGGCTTTTCCGTGACCGTTTTCGAGGCTAACCACCGGCCGGGCGGACTGCTCCGTTTCGGCATACCGGATTTCAAACTGGACAAATCCGTGATAGACCGCCGGATCGCCGTTATGGAACTGGCGGGGATCGAGTTCATAACGGATACGCGGATCGGCAAGGATATTTCCGCAGCTTATCTGCTGCGTACCTATGATGCCGTGGTGCTGGCGATCGGTACTCCGCAGGCAAGAGATCTGGCTATTCCCGGACGCGAGCTGAACGGCATTCATTTTGCACTGGAATTCCTGCAGGGACAAAACCGCTTGAATTCAGGTGAAACAGCCTCGCTTCCAGTCAATGCAGCGGGAAAAGATGTGCTCATCATCGGCGGCGGCGACACCGGGAGCGACTGTGCTGGAACAGCCATCCGCCAGGGAGCGAAAAGCGTCCGGCAGATCGAGATCATGCCGCAGCCGCCGGAAAAACGTTCCGATTCGACGCCGTGGCCGAACTGGCCGTGGATGCTCCGCACCAGTTCCAGCCATCAGGAAGGCTGTGCGCGGGAATGGAATATCGCCAGTGACCGTTTTATCGGCAAAAACGGCAAAGTTTCCGGGGTGGAAATACATGAAGTGAAGTGGACTTTTTCACCGGAAGGAAAACCGATCAAGCCGCAGGAAGTTCCGGACAGTTCCAAAGTCATCAAAGCAAATCTGATCCTGCTGGCAATGGGTTTCACCGGAGTTCCGAAAAACGGCATTGTCGAAGAACTGGATCTGCAGCTTTCACCTCGAAACGGCATCCTTGCAGACCCTGAAAAACGCATTTATGCGGTCGGAGACTGTGTAACGGGAGCCTCGTTGGTAGTGCGTTCCATGGCCAATGCAAAACAGACTGCGGAAGTAATCTGCAAACAGTTAATTTAATCTTGCAGTTTCACCGGCTTTGACCTGAAAATGATCGCATTTTTCCAGTCTGAATTCCGGCGGAATTTCGGTGAAGGCAAAGAAAACCTGTCCGGCAGTGCGGATTTTTTCCAGAAAAGCCTGTCTGGCGTGCAGATCGAGGTCGGCGGTGGCATCGTCGACCAGCACGACCGTATCATTCAGCGCGCCGCTGACCTCGCGGACCGCATCCAGTTCCGCGAGTTTCAGGATCAATGAGGTCATCCGGCATTGTCCGCGGGAACCGAAGGACCGCATCGGTTTGCCGTCGAACATAAATTCGAAATCATCCAGATGCGGTCCGAACGTGGTGAATCCGCGCTGCAGGTCGCGTTTCAGGTCGTTTTCGGCTTTTTTCAGGTAAGAATCCGGATCGGCTGTCTCTTTCGTAAAATCCATCTGAATAGTGAAATCGGACAGGGAGGGATACAATTCTTCGAAAAGCTGTTTCATCAGCCTGGAAATGAGCTCGACGTATTTTTCCCTTTTCCGCACGATTTCCGATCCGGACGAAGCCAGCACGGTCGAATAGGAACGCAGAATATCCAGATTGCAGTTATGGGTTTTCAGCAGCATATTACGAGAACGCAATGCCTGAAGATAATTCTGCAGAGCCATGAAATAACTCCGGTCCAGCAGGGAAATGAACATATCGAAAAAACGGCGGCGCAGCGGTGACGGACCGCTGATGATCAGGGGATCGTCAGGCAGAAAAGCAACTGTTTTGATCTTGCCGGTGAAATCACTGGCTTTACTGACCGGAACACGGTCAGACTGCAAGGTGCGCACCAGTCCGCAATCGACCTCAAGAAGCGATTTCCAGCCCTGCATTTTCCGGAACAGAAGTGACAGATGAAAAGAGGAAGATCCCAGCTTTTTCAGCTCGTTGATTTTGACCGTCCGGAACGAACGCAGATTGGCCACGTAAAAGACAGCTTCGAGCAGGGAAGTTTTCCCCTGGCCGTTGCCGCCTTCGAAAAAAACCGCATCGGAATCGAACTGCAGTTCGGAACGGCTGATATTCCTGAAATTTTCGAGCTTGAGGGACTCTATGATCATAAGCAGCCGTCCTCGGAAAAAAAAGCTTCTGCCGGATCCGAAAACCCGGCAGAACGGCACTTGAAAACAGTCTCTGGGACTTATTTGTTTCTCATGGGCATGATGACATACAGGAAACCGTCGCCGCTTTCCAGAGCAATCGGACTGAAGGCATCATTGATCTTGACGATCACACTGTCTACGCCGATGTGTTTGAAAGGATCGGCCAGCAGCTGCGGATTGAAAGACAGCGAAATATCTTCCTGATCCGCATATTCGATATTGATGTACTCCTTACCTTCACCGATATTGCTGTTCGCTTCGAAGACCAGCTTGTTGTCCGTGAAAGTGATCTTGACGAAGGAGGAAGAAGCATCGCTGAGCGGAATGCTGACGATTTCCAGCGCATCCACAAAATCGCCGGTCGGAACGGAGATATTCTTGTTGAAACCGGCCGGAATGACCTGACGGTAATTCGGATAATTGCCTTCGATCAGCTTCGAATAAATCACAGTCTCGTTCAGACGGAACACGACCTGTTTTTCGCCGATCTCCATCTCCACTTCGCCTTCCTTTTCCAGGATGCGCTTGACTTCATTGGCGACTTTAATGGTGATGATCACATCGCCGTCGGCGCCTTCAGCAGTGCCTTCGAGAAGTTTTTCGACCAGAGCCAGACGTTTTCCATCGGTGGCGACCGCGGTCATATTGCCTTCTTTGACCGAAAGCAGAATGCCCTGAAGCACTTTTCTGGAATCATCGATGCTGACTGCATAGGAGATCCGGTCGAGAACACGGGCAAAATCAGGCTGTTTGAGCTTGATGCTGCGCAGGGGCTGGAAATCCACCGGCACCGGGAAATCTTCCGGAGTCAGACCCAGGATCATGAAATTCGCCGTGCCGCAGCAGATCTGGGTATGATGTTTGTCGTTGGATTCCATCATCAGATTCTCGCCTTTGAACTTGGAGACCAGGCCAAGCAGACGTTTTGCCGGCAAAGTCGTCACACCCGGAACCTCCACTTCGGCATCTATCGTGGTGGTGATCCGCAGTTCCAAATCGGTCGTCGTAAGAGTAAGTTTTCCGTTTTCAGCTTCGAGCAGCACATTGGCAAGGACCGGAAGGGTAGTCCGGTTCGGAATGATGTTGCTCACCTTCATCAGCGCTTTCTGCAATGCGTCTTTCTTCAAATTGACTTTCATGTTGACCTCTTTCCCCAATTCGATACTGGTTATTGATTAATCTCTTTCTAAGGTAATATATCATCATTATTATGGATGTCAATATTGTCAACAAACTCTTTTTTCAAGTTCATTTCTTTTTTTTCGATTTTGTTGATTTTTTGTTTTGCATTTTTCGATAAACCATGCTCTATTGATAGACAAATCAATTGAGAACAAGTTTCGAACAGCATTTAACAAGGTTATCAACATGTTTACTGACATCACAGCTGAACGATATATCAAAGAGCTTGTGTCCCGGTATCCGGTTCTGGAATCCGCCGCCGAAAGCCTGGACAAGGTATATGTAGCACTGAAAAGGTGTTTTGTCAATGACAAAACGTTATTTTGTGCCGGAAATGGCGGCAGTGCGGCCGATGCCGAGCATATCGTCGGCGAAATGATGAAGGGATTCCTGCTGCCGCGTCCTTTGAATGACGCAATGAAGGCGGCTTTCCGTCAGAGCACCGGGGATGATTCTCTGGCCGGTCGCCTGCAAATGGGGCTGCGCTGTATTTCACTGATATCACATCCTGCTCTGAATACGGCATTTATGAATGATGTTGATCCCCTGATGATCTATGCACAGCAGCTCTTTGTGCTGGGACGTCCCGGTGATGCCGTGATCGGGATAACCACTTCCGGCAATGCGGAGAATATATGCAATATGTTTAAAGTAGCGCGTGCGCGAAGCATAACGACGATCCTGCTGACCGGCTGCCGTCAGGGAAAATGCGAACCTTTTGCCGATTTTGTTATTCATGCGCCGGAGTCTGAGACCTACAAGGTCCAGGAACTCCATCTGCCGATCTATCATTGTCTTTGTGCCATGCTGGAGGAAAATTTCTATGGAAAATGAAAGGATCATTCCCCGGCATGTGGCCATTATCATGGACGGCAACGGACGCTGGGCCAAACAGCACGGTCTGGAACGGGTGGAAGGACATCGTGCCGGCGCAATTGCGGTAAAAAATCTGGTTGAGTCTTTGAAACATACTGGTATCCAATATCTTACACTGTATGCTTTCAGCACGGAAAACTGGAAACGTTCCAAAGAGGAAGTGGACGCCCTGATGGAACTGCTGGCAGAATTTATAGATGCCAATTTGCCTCTTCTGATGGAAAACGATGTCCGGCTGCTGGTTTCCGGCCGGATCGAAGGTCTTCCGGAAAAAGCCCGCGAAAAATTGAAGGACGCTATCCGGAAAAGTTCCGCCAATACCGGCGGGACCGTCATTTTTGCCTTGAATTACGGTGGACGCGCCGAAATTGCCGATGCGGCAAAAAAAATTGCCGACCAGGTGTTGAAAGGGGAAATTTCCCCGGAACAGATTGATGAGAAGCTGTTTGCGCAGAATCTTTATCTTCCGGATGTTCCCGATCCCGATCTGCTGATCCGCACCAGCGGTGAACTGCGGCTGAGCAATTTTCTGCTCTGGGAACTTTCCTATGCGGAAATTTATGTGACGGATACTTATTGGCCCGATTTCGATTTGGCCGAACTGGATAAAGCTATCGATGCGTTCCAAAAAAGAAACCGCCGTTTTGGAGGTAGATAATATGTTCATAAAACGTTTGTTCAGCACAATTGTTCTGCTTGCTCTGTTCGGTGCGGCCATATTTGCGCCCGATCCACTGAATAAAATTGTTTTTCTGCTGTTGAGCTCTCTGCTGACTTTCGGTCTGGTCCGGGAAATCTGCTATATTGTCAAGCATCTCGGTATGGAAACCTTTGAAAACATCACCGCCTGGTTCTGCACGTTGCTGATATTGCTGATAAATGTAACTTTTTTGGAATTACTGCCTGCTTACAGCCATTACAAGAGAACAATATCAAATATACTGTCATATATCTTATTGTATGGTGTTGCCCTTGGCGGACCTCTGTTCATTCTTTTCTCCAGAAATTCCGGAGAAAAAATCAAAAAACTGTTCAATTCTATGGGAATTGCAGTTTTTACTCTGCTGCCGATATTGTTCATTTTTGGAATTTATTTCATCGGATATGGTTGGAGTTTAAGAGGCCGGATATTCAACTATTATTTTCTGATTTTTGTGCTGTTGACCAAGATCGGCGACATCGGCGCATATGTGGTCGGTACCGTAAGCAATAAATTGATGAAAGGCGGCAATCACAAGATGGTTCCTTCGATCAGTCCGGGTAAATCCTGGGAAGGTGCCGCGGGCGGATTGATCATAACCATCCTGCTGGCAATTGGTTTTCATTACCTTTTCCCGCAGGCAAAAGTTGTAGGCAGTATTCCGATTGCAATTATTACGGGCATCTTGATGTTTTTCGGCAGCATGGCGGGCGATCTGATGGAATCGGTGCTGAAACGGGCAGCCGGAGTAAAAGATTCCGGCACGACCATTCCCGGTATCGGCGGTGTGTTCGACCTGGTGGACAGTTTGTTCGTAACTGCCCCAGTCGCGTCTCTGATTTTTCTTTTTCTCATATTTTTCCATTGAGAGATCATTGTTTTTTTGTAAAAATGCTGTATATTGACAACTCCATCCAACAACTGGAGTTATTGACATGCAGAAAGCAGAATTGAGAAGAAACATCTTGCGTCTTCTCGGCGAAAACGGACGTCTTACGGCAGAAGAGATCGCCGAAAGAATCGACGCGGCCGCCGCGGAAGTCGAAAAAGAAATTCGAATTCTGGAAAAAGACAACATCATCATCGGTTATCAGGCCATTTTCAATGAATCGGAACTGCCTGAAAACGCCGTGAAGGCCATTATCGAGGTCAAAGTAAAGCCAGAACGGGAAGGCGGTTTCGACAAGATCGCCCGCCGCCTCAGCCGTTTCCCGCAGGTTTCGTCCCTCTATCTGATGTCCGGATCCTACGATCTTCAGCTCGAAATCAAGGGTCGGACCCTCAATGAAGTGGCTTATTTTGTCTCCAGCAAGTTGTCCACAATCGACGGCGTGTTGTCGACATCCACCCATTTTCTCCTGAAAAAATACAAGGAAGCGGGTAAACTGATGGAGGAGGAGGACGATCATGAACGGCTCCAAGTCACACCCTGAAAAACGCCCGCTGGTGGCGCCTCATATCGCTTCGCTTCCCAAGAGCGGCATCCGCGATTTCTTCGACTTGGTCAGCACCATGAAGGACGTGATCTCGCTCGGTATCGGTGAACCGGATTTCGTCACCCCGTGGAATATCCGCGAAAATGCTCTTTATTCCATCGAACGCGGCCATACCCATTACACTTCCAACCTCGGAATGCTGCCGCTGCGCAAGGAGATCTGCAATTATCTCGCCTCGGATTTCCAAGTCAATTACGACCCGGTCAGCGAATGTATCGTCACGGTCGGCGTGAGTGAGGCGCTGGACCTGGTCATCCGCGCCATCACCAGTCCCGGCGATGAAATCGTCTACCACGAACCCTGCTATGTTTCCTACAATGCCGAGGTGAAAATGGCGCACGGCGTGCCTGTGGCGGTCGAAACCCGCGAGGAGAATGATTTTTCGCTCGATCCGGACGATCTGGAAAAAGCCATTACCTCAAAAACCCGCGCGATCCTGCTGAATTTTCCGTGCAATCCCACGGGCGCCACGCTGACCATGGAACAGACCAAACGCATCGCCGACATTGCCGTCAAACATGAT
Source organism: Lentisphaerota bacterium (assembly GCA_015061565.1). Taxonomy (GTDB): domain Bacteria; phylum Verrucomicrobiota; class Lentisphaeria; order Victivallales; family UBA1829; genus SIG94. The sequence goes on from SUWI01000001.1 coordinate 71,024, forward strand.
CTGATCGTGCTTGCGGACCATATTTATTCCGAGCTCACTTACGGTGACATGACGCCTCCGATCGCCTCCCTGCCCGGCATGAAGGAACGGACCGTCTTCCTGCACGGATTTTCCAAAGCGTTCGCCATGACCGGATTCCGCATCGGCTACGCCTGCGGCCCGGCGGCGATCATCGATGCCATGATGAAGATCCATCAGTATTCCATGCTCTGCGCTCCGATCACCGCCCAGGAAGCCGCGCTCGAAGCTTTGCGGTCCGGACGGCCCGATATGGAAGCGATGTGCCTCGAATACCGTGACCGCCGCAATGTGATCGTCGACGGTTTCAATTCAATGGGACTGCATTGTTTCAAGCCCGAAGGCGCGTTTTATGTCTTCCCGAACATCACTTCCACTGGTTTGAGCTCAATGGAGTTTGCTAAAAAACTCCTGATGAGCAGGAAAGTGGCGGTGGTTCCGGGTTCCGCTTTCGGTCCCTGCGGCGAAGGTTTCGTCCGCTGTTCATACGCCACTTCCATGGAAGGGATCAAGGAAGCTCTGCAGAAAATCGGCGAATTCATTAAAGAGTTGCCGAAAGCTTGAATTCTGACGGATTTCATTCATAAAAAAGGGGGTAATTTATGAAAAAAAACGTCCTGCTGGTTCTGTTCTGTTTGACCGGAATGCTTTCCGCATCCGTTCCGGAATGGAAATACACGCTCAGTAAAAACGAAATCAGAATTACCGCATCAGTTCCGGCCAACGAGTACCTTTACCGGAAAGAAACTGACGCCGAACTGACGGCTGACGGGATGGCTGTCAAGCCCGTCACTTTTCCGTCAACTGTGACGCATGAGGATGAATTTTCCGGCAAAACGGAAATTTATCCGGGCGGCAAGCTCCTGACCTGGGTTTTCCGTTCGGAGAAATGGAATTTTCCGTTGAAATTCAAGGTGAAATGGCAGGGCTGTTCCAAGGGAACTCCCAACGAACCTGGGGTGTGTTTCATGCCGGGTTCCGGCGAAATGACGCTCCGGAATTTCCAAGCTGTTTCCGCTCCGAAAGTCATGACTTTCGAACCGACGGAAGAACCGCTTTCCTCCCCTGCCCCGAATGCGGATTTTCCCAAGTTCGAAATCATCAGGGCCGAATCGGGATTTATCGGAGCGCCGCAGTTCGTCCAGTTTCTCAAGGGGGAAAAACGGGAATTGTTTCTGAGTTTTGCCGGCAAAAATTTCTGGCTGATCCTGCTGCTGACCTTTCTCGGCGGCATCGCTCTGAACCTGACTCCGTGCGTGCTGCCGATGATCCCTATCAATCTGGCGATCATAGGGGCGAGGGACGGTTCCCGCTGGAACTGCATGTTCCGCGGTCTGGTTTACGGTGCGGGCATCGCGTTGGCCTACGGCATCCTCGGAATAGTGGTCGTGGTGACGGGCAGCAGTTTCGGCGTGATCGATTCCGCCTGGTGGTTCAATGCGCTGGTTGCGCTGCTCTTTATCGGGCTGGGATTGTCCATGTTCGATGTCTTCATATTGGATTTTTCCCGTTTCAGTTCCTCCCTGCCGGGCATATCCGGTGCGCGTTATGCGGGTATTTTCCTGATGGGAGTGATAGCCGCCCTGCTGGCGGGAGCCTGCGTTGCGCCTGTGGTAGTGGCCGCCCTGCTGCAGTCGGGCAAGATGTATAATTCCGGAGAAACGGCCGGTCTTTTCCTGCCGCTGGTTCTGGGATTGGGCATGGCCCTTCCCTGGCCGGTCCTGGCCGGCGGTTTTGCCGTCATGCCCAGGCCCGGAAACTGGATGAAATGGGTAAAATATATATTTGGCGTAATAATTATCGGTCTCGGATTGTATTACGCGTTCCTGTCCTATGAAATCGTCACTTCCAAATCCGATGATTCCGGGAAAAGCATCGATTTATTGAAAGAGTCACTCGGTCGATCGGCCAGGGAAAAGAAGCCGGTGCTGCTGGATTTCCGGGCCGAATGGTGCAAGAACTGCAAAGCCATGGAACAGACCACTTTCAAGGATCCGGCAGTGATTGACGAACTTAAAAACTTCATTTTCGTCAAATTTGACGCCACGGAAATCTCCGATCCGGCAATCAGTTCCGTCCTGAAAAGATTCCAGGTCTCCGGCCTTCCCGCCTACCTGATCGTTCAGGGAAAATAAACACCGATGACGGATAATTGACGGAACGATGACGGGCCTTGATTTTCCAGATTGACGGTCTTTCGATCCGTCATTGAAGATCTATAAAAATAATGAATGTAATATTTCATTTCAGAAAAGATCGTATCCGCCATAAAATCTCAGAGTTGCCGCTGGCAGCCTGCCGGATTACAGTCCGTTTATCTAAACCGATCCGATGAAAAAACGCTCTTATGTCTCTTTGTCGAAAGATGTGGAAAATCAACCGGACAACGGGAGAAAAAAACCATATCCTTTCACCCTCTGACAAAAAATGACAGACCCTTTGGTGTATATTATTTGACAACAGAAAATTCGTAATGAGCCGGAACGGGTCCGGTTCGACGGTCCTCTGTGCCGAAAAAGGATCGCCCTCGTTTGAACTCGGCGAATTTTTAACGAAAGGAACTGACGGCGATGATTGATTTCATTTGGTCGTGCATTGTTGAGGTTGTCCGTAATGGCGACCAGCACTAGTTGCGGTTAATATTTCGAGTCGGTAACCGACTCACTCTATGAGTAAGCACGTTCCGTACTCTGTCGAAGAACGGAACTATTTGAACTGCGGAAGACGCGGAAGCGTCATTTTGATTATTTGTTTTACTGAATTTGATGACAGAGCCGCATCCGCCGGATGCGGGTGCGGCGTATTTTTATTTCGGTCAAAAAGTCCAACAACAAAATGGAGAAAAAAATGCTAACAGAGTATATCAAAACCGCCCTGACAAAGAATAATATCCAATACACGAAGGATGAAGACTCCTTCAATTTCAAACACCCGCTGTGTCCGAAGTTCGTGGACTGCCTCATCACCTGGGAGGAAACGCGCAAACAGATACAGCTCGTTGCCGATTACGAGATCAAGATGCCGGCGACTCTGAGTAATGAGGAATTTGCAGCAATGCTCAATGACCTGAATTACGACAGCAGCTGGGGAAATCTCGAAACGGATCGGCACGGACTTCTTGTCTACCGTCTTGAGACCTTCCTGCCGGACGGGCGTGATGCCGCCGTGGAAATCTGTTCCAGGGCGCTGGAGTATTTCCGGATGGCACCCATATTACAGTTCAGGAAAGTGGAAATACGGCTGAATCAGATCCACGAAAATGAATCGAGCAGGAATATGTGCCGCGCCATGCCGGAATCGCTGAGAAGCGGCGTTATCGAACTGGAATGCATGCACCACCGTATTATGCAAATGGCGGAAACCGCCGACATCCTCTTCGATGAATTCCAGCTCGTCAACCAGGACGCCATGACGCAAACCCGTCTCGGCGACGCAGGAAAAGAGCGGGTGAAACGGGATGCCCGGGTTCTGCGGCAGGAGGAAGAGAAACTTCACGCTGATATCCGGGCTTTCGCGACCCGTTATCGTCTCCCGCTGAACTTGAAGGAATTGCCCGGCGGCTGGACTCTGCACGGATTCCGAAAGGATTTCGCGCTCACCGGTTTCCTCAATACGGCGCTGACGGACCTTTTTATTGCTCTCTGCGGAGGAAATCACCATGCCGCATGACGATCGATTCTGGAAGTGGCCGCTCAGCCGCGAGATTTTTTTCGCTCCGGCCACGGCGGTCGGCGTGCGATGGACTTTTCTCGGACACCGCGAATGGGGCTTTTCGCTGGACCGCAGATGGATCGTCTATCGTGACGGCGTGATCGGATGGGAGATGCTCCGGCGATGCCGCAATATTTCGATTCTGGCGCTGGAAAACAAGCCTCGCGGATTTCGCGGCATCGTCCCGAAACTCCGCGGGCTGGCAGAAGAAGCGAAAACTTTCGACCGGACATGGGACTTCCTGAAGGCGGTTTTCGACATCCCGGAAAACGAGATGCCGTATCTGCCCGAACTGCTGATCCGCCGTTATGGTGAAATCGCCTGGCATCCCTATGCACCCAGCCTGAATCCGAAGCGACGGTTCGTCGGCGACAGCATGATCGAAACCAGCGAACTGGAAGGCGACCTTCCGCTCACGACCCGCTGGGAGATCCATCACTGGAAATGCGAATGTGACAGGAAGCTGGTCAGTTTTCAGAAAATACCGCACTGGGTATATCATTCCAGCGTGTGTCATCCTCGCTGTATCTGCGGAAAAATCGTGCAAAATCGGGAATCGTAACTTGTAACCAACCCTCCGCCGGAGTAAATTAAGGAAATCCGGCGGAGGAAATTTTGGAGAAAGAAAATGACAAAAGAAGAATCGTTTTGGAACATTGCAGAAAATGTATTGAAAGACATGCTTCAAAAATTACCTGGACTTTGCCCGGACCAGTATGTTCTTCAAATATTCAAATTAAAAGGACAACCGCAAAACCCGGAAAGTGTTTTCCCAAAAAGCAAAAGAATAGATATATTTGAACAAGATACGCTGGACCTTACGGATGTTTTTGGAAATATTCTCACGTCTCCAAAAGTCAAATCTCCTTTCATGATTTTTATCCTTGAATCTCCGCACAAAAAGGAATTTGATAAGAATGGAAAACCCATTGGTCCTGCAATGGGAAATACAGGAATAAACATCAGAGAACACATTCGGGAAAATTTCAGAAAGCACATTAAACACTTTCAAAACTATCACTTGATATTAATGAATGCCATCCCGTTTCAATGTTCACTTGGGGTAGAACCTCCAGGTTCTATTCGAGATGCGGTCTTTGACGCTGCTTGGGAAGATGAAAAAGTTGGAAAGTCTTTTTTCGAGGATAGATTAGACTCTCTGCTGAAAGCGTTACAAAAAAAGACTGTTGTCATTGTTAATGCCTGTACAGCGAGCAAAAGCAGAAAATCCAATGTTACAAAAGCAATACTAAAAAAACTGAATAAGTGGGTAAAAGAAGTTTGGGAAGTTCCGCATCCATCTTCACCTCATTGGTGCAAAGGGAAGAACTTTAAGAAGATATATACATCAAAGAGTTAGACTCAACGTTGTTCCCCGGTTTTGCAAGCATACAAAACCGGGGAGTTTTGCTTCATTCCTTTCCCGTGCTTCCGAAGCCGCCGGAGCCCCGGTCGGTTTCGGTCAGTTCGGCGACTTCCGTCAGCGTGACTTCCGGGAGTTTGCAGATCACCATCTGCGCGATGCGGTCACCTGTGCGGATGGGGAAGACATCACTCCCGAGGTTGAAGAGGATCACTTTGACCTCGCCGCGATAGTTCGCATCGACCGTGCCGGGCGAATTGGTCACGGTGATATGGTGTTTCGCCGCCCAGCCGCTGCGGGGGCGGATCTGCGCCTCGTATCCGGGCGGCAGTTCCATCGCGAATCCGGCGGGGACGACCGCGCCGGAAAGCGGTTCGAGTTCGATATCCACGCGGGAACGCAGATCGTATCCCGCATCATCATGATGTGCTTTGACCGGGAGGAAATCTTCGCATCCCGGCATGAGTTTGATCTTGATTTCTGTCATGGTTTCCTCCGTTTTTCAAAGTTCTTTTTCAAAAGCATAGTCAGTCAGCAAAATGGGAAATGGATTCCGCCCGGTTTTTTTCTTCGAAATTCGTGTTGGAAAAAATGGCAATGCTGCGGTCATCATTGCCGCGGGGGTCTTTTGCCCAGCAGCCTCGGGTCAGATAATCCAGCAGGTTCTGTCGCGTCAGGTGCCCGGCAGAGCAGTCATCGAACATTTTGTTGAAGATCGGACCGGGGGTCATTTCCGCAAGGTTGAACATCAGGAATTCGGGGCCGTCGCTGGTAATCGCAATGCTGTTGATGTCTTCTGACGCGACCATACAGGCATGATAATTACGGCGGATCGCCGCCTCGGGACGCAGGAAACGGGTTTCATTGTCGTATTCCCCTTTGTCCGGCGGAAAAAGCGAGTAACAGCATTCTTCACCCTCGCGGATGACGATGGCGCCGTCGCCGACCTGGAAGAAACCGCAGCGGGCTTTGCCCCAGACTGCAAACGCGATGGTGAAATCGAATTCGGATTCCGGACATTGATACTGCTCGACCAGTTCGATCTTCTGCTGGCAGACCGTGCGGATCATGATATTGCAGAAACGGAACCAGCGGCGGTCGTTCCAGCGCTCGCAGTCCAGGATGGAATAAAGCAGACCATCCATCACGGCACACTGGCTGCGGAAGGCTTTCACCGCGGCCTGAGCGCCGAAATGGGAATAACGGGCGCTGCCGCGTCCGTCGCACACGATCAGGCATGGACGCGGTGCAAGCCACACGCCGGACGCATCCTGACAGGGGATCTCCCTGCGGATGTGTCCGTTGCCGGGAACCGAAACAGCGAATCCCCGGAAATCACTCATTTTCCTTCCTCCAGCGCCGGGGTTCCGGCGAGGTCGGCCCAGGAATTCACGTTGCCGAGCACGACGGCATCCTGCTGCGCCACGGAACTGGCGGAAACACTCTTAAGCGAATCGGTCAGCCATTTGAAGAACTCCTTGAAGCAGAGGCCTTTGAGTTTGACCGGTCCGGGATGTTCGGGCAGGATCTGACGCAGAGTGTCGAAATCGGCCTCGTCGCCGATGCCGATACCGATGTACTGCAGGCGCTTTTCCTCGCCGAGCTGTTTCATGGAAGCGGCGGCGTTTCTCCAGTCGTCGTTGGGACAGCCGTCGGTCATCAGAATGATCCACGGCTTGTAACTGGAGATGCCTTTCTGTTTGTAGAGACGGCGGCGCGCCTTGAGTTCGGAATCTGCGAGTCTGAGGGCTTCGCCGAGCGGGGTGGAGCCGTTGGCTTCGAGGGCAGGCGGATTGTCGTTGACCACGTTGACCGGAGCGAACGGGGCCGCGATTTCGGCATTGCCGCCGAAGGTGATGACTTCGAGTTCCACGCTCATGCTGGCGGTCTCGTCGTCGCTGGTCTCACGCAGGAATTGAGAGAGACCTTCTTTGAGTTCGCGCAAGGGCGCGCCGGACATGCTGCCGGAGACGTCCAGCATCAGGATGACGGGGCAGCGGGGCGCGGGATTGGTGACGTCGAGGGAGGTTTCTTCTGCGTAGTCGTTCATACTACTTTTTCCTTTCTTTTGACTTTTTCGGGCAGGATCGCCCTTTGGTTGGGGTTTTTACTTGAACGCATTACGTTGATAAAGTTTTCGAGTTCGTTTTTGAGTTCGCCGAGCATGGGACGCTTCAGCGGCTCGTGGTGACCGTCCACAAACATCCGGATGAAGAGATGCTTCAATCCGGGCGTCAGCCAGCTCACCGATTTGTACCATCCGACGGGCAGGCGGACTCCGTCACGGCGGGCGAGGGGACATTTGCCGGATTTAAGGTTTTCGACCGGATCACCGCCGCCGCACTGGGCATAGGGATGCAGTCCGCTCATGAGGATCATGTAGACCACGACTGCGAGGCTGAACCGCACCTGTTCGGGAGTCCGTTCCCGGTTGAAGAGTTCCGGATGGAACAGCAGTTCGGGTGCGGTGTATTCCGGCGTGAAGGTGCGGGTGAGAAACGTGTTCTGATTGTCGCCCGCGCCGGGGATCTGAAAACTGTCACAGTCAATGAGGCGGATACGGCCGAGTGGATCGACCAGGAAGTTGTCCGGATTGAAATCGTTGACGAGCACGCGGTGGCGTGCGAGCATCTGGACGGCGTTGACGAGATTGAGTGCGACCTTGGTCACGCTCAGGCGGTCCCAGCCGGGGAAGAAGCGTCTGACCTGGCAGGGAGCATAAAGTGCACGCAGAGTCCGTCCGGAATTTTTGCGCATGACGAAACCGATGACATTTTTATTCTGATCGAAAACGGGCATCAGAGGCCAGGCGAGGAACGGGGCGTTGCGGCATTCCACCAGTGCCAGCATCGCATTGAGACGGTCGCGGAAAGCGGCCAGTTTCCGGCTGTCGCGCAGTGTATCGTCCTTGCAGACTTTGATCAGGAAGGCGGGATTTTTCGCAAAACTGAAAATCACGCCTTCTCCGCCGTGCGCCAGGACATCCGATTTCCGCAGCGACAGAGCCGCACCCATCGGATCATAGACGGTGCGGGAACGGTCCGGGGGAGCCTGAGCAAGAGCCAGCCAGTCGGCGCCGACGGGCGGGGCCTGTTGCTTCCTGCGCGCCGCCGGGCGGACAATCCGTCTCGGTGAAGAGGAAAACAGATGTGACCAGATGAAGTTCATTCGGCAGCTTCTTCCTGTTCTTCTTCCGAGTCTTCGGCAGTTTCTTCCGGCAGATCGTAAGTCAGCCATTCGAACGAACCGAATTTCTTTTCGAGCGCATCATCGACTTTCGCAGCATCTTCCACGCCGAGACATTTCAGGACGAAGGTTTTCGTGGAGGGAAAACGTTCCTCTTCGACCGCGTTCCGGGCGGCAAAATCCACCTCATGGGAACCGACGGCGATACGTTTTTTTCCTGCGACCTTGAGCGTATCCGCGCTGTGCAGCGAGAGGAAATCTTCCAGGTCCATGTATTCGGGTTCTTTTTCGGCGTTCAGGGAGATGATCTGCGTGCCGGTGAGAATGCCGTAATACTTTTTGCCGTCCGCCCGGCAATATGCCGTTGCGCCGGGACGCAGATATTTGACCGTTACGGTTTCGCGCAGATCCTCTTTGAGTTCATTCCATGCGTCTTCGATATCGCTGAACAGCTGTTTGGTCGCGTCCGAAAGACAATCCACAAATTCTTCAAAATCACTCATTTTGCTTCCTTTCATTTTTTGCTGCCATACTCAATAATTTCTGAATTACCATTTCACGAGTATAAGTGCTGTAATTCCGGGCAGGATATGCAAGTCACACATTCCAGACCGAGTTTTTGACCATTTTGACCTTGCATTTGGGGCAAACCGGCGGCCGGGAGGACCCGGAAAACAGCGGCAGGCAGGTATGGATCAGCGGATTCGGCCGTTCCGTGGTGGCAGTTACCTTCCCGCATTTCGGGCATTTCCAGTGAACAGTCCGGATCGGCATTCGAACAAACGAACTCATGCGCACATCTCCTGAAGTTGAAAAGCGCAGTCCTGAAGAGCAGACTGAAAATCCCCGATTTTGTCGCTGGTTTCGTAAAGCGCATCCGAGGTGCCGGATTTGCCGACTTTCCAGAGCTCATCGCTGATGTTCAAATCGGGAACGGCAGGGACGATTTCACTTTTTCCGAGCTGGGCGGCGATTGCGGCGAGGTCTTCGTGAATGGATTTCAGGAACCGCCACTCCAGCTGAAGTTCCTCAACGACCTTGCGTTTGTACGGAGTCATTTCTCCGGAATCTTCCTTCGAGACGCATCTGATTATTTTTTCCATGATCTCGAAATCATGTTTCGTGGCGTCAAATCCCAGCGAGACCAGCGCCCACAGTTCCTGAGTGAGGATGTTTTTTTCTTTTTCCGTCATGAGACCTTTCTCCTTTTTGATTCTGCCATACACCTATTATACGGTGCACGGACTGGTTATTTATCGTGCGGGACGAAAAAATTTTCATTTTTCTTTAAGGGAATATAATTTCGAGCCTCTGCCATTTTGTGTCATCCGGGTTTGACATTATGAAATATTTGCAATATATTATCAAAAACGAAAGGATAAAAACAATGCCGCTCAACAAAAAACAACTGATGCGTATGATCCGGTTCGTGGCGGAAATGCGGAAAAACAACTATCCCAACGCTGCCTCCTTTACGCGCATGCTCCGGGAAATGGATCTGATCGAAAATCTCAATATTTCCTGTTCGGAACGCACCATCATGCGCGATCTGGATACGCTCCGGAAGGATTTCGAAGCACCCATTGCCTTTTCGCCGGAATACAACGGATATTATCTCACCAATACCAGCTGGGAACTGAAAGTCCCGTTTATGGACGATGAAATGGTGATGTCCGCCATGCTGGGAGCTCAACTGGCGGAAAAGATCATGCCGTCGCCGGTCAAGGAACAGATCCGGGACGCGGTGGACAATTCCATTGCGGACAACAATTCCGAACTGCTGGACCGGACGTACATCGAAACCTTGCTGATCGCCTCCTGCGGCAAGACGACCATCCCGCCGGAAATCTTCGGCACGGTTTTCCAGGCATGGCGGGAACGGCACGTGCTGCATCTGACCTACCGGAAAGGCAATACCGGCGAGGTCTCCGAACGCGATTTCGAACCGCATATCGTGGCGTATCACAAAGGCAACTGGTATCTCAAGGGAGTGAACCTTGCCGATGACAAAGTGATCGTGCTGGCGATCTTCCGGATCCAGAAGGCGGAAATCACCCGTTTCGAGTTCAAAATCCGCAAAGACATTCTGAAACAGACGGAGAAAGAAGGTCTGTTCAATTATCCGAAAATCGAAAACATCCGCGTGAAATGCGCGCCTGAAATCGCCTATTATCTTTACGAGCAGCAGAAGGCGAAGAAACTCGCCATTACTCCGCAGGAGGACGGTTCGCTGATCGTGGTTCTGCCGCCGTCGACGGAAGCGGATGCGCTCCACTGGATTCTGGGTGAAGCCGGCAATGTCGAGGTGCTGGAACCGCAATGGCTGCGGGAAAAAATCTATGCTCTGGCACAAAAAACTGCGGAGCTCAACCGGGTCTGAATAAAAAGACCGACTCCTGCCGATAATATTACCGGAAATTTATATTATCCGGAAACCTGCCATATCCATTTATCATGCGGCAAAATCCAACGGAACACCGCTCTGCGGGAAAGCGCATCTGCTTTGCTGTGACATCATTTTTATCGTAAGCAGGAACCGTTTCGGGTTGTGCGCGACTTGCCGGATGAATTTCATCCCGCAGACGATGCGCAGGAACGTTTTGACAGCTGCCGGCCGAAGTGGCGCAGAGCCGATGAACCGGATACGTCCGATCGGAAAGAGATCCGTGTTTTCCGGGAAGGGGGATTATATGTCATCCAAGTGAAGACCGGGATGTTTCCGATGCCGCCGTTGTGGTTTGCGAAAAGAACCTGAGGCCGGATCAGATCGGCTATCTGGAAGACGCCGTCAAGTGAGCAGCTGATATTCTGCGGGGGTGAGTTCGCGCATTTCGCCGGGCGTGAGGGATTCATCCAGGGACAGCGGCCCGATTTTCACCCGTTTGAGATAAATCACCTCTTTGCCGATCTGTTGGCACATCCTTTTGACCTGATGGAATTTGCCTTCGGCGATTTCGATGAAGACTTTTTTCGGATCGCCGGGGATTTCCAGAACTGCGGGCTGGGCGGTAAAATCCTGAAATTTCATTCCGGCGCGGAATTTTTCGATATCTCCGGGTTCCGCCGGACGGTCCAGTTCGGCATAATAGCGTTTCATGATTTTTTTCTTCGGGGACATCAGAGCATGATCGAACTGTCCGTCGTTGGTGAGCAGGAGCAGCCCTTCGGTATCCTTGTCCAGTCGTCCGACGGGAAACACTTTGAAATGTTTCCATTCTTCGGGGATCAGGTCAATGACCACGGGATCATGTTTATCTTCGGTGGCGCTCAGGTATCCGGCGGGTTTGTTGAGCATGAGATAAATGAATTTCCGATATGGGATGAGTTTGCCGTTGAGTTTGACTTCATCGGTTTCACGGACCTGAAAATCGGCCGACGGCGCTACGGTGCCGTTCACCGTGACCGCGCGGTAACGGATCAGTTTCCTGATTTCGCTGCGGCTGAGGGCCGCGGAATCCGAAATGAATTTGTCCAGTCTCATACAGCTCCCTGATGTTCGGATACAGGAAAAATATATCCGGGAAAGACGAAAAAGCAAGTGAAAAATCAAAAAAGAATGTACGGGAAAAAAACCGGACAGAACAGTCTGATGTTTTTCCATGATTCATCAGCGGGATGCCGGACTGTTTCTATAAAATATAATAGAATATTTGATTTTCTCCTTGAAAACAGAACGAAACTGTGATAAATTATTGCTTATAAAAAAGTATTTGAAAATCTATCCGGTAATCAGGTGCAGAGTGTTTTTTTCTAAACGGAAGACAACCATCAAATCAATGCTGACGCTTCTGGCGGCTGGTGGGTTATTGTTGTCTCTGCATGGCGGACCGATCGGGGGTTCGGGCGGCATATCGGGTCTTGGCGGCATAAACAACCTGAAAGATTCTTTTCAACTGCCTCAGATCGGCTCTTTGAACCAGGAAGACATCGATATGAGTGCGGACACCTATGAATACATCGGGTCCAATCTGGTTGCACGAGGTCATGCGGTGATCAAAGTGAAAAATCTTCAGGTTACCGCGGATGCGATCACGGTCAATCTGCTGACCAAAGACTTGGAGGCTGCGGGGAATGTGACCTTTGCGACGCAGGTGTTCGAAAAACGGAATCTGACGCCGGAACAGTATGAGAAACTGATGGAGCAGCCGGCATACAAGGTCATAGCCGAGGGAATCAGTACCAAACCGGACGGGAATCAGACGATCCTGGCGACAGTGATTTCGAACTGTGCGTACCTGTCGGCGGAACGTGCTTCGGGGAGCATGGAAACGGGAGCGTTCCAGTTCCGGAATTTCTTCATCAAAGCTGGGTACATGTATTTTCGTGGATTTCTGGCTGAACGTTATCCGAACGGGACGGTCAAGATGTTTGATTCACGGATGACGACATGCGAATATGAAATGGATTCGAATGCCCATTACGGGATCAAGTCTTCGGTGATGACGCTGAAACCGAGGGAATCGAACCGGAGCATTCATAACTACAATCCGGATATGGGTGAGCACAGTCTGCTGATGCTGAGTGATTTCATCAATGTATGGAATGTGCCGGTTTTCTGGCTGCCGGCGTTGTATAAACCGGCAGATTCCAATTCTTTCGGCATACGGTTTGAATTCGGCGACGCTTCGGGCTGGGGATATTATCTGAGGACCCTGAAGGAATTTGACATCATAGAAGAACCTGCCGTGATCCGAGCGGGGCTGATGGTGGATTATTATTCAAATCGCGGACTGGGGATGGGCACCTCGGTCGATATTCTGACGGCCAATTCGAAAACGGAACTGTTCGCCTATTATCTGCATGACCGCAATCCCTACAATTACTGGGATAAAGCACGGAACAAAGTGGAAGACGGCTGGACCGATAAGGAATGGTTTGCGCAATACGGCCGCTATGAATTGCCGAATGACCGGTATGAATTCCGGCTGGCGAATCTGACCCATCTGACGCCGCGACTGGATTTTCGCGGAGTAGTTGACGTCATCAGCGATTTCAATTTTCTGGAAGATTTTTTTGAATCCCGTTATAATGAGAATGAACAGCCTCCGTCTTATGCGGCAGTGGAATATCAGGGTGAACATTTTTCCGCCACGCTGCAGACGACCTTCCGGGTAAACGACTTTTACACCACGATGGAACGGCTGCCGGAACTGCGGATCGATATCTTCCGGCAGGAACTTTTCAAAAATATCTATTACCAGGGTGAAACCTCGGCCGGATTCTACCGTACCAAGTGGCAGAAATATGATTTTCCGCGCGGAATGAATCCCAATCTGAACATTCCCGCTCTGCTGATCAAAGAAAATAAGACCTATCTATGGAGCGAAATTGTCAAGCGGTATGGCATAACCAATAAATACGGCGCTTCAAAATACCTGGCGGCGGAGGATCCGGAAGCCTTTGCGGGATATTTTGAGGATCCGAAAGATTATTCATCCTATCGGTTTGATACCCTTCACGCTCTGTATTACCCGATTCAGCTCTTCGGATTCCTGAATTTGATCCCTCGCGCGGTCGGCCGATTCACTGCTTATTCCGATTCCTCGAAAAAAGCGATGGATGTGGAAGATCTCTATACCATGTATGCGCTGGATGAAAAATACAAATGGCCCAATTATGAGATCAAAGCGGTGAATTATGATGACAAGGGCGGGGCACGCTACCGTTTCGCTGTTGAGCTGGGATTGGAGGGAAATGTCAAACTTTCCCGAGCCTGGCAGACCCCGCGCAACGCTTACTGGGAGATCGACGGACTCCGGCATGTCGCAGTTCCGTATTTCAACCTGATCTATATTCCGAAACCCACGGAGGATTATCAGCATCTTTATTATTTTGATGAAGTTGACCAGATCGAAGAAACCGCATTTGTCCGGCTCGGCATCCAGAATCGTCTGCAGACCCGTCGGAATAATCGCCTGTATCAGTGGATATCCATGGAAAATTATTGGGATTTCCATTTCAACAAGTCCAAAGATTTCAATCATATCGGTGATCTCGGAACGATTTTCAGGTTTACCCCGACTAGCAAACTGTCATTTTTCACGGAATTCCTTCTGGATGTCGGCAACAACAACGATCACGATTTTGAGGTTTACCGCAAAGGCGAAAGTGTCGGCCGGCCGGGCTTAAGCTGGAAACTGATCAACAAATTCAACGCCGGTTTCAGTTATCAATTCGCTACGGACTGGCGTTTAACTCTCAATTATAACTATTCTGACGCTTACGTTCAGCGGACTATATACTCCATGGGCAGTACCTTGGCGATGGTCAATGCCACATCATCGTTCAAAAATTATATGTCACGCGAACAGACCATTAGCGGCACTCTTTCTTTTCCCACTTTCGACAAACGGCTGAAAGGGCGGATTTTTGCTTCTTATAACATTGATGCAGATCTGATCGACGCTCTGGGGGTCGTTTTCCGCCGCGACTTCCACTGCTGGTATTTGATTTTGGCAGCCGGTATATCCAATGACAGAAAATTTCATAGCGAAAAACAGCGGTGGCGCAAGGAATGGTCTCCCTTCTTGTCGTTCACGGTAGGTATATCTGCCATGCCAGGTCTGGCTTATTCATCGAATTTTGAGAGAGACATTTACGATTAATCGGTTTCTTTTGCAGCCGGACCTGGCCCCGCAAAATCCCCATTCGAATCGGTTGATTGTGTCTTATGTGTGACAAATTGACACACCTGAACATTCCTTCCTCCTTGAAACCTTGGTTGGCATAAAAATTGCTAAAGCGGATTTGAAGAAGTTAAACAAAAATTAAACAAAGGAGAAGTGACCATGGATATGGAAAAACTTACCAACAAATCCCGTGAAGCAATGCTGAAAGCTCAGGAAACAGCTTTGGAATTCGGACATCAGGAAATCCGGCCCGAGCACCTGCTTTATGCCTTGTTGAATCAGGAAAAGGGCCTCATCCCTTCCCTGCTGAAAAAAATGAATGTCGATCTGAACCTGACCGGGGAAAAAACCGAGCAGGCTCTGCGTTCGATCCCGTCCGTTTCCGGTCCTGGAGCAGGACAGGCTTATCCATCGCGTGAATTCAGCAGGCTGCTGGTTGCCGCGAAGAACAAAGCCGAAGCAATGAAAGATGAATATATCAGCGTGGAACATCTTTTTCTGGCGATGCTTGAAGAAGGCGGTTCCTGCGGCAAAGTGCTGACGGACTGCGGCTGCACCAAAGACAAAACCCTGATGGCTTTGAAGGAAGTCCGTGGAAATCAAAGGGTTACCAGCGAAGATCCGGAATCCTCCTTTGAAGCGCTGGAAAAATACGGACGTGATCTGACCGAAGCGGCCAGGAAAGAAAAACTCGACCCTGTGATCGGGCGTGACGACGAGATCCGGCGGACCACGCAGATCCTTGCCCGCCGCACCAAAAACAATCCGGTGCTGATCGGCGAACCCGGTGTGGGCAAAACCGCCATCGTGGAAGGCCTGGCCGTGCGGATCATTCGCGGCGATGTGCCTGAAAATCTGAAAAATAAACGGATCATTGCCTTGGATATGGGGGCGCTGATCGCGGGCGCCAAATACCGCGGCGAATTCGAGGAACGTCTGAAAGCCGTGCTGAAAGAGGTTTCCAGTGCCAACGGCAGCATCATTCTGTTTATCGATGAGCTCCATACCGTGGTCGGCGCGGGCGCTTCGGAAGGTTCGATGGATGCCGGCAACCTGCTCAAACCCATGCTGGCGCGCGGCGAACTGCACTGCATCGGCGCCACTACCCTGGACGAATACCGTAAATATATTGAAAAAGACGCCGCTCTGGAACGCCGTTTCCAGTCGGTCATGGTGGAGGAGCCCAGTCTGGAAGATACCATTTCCATTCTGCGCGGCCTCAAGGAACGCTATGAGCTGCATCACGGCGTGAAGATCCGTGACGCTGCTCTGGTGGCTGCCGCCACGCTTTCCAATAAATATATCACGGAACGGTTCCTGCCTGACAAGGCGATCGACCTGGTGGACGAAGCCGCGGCCAAGCTGCGGACGGAAATCGATTCCTGTCCTGTGGAGATCGATGAACTGGAACGCCATGCCATGCGGCTGGAGATCGAATTGACTGCTCTGAAAAAGGAAAAAGACGCCGCCAGCAAAGAACGGGCGCAAATCATCTCTTCGGAACTCGCCGAACAGAAAGAAAAAGCGAAAACCATGCGGGCGCAATGGGAAGCGGAAAAGCAGAGCATTGCCCAGCTGCGGACTCTGCGGGAAAGCCTGGAGCTCGCCAAGGCGAATCTGGCCAAAGCGGAACGCGAATACCAATATGAAAAAGCCGCCGAACTGCAGCACGGCATCATTCCAGGCATCGAAAAACAGATCGCCGCCGCGGAAAAGAAGATCAAGGAAAGCAATGCCGACGGCACCAGACTGCTGAAAGAAGAGGTCGACGAGGAGGACATTGCCCAGATCGTCAGCCGCTGGACCCGGATCCCCGTCAGCAAACTGGTCCGCACCGAACGGGAAAAACTTCTGCATCTGGCGGAAAAACTCCATCAGCGGGTGATCGGTCAGGATGAAGCCGTGGAAGCGGTGTCCGATGCCGTGCTCCGGGCCAGAGCCGGACTGAAGGATCAGCGCCGTCCGACAGCATCGTTCATTTTCCTCGGGCCCACTGGCGTCGGCAAGACCGAACTGGCCAAAGCCCTTGCGGATGAACTCTTTGACGATGAAAACGCCATCATCCGGATCGATATGACCGAATATATGGAAAAACACAGCGTGTCGCGTCTGATCGGCGCGCCTCCAGGATACGTCGGATTTGACGAAGGCGGACAATTGACGGAAGCAGTCAGACGCCGTCCGTATTCCGTCATCCTGTTTGACGAAATCGAAAAAGCGCACCATGACGTGTTCAATATCTTCCTTCAGATCCTGGATGACGGACAATTGACGGATTCCCATGGAAGGACCGTCAATTTCAAAAATACCATCATCATCATGACGTCAAATATCGGCAGCGACATGCTCCTGGAGGAGATCAAATCCAAAGCCGATCCGGAACGTCTGCGCGAGGATCTGATGGGCCGTCTGCGGGAACATTTCAAACCTGAATTCCTGAACCGGGTGGATGGGATCCTGGTGTTCCATTCCCTGCAGAAGGAACAGATCATTCAGATCCTGGATATCCAGCTGAAAGATCTGGCCCGCCGTCTGGCGGAACAGAAAGTGACGCTGGATGTGACGGATGCCGCCCGTGCCCTGATGGCCGAGGAAGGCTACGATCCGGAATTCGGCGCCAGACCTTTGAAACGCGAGATCGTCAATCGTCTGGAAACGCCGATTTCCAGAATGCTGATTGCCGGCGAAGTGCATGAAGACATGATCCTGACGGTCGATGCCAAAGACTCGAAGATCACTTTTCAGAGCCGTCCGGCGTGAGTAAAAATATAAATCGTAAGAAATTCTTCGGATAAACGGTTTGCAATGCAGTCGCCGGAGAAGTATATTACCATTTATATTCTTGTGACTTAACAAAAAATTGAAGGGATATGCCGTATGGACAAGCAAGAGAAAAAGGATACGGAAGTGAAAATCAAGGTTGAATCCGCGGAAGAAGCTGCGGAACAGGCCGCACCGGCGGCCGAAAAGGAGCAGCCCGTTCCGGAAGCGGAAAAAGCGCCCGCTCCCGAAACGCCGGAAGAAAAAGTGGCGAAACTGGAAAAAGCACTGCTCGAAATGGAAGACAAGCGTCTCCGTCTGCTGGCGGAAATGGAAAATCAGCGCAAGCGCGCCGTAAAAGATATGGAAGCGGTGCGTTATAATACCATGACCGATACGCTGCATCCGTTCTTCCAGGTGTTCGACCATTTTTCGATGGCAGTGGCGGCTACGGAGGCGACGACCAATATGCAGACGCTGCTGGAAGGCATGAAAATGATCCGTTCGGAATTCGACCGTGCGTTTTCCGATCTGGGGATCGAACGGATCGATGCCACGGGCAAGGATTTCGATCCGAACACTCAGGAAGCTATGTCGCAGGAAGCCTCCGATACCGTTCCTGCGGGCAAAGTGATCCGGCAATGGAGTTTCGGCTACAAAATGGGTGACCGGCTGCTGAAACCAGCCAATGTGGTCGTCAGTTCCGGTCCGGCTGAAAAAGCGGAGGAAAAGTAAGACCTGCCGTTCATTTCGGTTGTCTTATCAACGTAATGGGGGAATTTTTATATGGCGAAAGATTATTATCAGATATTAGGTGTGTCCAAAACAGCTACGGATGCCGAATTGAAAAAGGCTTATCGGAAGCTCGCGGTCAAATATCATCCGGATAAGAATCCGGGCGATAAAGCGGCGGAAGAGAAATTCAAGGAAGTGTCCGAAGCCTATGATGTGCTGAGCGATCCGAAAAAGCGCGCCCAGTATGACCAGTTCGGCTCGGATTATTTCCGGGCCGGCGGTCCCGGCGGCGCCGGCGGTTTCGGCGGTCAGGGGCAGGGCGGTTTCCGCGATCCATACGATATTTTCAGTCAGATGTTCGGCGGGAGCGGCGGCATGGACGGGGCCGACATATTCGGCCAGATGTTCGGCGGCGGCTCCAGGCGCGGACGGAGAAGTTCCCGCGGCCAGCGCGGAACCGACCTGGAATACCGTTTGGACATCTCGTTCAGCGACGCCGTATTCGGCGCCGAAAAACGCATCCGTTTGTCGAAGCACGATATCTGCACCGCATGTTCCGGCACGGGCGCGGCGGCGGGTTCATCCCGTACCACCTGCTCCCGCTGCGGCGGCACCGGTCAGATTTCTTCCGGCGCCGGCATGTTCGGCATGTCGATGGCGCAGCCTTGTCCTTCCTGCGGCGGGACCGGAACGGTCAATACCAATCCGTGCCCGAAATGCTCCGGCACGGGACGGGTCAATGTGAACAAGGAGCTGCATGTACATATTCCCGCGGGCGTGAATACCGGGTCGAAACTGCGGATCTCGCGGGAAGGCGAGGCCGGTACCAATGGCGGCGAGCCCGGAAATCTTTTCGTGGTGATCAATGTGCTGCCCGATCCGGTGTTTACCCGTCAGGAACGTGACATCATCTGTGAAGTACCGGTGGATTTTGCCACGGCTGCGTGCGGCGGGATCGTCGAAGTGCCGACTTTGGCCGGCCGGACCCGGCTCCGGGTTCCGGAAAAGACCCAGAGCGGCGTGATGCTCCGGCTGAAAGGGAAGGGGGTTCCCGCGCTGAAAGGCGGTGAACGCGGCGATCAGCTGGTCAAGATCGTGGTGGAAACTCCGGTCGGGCTTACCGCCCGGCAGAAAGAGCTGCTGAATGCGTTCCAAGCCTCTCTGAGCGATTCGAACAATCCGCGCAGGAAAGCGTATAAAGAAGAATTGGAGAAACGGTTCCCGAACTGACAGGAATGACTTATGCCAAAAAAAGAGAGAGAAAAGGAAAACGAGTCCGGCAGTCTGATCGCGCAGAACCGCAAGGCCCGCCATGATTACCAGATCCTGGAAACCATCGAGTGCGGCATTGCCCTGCGCGGCACGGAAGTGAAAAGCTGCCGGATGCGTTCGGTCGCCATGCAGGATTCCTTCGCGAAAGTGGAACGGAATCAGATTTTTGTGTACAACATGAACATTTCACCTTATTCGCATGGGAATATTTTCAACCATACGCCGATCCGGCCCCGCGCGCTGCTGCTCCACAAGAAGGAGATCCTGCGGATCGCCCAGCGCGTTCAGGAAAAAGGTCTGGCGCTGATCCCGCTGAAAATGTACCTGACCCGCGGCAAAATCAAAGTCGAGCTCGGAATAGCCCGGGGCAAGGCGTATGAGGACAAACGCGAAACGTTGCGGAAACGGCAGGAAGATCTGGAGCTGCGCCGCGAATACAAGGTGCGCTGAGCTCAGATGAAAATCGCCAAAAATAAATTCCTGTCCAATAAAGGCGGCATGTGGGAAGTGCTGAAGATCGCCCTGCCCCTGATCCTGGCGGCTTCCGCGCATGCGGTGAATCTGCTCGCGGACCGCATCATGCTGGCGCATTATTCCGACACTGCGGTGGCGGGTTCCATGGCGGCCGGTCTGACCTCGTTCACCCTCTCCTGTTTTTTCCTCGGCATCATCGGCTACACGGGCACGTTCGTGGCGCAGTATTTCGGGGCCGGCGCGCATGACCGGGTCGGTACCGCGGTCTGGCAGGGGATCTTTCTTTCCGTTCTGGGCGGACTCTTTCTCGCATCGGGCTGGTTCTGGGGCGGTTGGCTGTTCTCCCAGTTCGGCCACGATCCGGCCGTAGTCAGGGAAGAGGTGGATTATTTCCGGCTGCTGTCCCTCGGCGGCATTCTCCTGCTGCTCAATTCGGCGTTCTGCGCCTTCTGGGGCGGCCGCGGCAAAACCGGCATGATCATGATCGTCAACCTGATCACGACCGCCTTGAATGTGCCGTTCAATTATGCGCTGATCTACGGTCACTGGGGCTGTCCGGAACTGGGCATTTCGGGTGCGGCCTGGGGCACCAACCTTTCAGCGCTGGCCTGCTGCCTGATCCTGGCCGGTTTCTTTTTCATTCCGGCAAGTTCGCGGCGGCATTTCGGAACCTGCTCGAAAATTCTCGACTGGGAACTCTTCAAACGTCTGATCCGTTACGGATTGCCGAACGGGATCCAATTCGCCCTTGACCTGGCTTCATTCAACATTTTCATCATCGTGCTGGGACGTTACGGGATGGTCATCCAGGCCGGCGCCAGCATCGCCTTCGGACTCAATTCCCTGGCTTTCACGCCCATGCTCGGCATCGGCCAGACGGTGTCCATTCTGGTTGGCCAATGCATCGGCGCACAGGATATCGATCATGCGAAACGTTCGGTCCGCAGCGCCCGGAATCTGGTCCTGATTTACATGGCGTTCATGGGCATGATCTTCGTTTTCCGGCCCGAGCTGGTGCTGTGGGGTTTTTCCACGAAAGATCCGGCCATTATCGAGACTGCGAAGACCATGCTCAAATTCATTTCCTGCTTCCTGCTGTTCGACGGTCTGTTCATTGTTTACAGCAATGCCATCCGGGCGGCGGGCGACACGCTCTTTTCCATGATCGCCGGCACTTCCATGGCCATTCTGATGCAGGCAGCACCCTCCATCGTGCTCGGCTGGTTCAAGATCAACGTGTGGATCATCTGGGTCTGCATCGTCATTTACATCATGACGGCCGGAACGGTGTTTTTCCTGCGTTACCGCGGCGGGAAATGGACCCGGATGAAAGTCATCGAGGATTCCGTATTCAAAAAGAAGGAGGCGTCCGCATGAAAGACTGTGCTTTGAAATGCATCATCCCCGCCCCGGTTTCCGTGAAGATTTCCGGGACAGGGAGTTTTCCGCTGAGAGAACTGAAGAAAGTCCATGCTCCCGCAAATCTGACACGGTTCGGGACGGAAGCGCAGGAAATGCTTTCCGGTTTCGGCATTGCCGCCGCGGCCGGTCCGGGATCCGGTTCGGAACTCCGGTTCGCTTTGGACCCGTCATTGGGCGCGGAAAGCTGGCGGATGCAGGTCGATAAAGACGGGATCGCACTTTCCGGCGGGGATGAAGCAGGGGTTTTTTATGCCCTGCAGGCCCTGACGCAGGTCGTTGCCGCGGCATCATGTGACGGACCTTTGACGGCATCAGTCGAATACGGCATCGTGCAGGATTCACCCCGTTTTTCCTGGCGCGGATTCATGCTGGATCCGGCCCGTCACTTTCAATCCGTCAAAACTGTCAAGCGAGTCATTCGCATGATGGCGGCCCATCGGCTGAATGTCCTGCACTGGCATTTGACGGATAATCAGGGCTGGCGTTACGGGACCGGAATTGTGACGGAAAAGGCTTCCAGGAATACTCTGACGGGCGGCAGTTATTCCAAAGCCGACCTGCAGGAGATCGCCGCTTTCGCCAAAAAATATTATGTCGCTGTCGTGCCGGAGATCGATGTGCCGGGACATTCCCGCGGTCTGATCCAGGCCTATCCGGAACTCGCCTGCGATCCTGCCGATCCCGGTTCGGAATTGTGTCTGGGCCGGGCGGAGACCCTGCCCTTCCTGAAACGGATCTTCGGCGAACTGATGGAGATTTTTCCGGACAGCCGATACATCCATTTCGGCGGCGACGAAGCGGAAATGAAACATTGGGAGAAGTGTCCGCGCTGTCTGGCGGCAATGAAGGAACACGGATTCAAAAACCTGCGGGAACTGGAAAATCATTTCATGCGGGAACTGACGCATTTTGCGGTGGAAAAGGGCCGCACTCCGATCGTCTGGGGAACCGGCACACCGTTCCCGGAAGATACGGTCGTTCAGGCATGGCTGGATATCCGCGAACCCGCAAAACATATTGCCAACGGCAACCGCTGCATCATGTCGGTCCATACCTCGTATTATTTCGATTATCCTGCGGACTTGAGCGAGCCGCATGAAAGCTGGATGTTCGCTTTGCCCGCTGAAAGCGTTTATATGGCCGATCCGTATGTGATCTGGGAATCGGATTGGAAAGGGGCTCTGCTGGGCCCGGAAGCGTGTTTATGGACCGAGTGTGTGCCCGAATGGCGGATCATCCAGAAGATTCTGCCGCGTCTGGGCGCCTATGCGGAAACTGCGTGGAGCCGTCCTGAAAACAAGGACTGGCATGATTTCCTGCGCCGCAGGGAGAAACTGCGTGCCGCCGGATACGAAGATTATCTGCGTTCGCTCGAGTGAGACCGTCTTCAAAGAAGCCAACCGGAAATCCACACGAAATTTGCAGGACTGGATTCCAGTTCGGAAAAATCAATTTTCAGTGTTCTGAACTGTCTCCGAAAATTGCACCGCCTGAATCAGCTGCGCGGCGGAAAAGACCATGAATCCGGTCATGAGGACCGCCAGAATGACCAGGAAGACCATCAGCAGACTGATTTTTTCCCGCGGCTGCGCAGTCTGCGGCTTTTCCGCCGGACTCTCGTTCCCTTTGCCGCTCAGATCGATCTGGAATTCTTCCGCTTCTTCCGGCATGATTTTGGCAATGGAAGAACGCCGCCTTTTCAGCATGACGGATGGGGATTTGACCCGCAGGGAGGAAGTGCTGTTCGGAGATTTGCTGACATCGTGTCCCTGCGGCAAGGGCATTTCCTTGCGCATGGTGAGAGTGGACGTGTCGTTATGATGCAGGGAGGCATTGAGGGTCCGGATGATCTCGGGATATTGCGGCCGCATTTCCGGACTGTGATGCATCATGCGCATGATCAGCGCTGAGATCAGAGGCGAAATGCCCGGCCGGAGCTGATGCGGAGCCACCGGATTCTGTTTCACTCTCGCCCAGAGCAGTTCTTCCAGATTCTCATGCTGGAACGGCGGTGTCCCGGTCAGCAGATGGTAAAAAGTGGCGCCGAGACTGTAGATGTCGCCGGAACTGTCTTCCAGTCCGGTGGAAACTTTTTCCGGACTGATATAGAGCGGGCTGCCGTAGGAATCCTTCGATTGCTCTTCCTTGGTCTGATTGCGGACGGCGATCCCGAAATCTCCGATCTTGGCATTGCCGTCCGCATCCAGCATGATATTGCCGGGCTTGACGTCGTGGTGGACAATGCCGTGATTGGCGGCGTATTCGAGGCCTTCGGCGGCGTCGTGGATCCATTGGATGACATCATTGACCGCGAGGGGGGCGCCTTTGGTCAGCAGCAGCTTCTGTTCCAGCGAACCGCCGGTCATGAACTGCATGACGATGTAGGCCTGCCCCTCATAGATGCCGCAGGTATAAATGGGGATCACGCTGGAGTGGTTGATG
>SUWI01000102.1 GCA_015061565.1 Lentisphaerota bacterium
CGGGTCTACCGGATCCACACGCCGGTCCCGCTGACCGTGCAGCTGCACCGTTTCCGCGGCATGAAGCTGCCCGAACGCTGGACCTATTACTGCTGTTCTCCCACGAAAAAGGCGTCCAACCGTTTCATCCATTTCCCGTCCGCCCGCAACCGCATCATCGGGGTCCTGCTCTGGAAATATCGGCTGGACGGTTTTCTGCATTGGGGCTACAATTTCTTTTTCGAAGCGCTTTCGCGTCAAGTGCTGGACCCGGAGAAAGATCCGTCCTGCGGCGATTTCTATCCGCCGGGCGACGGTTTCCTGGTCTATCCCGGGCAGGACGGCGGACCGGATGATTCCATCCGGCACGAGGTGTTTCTGGAAGCATTGCAGGATTTCCGGGCGCTGGACCTGCTGGCGTCCCTGCTTTCCCCGGCCCGCGTCCATCGGCTGCTGAACCAATGGTGCGGCACTCTGACCATGCTCGAATATCCACGCGGCGAAAAAGCGGTGCTGATGCTTCGGCATCGGATCGACCGTGCCATCGTGCAGGCTGAAAAATCGAAACGGAAACGTCATGAAAGAGCCTGAACCGGAGGAAAGGAAACTTATGCGGTGGGAAAGTCATGCTCTGCTCGGGATCCAGGCCGTCCGGGCGCTGCTGCCGGAGGAACTCGAATGGCTGAACAGGGAATCCCCGGCCGGCCCGGAATTGTCCCGGTTGCCGGAATGCCGGACCGGAGCGGAACAGCTGGCTGCTTCGTGTCTGCTCATGGACTGGGCGTATGAACCGCTTTATGCCGCGTATGCCCGGCAGCCTTCGGGTCTGCCGTTCCCGCACATGCTGCCGGATTCAGATGGACGGGGGGCTTATTTTTCCGGCAACGCTCCGTCGCCGCAGGCCGCCGCCGAACTGATCCAGCTGAAAATCGAAGATTGTGTTGCGGCTCTGCGGTCCGGAAGACGGCTGGATTTTTACCGCCATGCGGGTGTGCTCGGACATTTTCTGCAGGACATGACGGCTCCGACCCATGTGATCGGACCCCGGCTCCTCCGGAATCTCTTCCCCGATCCGGAAACCGGACGCTGTGCCGGCCTGACCGGCTGTTACAGCATCGCGGACGATCTGAAAACAGCACGTCCCAGCCTGGCGGGCCGGACCGCCGGAGAAGCCGCGTTTCAGCTGATGAACGACGCATTTTTTGCCGCCGACCGGGCACAGCGGTCGATCCCCGAACTGATGCGCGCGGTGTATGCTCGCGATGAGAGCCGCTGCCGGGAAATTCTTCGCGGACCGGCATCCGATGCGGCCGCGTTGAGCGCGCGGGCCTGGCATACGGTATTCTGTCTTGCTTCCGGTCAGTTTCCCGAATCGGAACTTTCCGGTCTGTCGCCGTTCCCGCTGGACCAGGTTTTTCCCGCTTACCGGCATCCCGGTCTTTATGCATCCGCCGAGCCGGGCGGATTCTGTCTTGACGGCCGCCGGCTGCCTTTGCGGCTGCTGACGGAGAACGGGGTCAGCCAGTTCGATTCCGGCTTTGGAATGACGGGTTACTCGGGGATGAAATTCTATCTGCACGGACAGTTTTCAGCGCTGGAATTCACGCTGGGACTGGCGGATCACGAAAGCAGTTTTCTGCCGCATGTCCGGGTCGATTTCACCGTGGAAGTCTCTGACGGCTGGAACCGCGTCTTTTCCGAAGACATGCTTTTCGGCGGACGGGTCCTCCGGAAAATCACGCTCGGACCGGGCGCTCCGGCCCGGCGCGTGAAAGTGGAACTCAACGGCGCCGGGACCCTGATCCTGGCGGCGAAGGCCATCCCATGGCAGACCGCGGACGGTGAAACGCGGTTTGACATTCCGCATTTGGCGGCGGCGGATCCGGTGCTGTCCCGGTCCTGACCGGATCAGAAATCGAATCCGCAGGCCCGGAAAGCGGTCGTCTGACTGCCGGGCTTATCGAGATAATATTTTTTGCTGACCTCGCTTTGCAGGGAAACCAGCCGCGGCGCGCGGCGGAGCCGCTCCAGGATCCGTTTCCAGTCGGCGATCCCCTGTCCCGGCGGCAGATGCTCGTCGTTTTTGCCGTGATTGTCATGGAAATGACCCGTGATCACATACGGCAGCATGGCATCCAGCTGGTCCTCCTGAAATACCACCAGGTCGTCATCCCAGCCGATCCGGATCCATTCGGCGATATCCTCCGATTTTTTGCCGGACTGTTTCTCCAGCAGCAGGGCATGGCCCGAATCGTAGTTCAGTCCCAGATTCGGATGGGAGAATTCACGCATCACCGACACCAGAAAATCCGCGGTCGAAGACGGCAGAAACAGATTTTCCAGCGCGATCAGCACGCCGAGTTTTTCCGCTTCCGGCAGCACTTTTTCCAACTGGAAACGGATCCGCGAACGCGCCCGTTCCAGATCGGCTTTTTCAAAGACACCATACTCGTTGACCATCTTGCCCACGCGGCGGGTCCGGGCGGTGTGAAAGGTTACGGTCCGGACTCCCAGCTCCGCGGCGGTCGTCAGCGCTTTCCGCACCGTCGGGAAAAAGACTCCATCCGCTTCGGATGCGGGAAAGCCGAAGGAATTCTCTGGCTCGCACGGCGCATGGACATCGAAAAGAACCAGTCCGCTGTTCCGCAAACTGTTCAGCAGGGCATGTCGGAAATCCGGCTCGTCGGCGGCCCGGATCAGCTGGTCCGCGTCCAGCATGACCCGTTTGACTCCGGCCGAGGCCAGATCATCCATTCTCGCGGGGATCATATCCGCCGCGGCATCGGAACCGAAATTGAACGACACATCGGGAAGTTTTTGATTTTCCATCATATCACCTGTCGAAAATTGAAATTCATTTTATGGCCCCTTCAGCAAAGCGGATCGGTCAGATGCGGCAGCGCAGGGTTTTCCCGTAATTCCGGACGGACCGCCCGGTAAAGATCGGGCAAGTCGGCGATCCGGAGGAATCCCGGCACGATCAGCGCCTGCGGACAGATCGGATTGGGTTCATCGAACAATGCCGCGTACGAGGGCAGGGCATTCACCAGAATGGTCCGGTCGATCAGCGCTCCGCCCAGAAACGCCGCCAGCAGTGCGGTCACGCCGGACTGTCCTGCTCCGATCAGGGTGATTTTTTCCGCACCGCCCTGCCGCATCAGTTTCAGTGCGCCCAGGATCCCTGCGGCCGCGATGCCGGCGATCGGACGTCCGAGCATCAGTGAACAGGCGGCAAAATGATAGACGTCTCCGTAGAGCGAACCGAATTCTCTGCCATACTGATCGCAGCCGGCCGGCCTCATTTCGCCGATCAGCACCGGGTCAAAAGCAACGCCGCACCGGTCCGGGAATTCCTGCTTCCAGACGGGGATTTCCGTCCGGTAGTCTTCATGCGGGATATACAGGAAAGTTTCCGGCGGAAACACCGGCTGGTATTTGAGGTCGGAAGAATGCAGCACCCCCAGCGGCAGTTCCCCGTCTTCCAGCAGTATGCGGGAAAAGAACGGTTCGGGCACTGCCGGACGCAAAACCCGGTAATACGGAGCGGGTGCATCCGGCCGGATTTTCAGCACATCCGCAACGCGGGCCCGCAGTTCCTCCGCCGACCGGACCGCCGGCCGGTTCTCTTCACAGCGCCGCAGTTCCTCTTTCAGCAGTTCGTCTGTCTTCTTTACACCGGACAGCTCGAATACGGTCGGAACGGAAAGCACTTTCAGCTGTTCATCGGGAACGTCGGGCAGATCGGATTCATCCGCGGCGTTTTCCGGCAGACCGGCCAGTCCGAACAGGAATTTCCGTCCAGCTTCCCGCTGTTCCGGCCAAAGACCGTGATCGTTCGGCCCGATGAAGATAGTGACCCGTTCCGGACAGCCGAGCAGACCGTAGATTTTTTTCAGTTCATCAAACACTTCGCGGGTGCCCCGGAGATCGAAAACATCATCGGCTTCCCCGGAAAGATGGATCGGACGCGGCGCGGCGGCGATCAGCAGATCGGCCATTTCCAGTCCGGCTGCGGAAAGACCCGGCGGCGTCTGTTCGGCATCGACAGGCAGTTCGTTTTCCACGTTGTGTTTCCAGCTGGTGATGTAACAGCTGGGCATGGCGCCTGCCAGACGGTCTTCGCAGGCATTGAGCAGCGCGGTCATGGTCCCGCCGCCGGAACAGCCTGCCACATAAACCCGGGAGGGGTCCACTTCCGGACGGGAAAGCAGATAATCCAGTCCGGCCATCGCATCCCGGACACGCCAGTCTCCGAACCAGGTGCCGCAGGCGGTCAGCCGTTTTCCCAGCTGATTGTGCCCCCGGACATTCTGGCTGAGCCGCTGTTCCGGGAAACGGAGCCGCTCCCCCTGATCCAGCGGGTCGATGGCCAGCACCGCCATGCCGCCGGCGGCCAGCGAAAGATTCAGCGCCTTTCCCCGGGGATTGATTTTTCCCGTGAGATTATGGCCGCAGAGATGCAGCAGAGCAGGTATTTTTTCCCCGATCCGGGCGGGCCGGTAAAAGTTTCCCGTCACCGGATAATCCGGCAGCGAATCGAACATCACATTTTCAAGATGCAGACTGCCTGCCTGGAAAGTCCGGACGGTTCGCGGTTTCAGGGGGCTGTGTCCGTATTTCACCGCCGGAAAAACCGCCCGGACCGCTGCACGGACCTCTTCGACATACCGTTCGGCGTCTTTACGGGTTTTGAGCGCGGCTATCCTGGCTCCGCGGTCAGCCGCGATCCGGCGGAACTGCCGGACATAATATTCGTTGATCAGATTGCCGCATAGATTGTTTTCCATATCGGAAACCGTCCTTTCGTATCATTTCTGTATGATATTATATCCGGCCGGAGAAAAAAAGCAATCGCTGAACTCTGAAAAATACGGCAAAAATCTTGATCTGTATTGCTCTCCGGACGTTCTGTATCCATCGGGAAATAATTATCGGAAAACGTTTTGAGGTTTTGACCGTGTCCCCGCGTAATGAGGAGAAGGCCAAGTCCTTTTTCTCGCGGACGTTTCCTTTATTTCAAGGTGCAGACGATGCCTTTTTTGCGTGATTCCTCGGCTGCGAAAACCATCAGATGGCTTTCCAGCGTTTCATCGATGCCGGTGACGATTTTCGACGGATCGTTTTCCGCCACCGCGCAGACAAAAGAGTCCATGATCCCGAAATCGCCGCCGCCGTGGCCGGTCAGGATGCCGCCGTCGTTGCTGATCTGCGTGTCGACCTCGCGGGTCGTGTCGTCCAGGAATTTCCGGACGGTGATGGTGATGCTGTCGGTTTCGATCTGTCCGAGCGAACCGAAGATCCTCGTTTTGCGTCCGGAATGAAAGTTGAACGCGGTCATGGTCATGGACGCGGTGCTGCCGTCTTCGAACAGCAGATTGACCACCTGATTGTCCACCACATCGTTGTCGCAGGCATAGACACAGCGGCCGTAGGGACCGTTTTTCAGCGCCTCGGCCAGGGTTTTGTCGGTGACTTCCGGGGTCAGCACATTGACCGGCCAGAATTTTTGCCCTTTGCAGAAACGGTCGCGGAAATAGATCTTGTAGGCGGAGTAGGGGCAGGCGGATTCGATTTCCCGCGGACAGTCGCAGCAGCGTGCCGCGGCGCCTTCGGGTTTTTCCGAGGCCCGGAAATGTCGCAGCGTGCCGAAGGAGTGGACGGCCTTGCAGGGCTTGCCCATGATGCCGCGGAGCCAGTCGATGTCGTGGCAGGATTTGGCCAGGAGCATGTTGCTGGATTCCGCCTCGTTGCGCCAGTTGCCGCGGACGAAGGAATGTGCCTGATGCCAGTAGCCGACCGGTTCCAGATGCTGGATGGAGATGATGTCGCCGATCTCGCCGGACTTGAGGATCTGCTGGAGCATGCGGGTGTAGCTGGTGTAACGCAGCACATGGCAGACCGCGAAAAACACTCCGGCTTCCTTGACCGCGGCCACGATATTGCGGCAGGCTTCCGCGGTCGGCGCCATCGGCTTTTCCAGCAGAATATGATACTTCAATTTGGCGCAGGCGACGGCCGGCGCTTCATGCATGCTGTCCTGCGTGCAGATCGCCACTGCGTCGCACATTTTCGGCTGCGCGCAGAATTCCTGCCACGTATGGAAACACTTTTCGGCGGGAATATCGTATTCCGAGGCCAGACGGTTCCGGCAGAAATCATTGGGGTCGGCAACGGCGACTATTTTCAGCCGGTTGGGAAAATTTTTGGCGAATTTTGCATAGCCGTAACCGCGCGCACCCGCGCCGATCACCGCCAGTTTGACTGGTTTAGACATTATGTGATACTCCTAATATTAAATTAATTTTCAATGATGGTGTAACATAACCTGAAATCGGGAAATATCAACCCGGATCATGCTTTTTTCCGGAAAAACGCAATCGTGGAGGTGCCTGGAACCGCGAACCGATACGGAGAAAACGGAGAAAACGGAGAAAACGGAGAGCGCGGGAACCAAGGGGCTGTGCTGAAACCGCAACTTGAGA
Organism: Lentisphaerota bacterium; assembly: GCA_015061565.1. Lineage (GTDB taxonomy): Bacteria > Verrucomicrobiota > Lentisphaeria > Victivallales > UBA1829 > SIG94. Next base: position 6,462 of record SUWI01000102.1, read on the forward strand.
CTTGAGACTTGAGACTTGAGACTTGAGACTTGAGACTTGAAACAAAAAATGCTTTTTTTCTTTCTTTTCCTCTTGACTTTTACAGAAAGCCGTGTTACTGTATCCTCTGAAAAATAAGGCATACGAAATTCGTATGTATGTTATTGAGCTCAAAAAGGATGGTCTATGAAGCCCAGCAGAAAAGCCAATAAGATCTATGAATCGCTGCGGAAGGACATTTTGCGGCGGCGTTTTGCGCCGGGAATGCTGCTTCCCGGCGAGATCGAATATGCCGCCGAACTGGGCGTTTCGCGCGATACGCTCCGCAAGGCGCTGGACATGCTGGAAGCGGAACATCTGGTCCGCAGGTCACGGGGACACGGCACCTACGTCAGCGAAGCGATCCCGAAACGGAAAGTCACGTTCCTGCTGCCTTGTCCGGATACGATCAATACGGGGACTTATTATGTCGCCAACTTCCTCGGCGGAGTCCAGGACGCCTGCGGAAAACTGATGTGCGAACTCGAAACACTGGCAATCTCTCCGACCAACGACCTGAACGATATCGACTGGCCGCAGCTCTTCAATTTGAACAAAGACAGTCTGGTGATCGTATGCAGTCTGTGGTTCCTGAAAATATTTCCATTCCTGTCTGCGGCGGGCTGTAAAGTCGTCGTGATCCGGGAACAGCGGAAGTATTATCCCGAGGAACTGGCCAAATTCCTGACCAAACCCGGATGGCATGATTTCCTTCTGGACCGTCAATATGAGGTCGATGAAATGCTGGACCATGCCTTCCGGCAGGGATGCCGCCGTCCGGGATTCGTGATGTCATATCTCGACGATCCGGAAAACATCATGCCAGAACTGATCCGGAAGAAATGGGCGGAACTGGTTCCGGATCACGTCCCGCCGCTGGTGTCGATACCGGAAAACCTGTCGGCTCCCGCGGCCGGCAAGGTGATGAAAGACCTGCTGAAGAAGCATCATTGCGACTGCCTCTTCATCAACACGTTCAATTCGCTGGTGGCGGTCCGGGAATCTTTTCCGGAACTGTATTGCGGATTTTTCCACCGGAGTTCCGTCCGTGATTTTATCGGGAACGGCAGAAGTTTTTATTCCTGGCATGACACGGTCCGGATCGGTTATCAGGCTGTCCAGCAGCTGTTGCGCAGCGATGTCTCTCCGGAACGGCAGGTTTTTCGCGGCAGGGTTTCGGAATACGGGACTGAATGAATCAATCAACTTATCTAACAGAAAGGATCAAGTTATGAAGACGCTCGAAACAAATCCATGGCAGAAAAATGTGTCCGGAAGGAAATCCGGCAAGCGTAAAATCTCCAATCCGACATTTACGCTGATCGAACTCCTGGTCGTTATCGCGATCATAGCGATCCTGGCTTCGATGCTGCTGCCGGCGCTGAACAAGGCCCGGGCAAAGGCATACGGGATCTCCTGCATGTCCAACCTGAAACAGATCGGGACCGCCATGTCCATGTACACGGGTGACTACAACGGCTGGTACACTATCTGCAAGATGTATACGGAGACGAGGGACAAGGAATATACTTATTACTGGTGCAACGCCTATGCCCCGTATTTCAGCTGGAAGAAAAAGATACCGGATAACGGTGCCAATATCGTCCCGAAGTGGCTGGTGTGCCCCGCACAGCGGCTGAGAAGCGCTGATGTGCTCGGATACGGCTGTTCCTATCCGTACAATTCGGGATGCTTTGGAGATGCCAACTGGGCGAGTGCGCTCCGGAACCTGAAGAAACCGAGCAAGGTGCTGGTCCATTGCGACGGCTGGTACAATAACGACACCTTGGCAAACCGGAGCCGCGGGAGGCTCACCCTTTCTGAACAACCGTATAAAATGGTCTGCTACCGGCACAGCCGCAAAAGCAGCTGCCTGTTCGCGGATGGCCATGTTTCGGCGGAAGGTGTCAGTCTGCTGAATATAACCGGCTTCGATTTCGGCTATTATCCTTATTACTATCAAGCAAAAATCAAAGCGAACGGCGATGCGTATTACGAGAAAAGGAAGACTCCCGTCGGAGCTTATACTTTCGGCTATTCCCCATATAACTGGTAACCAACAGAAACGGACGGAAACATGAAAAAAATATTTTGTGCTATTGTCGGGATCATCACGCTGGCGGGCGAAGTTTCCCTCGGAGCGTATGATCTGAACACCCCGGAACTCGTGCCGGTCAAACTGCAGACCCCGGAGGCTCACGCCCCGGTCAAACTGATCGAAAACGGAAAACAGAACTTTGCCATTGTTTACGACACCAAAGCGGAGGCACGGATGGCAAAGAAGAACCGCACGAAAAAAAGCATCGGTCCGGCGGTTGCGGCAATCGCTGACGCCATCGAAAAATGCACCGGACAAAAACCGGTCGTTGCCGATGTGAAGGATGCCGCCAAATATACCTGTCTGATCGTGGTCGGCGACAACGGGATCACGCGGGGAAACGGGGTGGATGTTTCCAAACTGCCGCCGCAGGGATTCGCGGTCAGAAGCTTTGAGCGGGGGATCATCATCGCCGGCAACGACTCCTCGCTGATCGAGGGCTATAATATGAAGCCGCTGGAAGGACGCGGGTCGAGCCTGGGCACGCTCTACGGCGCTTATGATTTCAATGAACGTTTCCTCGGCGTCCGGTACTATTATCCCGGCGAATACGGAACGCTCGCGCCGAAGATCGAAAACCTGACCATCTCGCCCGTGCATTACGAAGACGCGCCGTATTTCGACCAGCGGAACGGATGGTTCTACTGCATGAACTGCACCATCAACAATCCCGCCGGAAAGAAATTCTGGGAACCGTATCTGGGGAAGATCACGAAGAAGGACCTGAAGTTTCTGGAAAGCTGGCGCATGGGCGGCACGATCCCGCGTGGCTGCACCCATTGTCCGCGGCCGGAACGCATTGCCAAGGCTTATCCTGACGAACTGAAAACGATTTTCTATACCTCGCCGAAAGGTAAATTCTGGTACAATCCCAAAGCGCACATCGGCAATTATTTCAATGTGATCGACCTGAAATTCGCCGACCTGCTGATCGGGTCCTATAAGAAATTCTATGAGTCAAACGGCAAGGTCGACGAGGGCGGATACCGCAGCCAGGGGTGCAGTCAGACCTATGTTTCCTTCGGCGTATGCGACACTCTGATGCCGGATTCGGAGGTGATGAACGATCCGACCGTGCGGAAACTCGGACTGATGACGGAAAAGGACCTGGCTCGAGGCGATACCGCCGGCATGGCGAACATCTATGCGCGTTTCCACCAGTATCTCGCCAAACGCATCGCGGAGGAACTGCCCGGCAAAAAACTTTACATCATGGCATATTACAACGTCAAGTATGCGGGCACGGATCCGCGCTGGACCCTGCCGCCGAATACCGAGGTCGATCTCTGCATCGGCGGACTGCCCGCGAAAACCCGCGATCCGAAACGGATGAAAGCGGCCGTCCGGCTGGCGAAAGAGTGGTATGAGTCGCTGGGGAACCGTCCGGTGCAGAAACTCTGGCTGTACACGGGTGCCAATCCCTTCGTGAACGCGGTCTGCGGCGAATTCGTCGGGGACATTCCGAAGCGGATGGGCAAATATCTGGGACGGCAGGAGATGTTCTACGACCACTGCATTTCCCGGCCGGGCGAAAACGTCTGGTTCCATTATACCAGCAGTTACTGCGCCTACCGCTCCATGTGGAATCCGGACTGGGATGCGGCGAAGGCCGTTGACCTGCACTGGGAGCCCTTCTATGGAAAAGAAACCGGAGCGGCGCTGCGGGAATTCCATCAAATGCTGCGGGAATGCTACCGGAAATATGCGCTCAATTCCGAGGGACCCGGGATCCTGTATCCCATGGCGGAGATCCGGAAAATGGAAACTCTGCTGGCCCAGGCGAAAAAGTCGGTCAAGCCCGGCAGCGTGGAGGAGAAGCGCCTGAAGGTGTTCCTGGCGCCCTGGGGCAAAGCCTTCGCCGCCATGAAGAACCAGCTGTCCTACGAACGGCCCGTCTACCAGGTGCATCAGCTGCTTGATTCGGAAACCGTTACGCTGGACGGCACCGGTTCCGAACCGTTCTGGTCCCAGGTCAAGGCCATGCCGCTCATCGATCCCAGGGGGTCCGGTATTGCTCCGAAATATCCGGCAAGTGTCAAGCTCGCCTGGAACAAGTCCGGCATTTACGGTTTGCTCGAAACCAGTTACGCGCCCGCCGCGGACAAATCGAAGGACTTCTGGGCGAACGACACCTGGGAAATGATCTTCTCGCCCGGCATGAAACGTGAAACGGAATTTCAGTTCGTGTTCGATCCGCTGAAGAATCAGTTCCTCGGCACCAAGCGGCATCTGCCGATCCCGCAGCCGTTCGACAGCAACTGGAAAGCGCCGGGATTCAAGGTCGAGTCCAAATTCGATTCGGAAAAATGGACCGCGGAATTTTTCATTCCGTTCAGCGTGTTCCCGGACACGAAAGTCCCGCGTCCGTATGACACCTGGCACTGCAACATCGTCCGCAACAAGATGGGCGAAAACCGCGAATACAGCGGCAGCGCCATGTCGCTCGGCAACAATCACAATCTGGCCATGTTCGGCATCATCAAATTTGCCGGAAAAGGAGAATGAACAAATGAAAAAAGCATGGATGTTTCTGGCGGCGGGATGTCTCGCGCTGTCCCTGTCCGCGGCGGAAAATATGCCGGTCGGCGTGAAAGTCGGAAAAACGCATGTCTACCGGCCGCAGTCGTATTCGTTCGCACAGGCGGCGACGATCTACAATGCGCAGAACAAATACCGTTTCATCATCGTGCAGAGCAAGCCCTCCGGGGAAAAGCCGCCACGGATGCAGTTCTGGCTTTCCGCCGGACCGTTCGGATTCTGCAATCTGGTGAACTTCCTGCACCTCACCGTGAACGGCATTTCCTGCGCCAGAATCACCCCTAGAATCGAAGATTTCGTGCCGTGGAAGGAAGGGGATCTGGCCGGATGCGAGGCGAAATTCAATTTCGACGGCGCCAAAGTGATCCTGCGGTTCTGGATGCGGCCGGATTCGCCCGTGCTCTGGGGCAGCATCCGACCCGCGCCGGACCGTCTCGAGGAAATCAAAAGCGCGCAGGTTTCTTTCACCGCCATAGTTTCCCATCTGGCCATGAAGAACAAAAAGGTGTTGTGGGACAAGGTCTACGAACGCGAGGCCGTGACGCCCGCAAGGACCCTGGAGCAGCGGCAGAAAATCTGGGAACTCACGCCGGAAGATACTTACCTGGTGCTTCAGGATAAAAAGTTCGACGGTTCCGCCGCGGGAAAAGGGCAGGGGCCGGTCATGATCCTGCTGGATCACGGGAGCATCAAACAGGCAAAACTCATCTTGCGCAACAGCTGGACGACGTCACTTTCGATTGCGCTGAAGCCGGATTTCAAAAATTACGAGTTCGGGCTCTGGCAGCAGGAACCCCGCATTTCCAACACCGCATTTGCGGAAAAACTGGAAGCGGAAAAAGCGGCGTTCACCCGGTAACTTGAAATGCTGTAACTGTTGATCCAGATTGGATTTGACTTCACGGGGATTAAAAAGTGCGAGATATAAAATTATTGAAAGACTGGCTGTTCCAACGGGAATCGGATCCGGCGCCGGTTCCGGTCACGATCCCGCACGACTGGGCCGCCGGAGGTCCTTTCGACCGCGAAAATGACCTCCAGAAGCTCCATATCGTGCAGAATGGGGAAGACCTCGACCATGAACATACGGGCAGGACGGGAGCCCTTCCGCATGTCGGAAAAGCGAAATACCGCCGCATGATCGAAGGTCCTTCCGCTCAGGGGAAACGGGTATCGCTGCTTTTCGACGGCGTGATGAGCCATGCGAAAGTGTATCTCAACGGCAAGCTCGCGGCTTCCTGCAATTACGGCTACAGTTCGTTTGCGGCGGATGTCACCGATTATTTGAAACCCGGGGAAAATCAGCTGGAAGTCACGGCGGAAAATCTGCCGTGTTCCGCGCGCTGGTATCCGGGTGCCGGCATTTACCGTCCGGTTTACCGGATCGAGAGAGACCCCGTCCATTTTCAGGACTGGTCGGTCCATCTGCAGTATCTGCCGGGCGAAGATGCCCTTTCGGTGAAAGGATTCATTGAAAACCACACCGGAAGATCCTGTCCCGGAACTCTGGTTTTGGAATCACCTCTATTCGGGCGCAGGGAAATCCCCCTTCCGGTTCCGGCACAGGGGACGGCTTTCGAAGAAGTGCTGAAACTGGGCGCCTATGAACGCTGGAGCGTGGAAGAGCCGCACCTCTATGACGTGACGATTACGATCCGGACGGCGGAATATTCCGATTCCGAGACGGTCCGTTACGGAATCCGGGAGATCCGCTTTGACCCCGAGCACGGCTTTTTCCTCAACGGGAAACGGGTGAAGATCAACGGGGTCTGCATGCATCACGATCTGGGACCGCTCGGCGCGGCGTTCCACAAGGCGGCGGCGAAACGGCAGCTTACGATCCTGAAAGAGATGGGCTGCAATGCGGTCCGGACCAGCCACAATCCGCCCGCGCCGCAGCTGCTGGATCTCTGCAACGAACTCGGGTTCCTGGTCATGGACGAGGCATTCGACTGCTGGCGCAAAGGGAAAACCCCGAACGATTACAACGTCCATTTCGATGAAGATTCCGAAAAGGATCTCTCCGCAATGGTCCGGCGCGACCGCAACCATCCCTGCGTCATCCTCTGGAGCATCGGGAACGAGCTCATGGAGATCCGCGACAAGTCGTTGCGCGGCGACCTGATCGCCCGGCGGCTGGTCGCCATCGTGAAAAAACACGACACGGCCCGTCCGGTCACCGCCGGACTGGATGCCTGCGAACTGGCCATTGAGACCGGGATCGCCGATGAGCTTGATATTCCCGCCTGGAATTACCGGCCCCAGTCCTACGCCGAATTTCACCGGCGGTTTCCGAAGTGTCCCGTGATCGGATCCGAAACCCTTTCCACGTTTTCGTCCCGGGGCATCTATTATTTCCCCGCCCGGGAATACGTTTATGGCCGGCATCCGCGCCGGAAAGAGTTTCAGCAGAGACAATGCTCGTCCTATTGTCTGGACATTCCCACGTGGTCCCATACGCCGGAAGCGGAACTGCTCAGCCAGGATGAATATGAATTCGCGGCGGGACAGTTCGTCTGGACCGGATTCGACTATCTGGGGGAACCGTGTCCGTATGAGTGGCCGTCCCGGAGCAGTTATTTCGGCTGCGTCGATCTGGTCGGTTTGCCGAAGGACCTCTTTTATCTGTTTCAGTCGCAATGGCGGAAGCAGGGGCCTCCGATGGTCCATATCGTTCCGCACCACTGGAACTGGGAACCGGGACAGAAGCTGGACATCCACGTTTTCTCCAATTGCGATGAAGTCGAACTCTTCATCAACGGACATTCCCTGGGGCGCATCAAACCGTTTTTCGGTTCCGGGGTGCTGGCGGAACGCTACCGCTTCATCTGGCACGATGCGGAATGGGAACCGGGAGCGGTCCGCGCCGTCGGATACCGCGCCGGGAAAAGCTGCGCGGAAGAGATCCTGAAAACCGCGGAAGAACCGGCGGAGATCCGTCTGGAAACGGAACGGGACTGCTGTGCCGCTGACGGCGAAGACATGATTTTTGTGACGGTTTCCGTGACGGACCGGCATGGCGTGCTTTGCGCGGACCGGACGCCGCTGGTTAAATTTTCGCTGACCGGTTCAGCCTTGAAACTGCTGGCGGCGGATGGTGGAAATCCGACTTCGCTGGAACCGTTCGGCATTCCGGAATGCACCCTTTTTTCGGGGAAAGCGGTCGTTTATCTGCAAAGTTCCGGCGAGGCGGGGAAAACGGTCCTCCAGGCGGAGAGCGAAGGACTGAAAGGCGCCGAAATCAATCTTTCAGCCCAGTGATTCCATTTATCCCGCGAGGTCTGCGAAAAATACCGCCGATTGAATACCTTGTGATCCGGGCGGTTTATTTAATGAGCATGGCACCGCACGCTTCCGGAATCCCGTTGCCGATCTTCGCGGCGGGCTTACGGGATCACGGTCACGCATTATATCACCCAATGCAGGGTGCGGCACACCATGAAACTACTGAAGGAAACCGTGCTGCGCGAAACGAATCACTTGAAGCCAGTCAAAAAAGAGATCCCGTGTTTCTGACTCCGCCGGTAATAACCGATATCCGGACCGATTGCGGAAAGATCGAAGTCGCCCGGCCATGGAACATCCGGCAGCGGACTTTTCCCGCAGATTTTTCACGCCGGAGATGCGGCTTTACATGCCAGATATTCTCCCTCCGTGTCATCCCCGTCCGCCGCTTTCGGCAGTATGAATGAAGACAATATGAACCGCATTCTGGCCGATCCTTACGTGGTCTGCTGTTCGGACAGCACCATCCGTTCCCGGAACAGCAAAGGCGGACATCCCCGCGCGTTCGGCTCCTTCCCGCTGTTCTTCCGCATCGCGTCCAAACGCTGTCCGTATGCCGACGTGATCCGCCGCATGACCAGTCTTCCCGCCGCCAAATTCAACATCCGCGGCCGCGGCGTGGTTGCTCCCGGTTTCTTTGCGGACCTGGTATTGCTCGACCTCGACAATTTTGACAGCAAGGCGGATTTCCTGGTCGTAAACCGGGTGCCGACAGGAATTGATTCCGTTTATGTCAACGGACAGCTGGCTTACAGTCCCGACCCGGAGGTCAAAACGGTCCGGGCGGGCCGCGTCCTCCGGATCAAGTGAGCGCCTGCTGCGGTTTCGCCGGATTTTCCGTGGTAATCTTTTCCACTGGTTCGGGCCGGCGGGTCACACGCTCGGGAAAAATCTCCTCGGGAGCCGCCCAGCGGACGGCATTGCCGATGATTTTCAGGATCACCGGATCGCGATAGATCGGAAAGGTCTCATGGCCGGGCGAGAAATAGAAGACCTTGCCGTTGTCCCGGCGGAAAGCCACGCCGCTGCGGAACACGTTGCCGCCTTCATACCAGGACATGAACACGATCTTGCCGTCATCGGGAATGTCGAACGGTTCGCCATACATTTCGGTATGCGGGACCACGAACGTTTCCGGAACGCCATGGGCGATGGGATGCTCGGGCGCCACGACCCAGAGCCGTTCCTTTTCGCCGACTTCGCGCCAGTTCAGACGGCAGCGGGTTCCCATCAGCCGGCGGAAAATCTTGGACATGTGTGCGGAATGCAGGACGATCAGCCCCATGCCGTAAAGGACCCGGTTCTGAATCTTGTCCACCAGAGCATCGCTCACCTGTTCGTGTCCGGCATGTCCCCACCAGACGAGGACGTCGGTCGAGTTCAGAACCTCATCGGGCAGACCCTGTTCCGGCTGGTCCATGGTCGCGGTCCGGATCTCCAGATCCCCTGCGGCGATCCCCAGGCGGATGCATTCATGGAGCCCTTCCGGATACGCTTCGTAGATTGCCCCGCGGGTTTGCTGGGGCATATACTCGTTCCAGATCGTGACACGGATCTTCTTCATCGGACGTTTCCTTTATTTCAAGGAGCCAATTTCAAAACGTTTTGGCTCTTCTTGTTAAAAAGTTGTTTTTTCAGCGTCAAACCAATTTTGACGCCTCGACTGTGATTTTTCCTTGAAAAAACCACAAAAAATCATGTTTCAGTGCATAGACCTCCTTACCAATCGCAATTGGCTTTGTTTTATGAACTGATTATGTTAAAACTCAAGCGAAATAATTGAATATCTGCGCAAAAACCGGACAGCAGGATGAACAGAATCTTTTTCATTTGCTCATCCTTTCCATTGCTTTTCCCTTGCATTTATAGCTTTCGAAATATCTTCCATACATTACCCGGATTCCGGAAAATATCAACCTGACTTGCATTTATTTGAAGATCATGCTGCCGTAATTTTCCGGATCGTGCCAGTTGCCGAGCATGGCGAGCGGCGACCAGGTGGAAAATTCCGTTTTGAGGCCTTTTATATTGCGTTCCCGCGTGAAATTGAACCGCAGATCGGTCTTGTCGGTTTTCAGTTCTTTCAGCGGGATGGTCATATCCGCGGTCCAGCCGTCGGCCTTGCGCTGCGTTTTCACTTTCAGCCCCTTCATCTGCACCCAGCGGGCCAGCACGCGGCCGCGGGTCTGGGAACTCCACGCATTGTTGTCGTTGACAATGATCTGCCAGAATTTTCTGGTCTTTTCCGTGTAGAAGAACAGCTCGACGCAGTTGTCCATCCAGATGTCCGCATTGCCGGATTTGCGGGACCGGACGGTCGCGCTGCCAGCCATGTCCGGTTCTTTCAGGTCGGCCCGGATGAACAGCAGGGAATCGGATGCCAGTACGCGGAACGAACCTCCGGCCTGGAGTTTCGGATCCAGCCGCTGGGCGGAGATCAGCGGATATTCTTTGGCCTTGCTCCATTCCCCGTCCGAGGGGAAAGTTTCAGCCGAACTGAAAAGGACCGGCAGCTTGAGCTCTTTGCGCTTGTCTTCCTTGTCCATGACGATGCTGCGTTCGGATTTCATGATCTGGAACAGGTATTTGCGGAGCAGTCCGACGCGCCGGGCATACACAGGATCGGCGGAACTGAGCTGTTCCATCTTCCGCAGCAGGGCTTCGAGCTTTTTCATTTCGTCCGTGGTATAGACTTTGCCCCAGGCCAGTTTCTGGGCCGTATCCTTGTCTTTTCCGGCCAGACCCAGCGAGGCGCTTTTCTTCGGATCGCCGAACACCAGACGGTCGATTTCAGCCCAGTTGTTTTCCAGCCGGGTGAAGAATTCTCTGGCGGGCGCGGCGGCGGGTCCGTAATAGAAACGGAAATAATCATCCAGTTCCTTTTCCACATCCAGATCCGGATTCCACATCAGACGCATGAAAATATAGACATCCAGATTGCGGTAAGTATGGGTCAGGTTGTGATTTTCGCAGAACATTCCGGCGCTGAGCGGCCGGACCTGCTTAATGAATCTGGCGGTAAGATGCGGATAGCTGTCCGGGATGCCGGGCATGAAATTGCCGAACGAGGCATTGCACTGATAGACCCACAGCGGGATATTCTTCGGTCCGAGGAAGTCGCCCCAGCCGGTCAGCAGCCGGATATCCTTTTCGAGCTTATCCGGATGGAGCAGGAGCCGGGCGCCGGGCATGCAGATGCGGACCCGGATGTTTTTCGGTTTCCGGATGGTCTGCGGGATCAGCCGTTTCGGCGGATAGACCAGCGTGCTGATATAGCAGCCGGGATATTTTTTCGCGACGTGTTCGGCGATCTCGCCAATCACCTGCCAGATGATCTCGGTATCATCCTTGCAGGGATGTTTTTTCCGGAAATCCTCGCAGCGGGCGCACCAGCAGCGGCCGTCGTTGTCGCCGCCGTGGTCCATGGGATCGATCATGAATTCGTTCGGAGTGATGAAGGGATT
>SUWI01000103.1 GCA_015061565.1 Lentisphaerota bacterium
CAACCATACCGATTACAATGAAGGTTTCGTGCTGAGCGCGGCCACCGAACAGGCCACCAGTATTGCACTGGCCCGGCGCGACGGCAGTCTCTGCACTCTGCGCGACACCGCGCTGGAGGGTCAGGCTTTCACGATCGACCTCAACGATCTCGACCATCCGGCCAAAGGCGACTGGACCAATTACATCAAAGGTGTGCTGGTGGAATTGCGCCGGCGCGGGATCAGATTCGGCGCGTTCGATCTGCTGCTGTCCAGCACCGTGCCGCTTTCCGCCGGCATGAGCAGTTCCGCCGCGCTGGAAATATCTTTCTGCTATGGGTTGAAAAAGGTTTACGGCATCGAACTGCCGAAAGCCGATTGGGCCAGGGTCGGCCAGTCCGTGGAAAATATTTATCTCGGCCTGAAAACCGGTCTGCTGGACCAGTTCAGTTCCATTTTCGGCAAAAAAGATTCGCTGATCCTGTGCGATTTCCGCAAAGTGGAAGTGCTGGACACCGTTCCCCTGCCCGCCGGATACGGCTTTCTGGTCGCCAATACGCTGGTGAAACACAATCTGGTGGAATCGGACTACAACCGCCGGCGCGAAAGCTGTGAAAACGCCTGCGCCGTCATCGCGGCCGGAGAATCCTCCGTGAAAAAACTCCGGGACGTCGACCGCGCCATGCTCGAACGTTATAAGAACGACATGGATATCACCGATTACCGCCGCGCCCTCCATGTGGTGGGAGAAGACGAGCGGGTCATGCAGGGGGTGGAAGCACTCCGCTCCGGCGACGTCAGGACATTCGGACGGCTGCTGTTCGAAAGCCACGAAAGTTCCCGGGTGAATTTTGAAAATTCCTGTCCCGAACTGGATGCGCTGGTCGAGATCGCGCATACCCTGCCGGAATGCATAGGCGCGCGCTTGAGCGGCGGCGGCTTCGGCGGCATCACGATCCACCTGATCAAGCTCGCGGACGCGGAATCCTACCGGAACCGGCTGGAAACCGCCTACCGTGCCATGACCGGCAAGGAGATCAAGACGATCCTCTGCGCCATCGGCGACGGCGCCCGCGCGGAATAAAATCACCGGCCGCCCTGATTATCGAACATCCTTCGCCAGTTTTTCCTCTTCCGTAATGATGAGGACTTGGAGATTACACTGTATGCCAAGGTCTGAAACGGGATCATAAGGGAAACGCACTTGCATCTCGCGTTATGTCACATCTTCCGGACCAATGACTGTCCTGCCGTTCCGGCGAAAAAATTTTTCGTTTTTTTTGATTCTGCGGCTTGACTTTTGAAAGTGCAATACTAAATTCCGTTTTCAGAAAGAAAATCCTCCCGGAATTTCAAAAAACTCTTACCCATAAAGGCGGAACCCATGAATAAAGTTACAGGTGTATTGTCGGCGCTTCTCGGAGCGGGTCTCATCGCATCCATCACGTTGAATGTCTGCTATCATCGGAAATTCCAAGAAGATAAGGCGAATGCCGTCCGGCAGGCGGGCGCCGTCAAAAAAGCCGGAATTAAAACAAAAGCTCGAATGAAGAAATCAAAACCGGAGATCCGTCCGCTGATCGTGGAAAAGACCGGCCGGTATGATGGAAATACCGCATTCATCGAGTTCAATACCGATCCGGAAAAACTGCACGGGCTGAAAAAGGAACAGATCACGATCACCCCTGCCCTGCCGTTTACGATTTCCTGGGACCACTACAGTTATGTCATGCTCCATGCGGACTTCCAGCCGGAGACGACCTACCGGTTCACCGTATGTAAAGGGGTGGCCAACGACGAGGGGCGCAAGCTGGAATACGATGCGGAATTCCAGATCCGTTTCCCGGCGCGTCCGACCGTGCTGAGCGCTTTGTCTTCGGGACTGGTCTTTCCGCAGAAACGCGCCAACCGGATCCTGCCGCTGGAGGTCTGCAATCTGGACACAATCAAAGTCAAGGTGCTCCATCTGTATGAAAACAATCTGCTGCGTTTTTCTGCGGAACCGGATTGGGACGGAGATATCAAGGCGCTGGATTACGGCAAGCTCATTGCCGAAAAGGAGATCGCGGTCAAAATCCCGCGCAACAAGACGGTCAATTACGGACTGGACCTGAGCAAGCTGCTGCCCATGGACAAGACCGGGATCTACGGACTGCACCTCACGGCAGCAGACAAGAATTCTGCCGGAAGAACGATCCAGCTGGCCGTGGCGGTGACCGATCTGGCGCCGCAGTGTGTGATCGACGAGAAAAACCACCGGGTGTTCGCGGCGGTCCGGCGGCTTTCCGACGGTTCGGCCTGCGCGGGAGCGGAAGTGACGCTCGTCAGCCGAAAATATCAGCTGCTGGGCCGGGGCAAAACCGATGCTTCCGGTCTGGTGAAACTGGATTACGGCAAAACCGCCGCCGGCGGCGACAAGACCGATGCGCCGTATGGGCTGCTGGTCAAAGCGGGAACGGATGTGGTCTTCCAGCAGGATATCTCTTATAAAGGACATTCGCTGGCGGAATTCGAATCGTCCGGGAAAAACCAGAGTTCGACCGAGCCGCGGGCGCTGGTCTATACCGAACGCGGCGTCTACCGTCCGGGCGAAAAAATCTACGCCACGGTCTGGGTCCGGAATCCCGAACTGAAGGAAATGCCGTCCGTTCCGTGCCTGGTCACGGTGCAGGATCCGAGCGGCAATGTGATCTATTCGAAAAAGACCAAAACCGGAAGCGGCGGAGTGGTCCATACCTCGTTCATCCTGCCGGAAGATGCGCCGGGCGGCAGCTATGACGTGAACTGCAAGTCCGCCGATGATTCCTCGTTCTGGGGTTCGGCCAGCTTTCTGGCGGCGGATTTCGTGCCGGACCGGATCAAGGTCAGCTTGAAAGGACCACAAACGGACCTTGCCGTGAAGAAAGAAGCGGCCGATTTCACGTTCTCGGCGGAATATTATTTCGGCGGACAGCTGGACAAGCCGCCGTATCAGTTCTCGGTATTGCCCAAGCCGGCCGCGCCGCGTCCCGAGTGGAAGGACTGGACCGTCGGGTCTAAGGAATTCACCCCCGGCAGGAAATTCTCCCGCAGCGGCAAACTGCCGGAAAAAGGCCAGAAGATCACCTATCCGGGCTTTGCCTCGCTGGGCGGGAAAGCGTATGCTCCGGTCGTGCTGAATGCGGCGGCGCAGGTCAGCGAACCGGGCGGACGGGCGGTCACTGCGAACACCTCGGTGATCTACCATCCGACCGCATATTATCTGGGACTGCAGCAGCAGTCGGAAAAAGACCAGGCGGTGATCAGCTGGAAATTTTTCCAGGCGGAAAAAGGAACGGCCGCGCCGCTGAAAAATCAGAAGATCGAACTCAACCTGTTGCGCAATGACTGGAAATATGTCCTGAAAAAGAACGGCAATAAACTGTCCCGCGAATGGGTCCGGGAAAAAGTACCCGTTGGCACGGCAACGATCGAAACCGGCGACTTGCTTCAGGGGACCTTGCGTGAAAAACTGCCGGGCGGCAGTTACGAACTCACCGCGGAATGCGGCGGCATGCGCACTGTGCTGGAATTCTGGCACTGGTATGGCGAAGGCGGTGTCCGCAGCAGCAACCCGGCGGTCATCTCCTGCACCACCGACAAGAAACTTTATCGGCCGGGCGAAACGGCTTCGATCACGCTGAACAGTGCTTCGGACGGCGCCGTGCTGATCGCGCTGGGCGGCCGGAAACTCTCCTCATACGCGGCTTTTCCGGTCAAAAAAGGCAAAAACCAACTCACGGTCCAGCTCCCGGCGGGAGTCGAGACTTCGGCGTGTTATGCCGGTCTGACGCTGGTCTCCGGCGAAACGCGTCAGTTCGGACTGGTCCGGTTCAATCTGGAACAGAAACGCCATAAACTTGATCTTGAGCTGACCGTGCCGGAAAAAGCCATGCCGAAAGAAAAGATCAAAGTTAAAATCAGCCTCAAAACGCCGGAAGGACAGCCGGCCAACGGCATGGTCCAGCTGTTCGCCGTGGATGAAGGCATTCTGGCGCTGACCAATTACAAGACGCCGGATATCTTCGATTATTTCTACGGCGCCTATGACTGCGATTTCGTCTTTACTGATATTTACAGTCTGCTGTATCCGGATCTGAAGATCGGCCGTGACGGCAAGATCGGCGGCGGCGCTTCCGATTCGGCTGGGAAACGACTGAGCCAGACCCGCAAAGCCGCGCAGAAATCTGCAATTGCAGTCCTGCCGCCGGTCCAGGTCAACGGCAGCAAAGAGTTCGAGATCACGCTGCCGGACCATCTGGGCGCGATGCGGCTGATGGCCGTGGCCTCCGCGGCGGACCGCGCCGGTTCCGCGCAGAAGATGCTGAAAATGCGCGACAAGCTGGACATTCTGCCGACCGTGCCGCAGGTCTGTGCGCCGGGCGACCAGGCCGAGCTGACCTTTGCGCTGTTCAACCACGAGCTGCCCGACGGTAAAGCGCAATTCGAACTTGTCCTGCCCGACGGCAGGAAGATCCAGTCCGAGCAGGGGTTCAAAAAAGGCAAATCCGCAGTCGTCCGGACCGTGATCCAGGTCCCCGCCAAAGAAGGACTTTACACTCTCAAAGCCATGCTGAAAAAAGACGGCATCGTAAAATACAGGGAAGTGAAACTGCCGGTGCGACTGCCGAATCCGGCCGTCACTTACACAGTCATGCGGACATTGAAACCCGGTGAAAAATGGGACTCCGGCAAAGTGCCGGCATTTGCCGCCGATGCGGAGTATTCGCTCACCGTTTCGGGCTCCTCGGCGGCAATGCTGCGGAATGCGGTGGACTGGCTCAACCGCTATCCATACGGCTGCCTGGAACAGACCGTTTCTGCGGCATTTCCGTTCCTGAGCGCGGACGCTTTGGAAAAATGCGGCGTGATCTCCACGCAGATGGCCAAAACAGCCAAGGTCAAAGCCAATTTGGCTGCGGCGAAGATCCTGTCCATGATGCTGTATAACGGAGCGTTCCCGATGTGGTCGGGCGGCACCTCCGAATGGACCGGCGGCACCGTTTACGCGGCGCATTTCCTGACCGCGGGCGACAATCTGCGTGACGGCAAACAGAAAAAACTGCTGGGCGAATATCTGAAAGGCCTGCTGCAGAATGCTTCCGCGGCGCGTTACGAACGGGCTTACGCGGCCTATGTGCTGGCGTTGATGAAGAACAGCCGCGCGGAGGTCCTTTCCGGGGCCCGGAACATTCTCGCGGGCAAGACCGATGATTATGCCTCGTTCCTCGCGGCGGCGGCCCTGCTCGAGACCGGTTATTCCGGCGAAGCGTATCCTCATCTGAAACGTCTGCTCCGGAAGGAGATCTGGCGCACCGACGGTTCCGCCCCGCATTTTGCCGGACCCGCTGCGAAAGCCGGCATGACGCTTTATATTCTGATGAAGCAGCAGACCGATGCGCCTGAAGCGATCGCCAAGCTGCGCGAGACATTGCTGCGCATGGTCCGCGAAAACGGTTCCGGCTGGGGCGTCACCCATGCCAATGCCTGGGCGGTGCTCGGGCTCGCCGAACTGGAACGCAGCTCCGCCGGAGTCCAAGGCGCGGCGGCCGTGACCCTGTCCGGAGAAAAACCCCGGAACGTCGATCCGGCCAGGAATCAGACCATCCGTCTGAACGGTTCCGCGCCCGTGTCCGTGCTCAATTCCGGTAATTCGGCAGTCTATGTGACTTACCGGATCAAAGGAGTTCCGGTCAAAGCGGAACCGGTCCGGCAGGTGCTGAGCGTGAAGCGCAGCATCCTCCGCAACGACAAACCGGTAACCTCGGTCAAGCAGGGAGACCTGGTCACGGTCCGGATCCTGCTCGAATCCAGTGCTGCGGTCAAAGATGTGGTGCTCAGCGATCTGCTGCCGGGCGGACTCGAGATCGAAGACGACCGTTTTGCCACCCGTTCCAAAGGCCCCGCCGCGGCAGCCGCCAGGCAGAAAAACCTGACGGTGAAACAGGAAGAGAAGCGGCCGGGCGAATTTGTGCTCAGCGGCGACCTGTGGAAAAAGGGAACTGCAGAAATCATTTATCAGGCCCGCGCGGTGTCCCGCGGCAAATTTGCCATGGGGTCCACTTCCGCGGAAGCCATGTATGAACCCGAAACGCGCGCCTTCGAACCCGGCAGCGGCATTTTCGAGGTGAAATGATCCGTCGGATCCTGATCTATGCCGGCATTGCCGTCCTTGTTATGGCGGCGGCCGGCATTTTTTCTGTGTGGCTCGTGCTGGACTTTCTGCCGGGGCTGACGCCCGATCCCATGGCCGATCTGGAGCGGCAGACGCCGACGCGCGTCTGGCTGGATGAAAGCGGCCGGACCGTGCATGTCAGGCGGACGTACGACGCGCAATGGCGGTTTGCACTGAAACTCAGCGGGATCTCGCCGGAAACGGTCCGCATCATGCTGGCGGTGGAAGACCGGAATTTCTTCCTCCACAAGGGAGTCGATTTCGGAGCTTTCTTCCGCGCCTTCAGCCAGAATCTGCGGCACGGACGCATCATTTCCGGAGCCTCGACCATCACCATGCAGCTGGCGGGCATGACGCAGACCGGTCCGCGCCGCTCGCTGAAACGGAAACTGGAACAGATCATCCGGGCCAGGCGGCTGGAACAGCTCCACAGCAAGGAACGGATCCTCGAAGAATATCTGAACCGTCTTCCATTCGGCGGCAAGCTCTACGGGATCGAAGCGGCTGCCCAATATTATTTCGGGCAGCATGCGAAAGCGTTGAACCGCTCCGAAAGCGCCCTGCTCTGCGGACTGCCGCAGCGTCCGAACGCCTACCGTCCGGACCGTTTCCTGCCGCTGGCGCTGGACCGCCGTGACCGGGTGCTGGGCCAGCTGGTGCATCTGGGAATGATTACGGAAGCGGAAAAAAATCACATCAGAAAGCATGAACCGCTGCGTTTCCGGCAATACAGCGTTCCTGCTGAATTTCAGCGTCTTGCCGACACACCGGACCGGATGTATTTTGACCTGGCGGCGAAGGAAGCGGGCAGCGGGCAATACCGGATCGTCTGCGCCTGGCACCCGGAAGCGGCGCGGCTGCTGCGGGAGACCCTGATCCGGCAGTGCCGCACCCTGCCCGGAGTCCGCGATGCCGCGGGGATCCTGCTGGAAAATTCCACGGGAAAGATCCTGGCACTGACCGGGACCATCTCGCCCGACGATCCGAGGAACGGCCAGGTCAATGCGGCCACAGCGGTGCGGTCGGCGGGTTCGACCCTGAAACCCTTTCTGTATGCCGAAGCGATCTCCGGCGGACTGCTCTGCTCCGATACCGTGCTGCGCGATCTGCCGGTCCGCTACGGCAATTATTCGCCGG
The DNA here is from genome assembly GCA_015061565.1 of Lentisphaerota bacterium. Taxonomy (GTDB): domain Bacteria; phylum Verrucomicrobiota; class Lentisphaeria; order Victivallales; family UBA1829; genus SIG94. Next base: position 7,310 of record SUWI01000103.1, read on the forward strand.
GCAATTACGACGGCACGTTCCGGGGCGAGGTCCGGGCGCAGGAAGCGCTGGCCGATTCCCTCAACACGCCGGCGGTCCGAATCGCCGCGCAACTCGGCACGCCGCGCATTCTCGAAATGTTCGAAAAAATGGATCTGATGGCTCCGAACCATCGGCAGACGGACGGACTTTCCATTGCGCTGGGGACGGCCGGACATTCGCTGCTGGATCTGACGGCCGCATACCGGGTGTTTGCCCGCGGCGGCAAATGGCAGCGGCCGACTTTTCTGGCGGCTCCGGAAAAGCGGCCGGAAATCAGGATTTACACACGGGGAACGGGAGAGATGATCGCCCGGATGCTCACGCGTCCCATGCCGGGAACTTCCGGCAGTCTCTCTTTCGCCTGGAAAACCGGCACTTCCAACGGCAATCATGATGCCTGGTGCGCGGCCTTTTCGAAAAATTACACGCTCGGAGTCTGGTTCGGCAACAAAGACGGCCGGCCGGCGCCCGCACTGGTCGGACAGTCCGCCGCCGCGCCCGCGGCAGGACGGATCATGGAAGGACTGGCGCGGTTTGCCGATCACGGCGTGCTGCCTGATTTTCCCGAGACCTTCCGTTTCGACCGCCTCTGCGAATACAGCGGACTGCGGGCAACGGCGGACTGCAAATCATTTTTTCAAGGATATTCGCTGAAAGAAGCGCCGCTGCGTCCGTGCCGGAGCTGCGGGAACAGTCAGAACAGCCGCGTGGAGATCCTGAAGCCGCTGCCGGAAACGTATCTGATGCCGGAAGCAGGATCGCTGACGCTGATGCTGCAGGCCGCCGGCCGCACAGCTCCATACTGGTTCCTGAACGGCAAGTATCTCGGCCGTTTCCGGGAACGGACGCACCGATTTTCACCGGGGAAATACACGCTGAAAGCGATTTCGGAAACGCCGGAGGAACGGTCCGCCGCGGTCACGTTCCGGGTCCTCCCGTATCAGCCTCAATGAAGGAGCGGGACCAGATCGATCACATCGACCCATTCCACCTCGGGATCTTCACTTAGAAGGCGGATCGCCAATTCGAAACGCTGCCAGATCTGCGGACAGTCCATCATCTCGCAGCTGTGGCCCCGGAAATAGAACACGCCGGTCTTTTTGGCTGCCTCGAAAATCGACCAGAAATCCCGGTTCAGAAAATGACAGCTTGACGCCAGCGCCAGGGGCGGCTTACAGCTCGTCACATCGGCGTATTGGCCATGGTACGGCCCTGGCATTATACTTGCGCAGGATTTCGGTCAGCGGGATATCGGTGGCGACGCCGTCTTCCCAGCATTGGGCAACCTTGATCATGGTCAGTCCTGTTTTCGATTTACAAAGTGATCAGTTCATACTGCCGTGAACCGAGGCCGATTTTTACGGCATAGTCGAGCTGTTCGGCGCCGCGGAATTTCTTTCCTCTGTCGGCGACGGCATCCCAGCAGGCGGAATCGACCGCCACCGGATCGTCCGAGATGAAAATGCCGATATTGTCCACGCATTGGCGCATCGGCCGGGGTTCGCAGTCGCAGCCGGGCGTCACGGAAATCGCAAAATTCATGTAGATATTGCGTTTGCCATGGTGGGAAGCATAGGCGTATTCGACCAGTTTTTCCCGGAAGAATTTGCCGCGGAACAGCGCGTTCCACAGTCCGCCGAAAGTCAGGATGGACACCGCATGATGCGGACAGATGGAAAAACAAGCGCCGCAGCCGATGCATTTCTGCGGATCGATGAACGATTTTTTCTCACCGATGGTGATCGCCTGCTGGTTACAGCGGGTCATGCACAGCTTGCAGCGTTTGCATTTGAAATTCCAGATGCGGGGTTTGACGCCGAGATGCATGGACATTTTGCCGCCCTTGGAAGCGAATCCCATGGAAAGCTGTTTGATGGCGCCGCCGAATCCGGCGAGCATGTGTCCTTTGAAATGGGCGAGGACGAGGGTCTGGGGGGATTCCGCCAGGACTTTGGAAATGGAACAGTATTTGAAATGGCGCAGATTCACGGGGACGTCGCAGGCATCCTCGCCGTGAGCGCCGTCGGCAATGACGACGGGCAACCTGGTGAAACCATGCTGTCCGGCGAGTTTCAGATGTTTTTCACGTTCGAACCGTTCGCCGCCGTAAAGCACGCTGGTCTCGGCGAAGAAACATTCGATGCCGCGTTTTTCCAGCAGATCGATGACGGCGTCATAGGTCTGCGGCCCGAGGAAGGTACGGTTGCCTTTTTCGCCGAAATGGACCTTCAGCGGGATCTTTTTTTCCAGCAGGACGTTTTCGCGTTTCAGGAATTCCTCAAGCAGAGCGCCGGCACAATCGCGGATCTCCTCGGGATGGGCCTGGGGGGTGACAGCTTTGAAATAGACTTTGGGCATTATAAAAACTCCTTGCAGATCAGTTTTCGGCAGTTTCTCCGGCGGCATAGACCTGACCGACGGGCACACAGGATTCGTCGCCGGCGAGATCGACATGAGTAAAGACCTTGAACGAACGGGATTCCAGGCGGGCGCGGGTCTTGGCGCACAGGATGGGATCCAGGAACATGGAACCGGAAAGCACGATGTCGCGGAGTCCGGTGCGGCTTTCCGCGAACAGGCTCATGGCCAGCATGCTTTCCGCCAGGGCGTTGTAGAAAGCCTCGGCAAACAGGACCTTGTCCGACTCCGAAACGGTGCGGATCCGGGACAGGTTCAGCATGGTATCGGTCCAGTCGATCTGGCGGAAACCGTTTTCTTCGGAATATTTGAACTGGAACTCGACCGAAATATTGTCGGGTATGCGGGTTCCGGCGGTGAAACGTCCGGCATATTTGCGGAGCAGCACGAGAGCCCGTTCGGGATAGGTGCAGAAATCGGAAATGATGCCAAGTCCCGCGCAGACGGCATTGGCCAGCAGGAACGGAGAACAGTTCGGCATGGTGCGGAGATCGGGCTGATTCCGCCAGAGTTCATATTCGGCCCGGTCGGCGCCGAGCCGGCTGAGCAATTCGTCGGTAGGATCGGCATGAGCGGCGATCAGATAGGCCAGGAACAGCCGGGCGGGCCGGCCGCGGGTCAGCGGGAGCGGACGGAACGAGGCCAGCCGGCTGAAGCCGTCCATTCTGGCTTCGAGACATTCCGACCCCCAGATGGAACCGTCGGGCCCCGGGGACCCGCCGTTCATCACGAGAGCGAGGGCATGTTTGAGGCTGTGTTCGGCCATGCAGGCCAGAGCGTGCGCATGATGGGTCTGGACCGTGATCAGCGGCAGGCCGTGCTGGTCGGCGAAATCGGTGCAGGCTCGGGCGCTGAAACTGTCACGGTCCATATCGCAGACCATGAGTTCGGGCACCTGATCGAAAAGCCAGGTGAACCGTTCGAGCATGTCTGCCAGCACGGCAGTTTCATTCCCGCCGTCCAGCGAACCGAAAGCCTGGGACGGGATAATGCGGTCCCGGACCCCCAGCGCCACCGCGGCACGGAGGTCGCAGCCGAAAGCGCCGACGATCCGCGTCAGGGCTTCTTTGATCACGATGCTTTTGGGAACATATCCGCGGGCACGGCGGTGGAAAAAGGTCCTGCCCTGATAGATCTCGCAGATGGACGATTGACAGGTATGTCCGGTTTTCAGGTCGTGACAGAGGAATTTGTCGGTATATGCCATCAGCCGGTTGAAAACTTCATCGATATCCTGACATTCGGCCTTGCCCGGGCGGTTGTCGCCGCAGGTCACCAGCACTTCGAACGGCGGCGGCAGCCCCGGGTCGCCCTGATGTTCGAACAGCAGTTTTTCCTGAAGGGAGGACGGGAGTCCTACCGCCAGCGTATCGGTATCCGGGGAGATCAGTTCCGGCAGGGAACAGTCGGGCTTCTTCTGCAGGAGCAGGAATGGAGCCTCCGGCGAAGAAAGCAGCCGGGCTTCTTCCTCGGAGCAGACGCAGAATTTCCGGACGGTCTCCAAATTGCGCATGATCACGCACAGCGGCCGGGTCGGCAATTTGCGTTTGCGGCGCAGCCGCTGAATGGTATCGGGATTGAGCGCATCGGCAAAGAGCTGGAACCCGCCGTAAAGGGACTGGATCGCCAGTATTTCACCGTGACTCAAAGCCTCGCGGGCCTGACAGAGCGGGTTGGAATCCGTGATCAGTTCGCCATACATATCGAGCAGGAAAAACTGGGGTCCGCAGAGCGGACAGGCCAGCAGTTCGGATTTCCGATGCCGGGGTTCGCCATGATCTTTTTCCGCCTGGCAGTCCTGGCACATGGGGAATGCGGTCAGGGAGGTGTTTCTGCGGGTGAACGGACTGCGCACCGACAGCGAGTAACCGGGTCCGCAGCCGGCACAGCTGAAAAACGGATAACAGAAACGGCGCGAGGCCGGATCGAGCGCTTCCTTCACGCAATCATCACAAGCCCGGAGGTCCGGCCGGACCTCAGGGGTATTTTCAGGAGGATCCAGGATACTGAAGTTCGGCAGACATTTCTCATCGGGAACGGCCGGTTCCCGCTGGAGAACGCAGACGTGCCGCAGCTGGAACGCGGCGGGTACCGAGGCCGGTATCGAACGGATGAAGGAACTGAGCTGTTCGTCATTGCCTTCCAGTCGGAGCAGGATGCCGTCACTGGAATTGGCGGCCCAGCCGGCAAGATGGAAAACCGAAGCGAGTTTCCAGAAGAATGCCCGCACGCCTCCGACATGGATTCCCGGACCTTTCAGTTCCAATGTCACACTGCTTTTCATACCGGCCGTCCGATCTGTTCATGCCAGGCCTGCCAGGCCTCGGGGAAAGGTTTCAGCGCGCGTTCCAGGATACCGAAACAATATGCGATCGCAGTGCCGTAATTGGTGAACGGAACGCCCTGACGGGCGCAATGCAGGATCCGGTAAAGGATCTCCCGCCGGTTGAACATGCAGCCGCCGCAGTGGATGACCAGATCGACCCCGGACAGGTCTTCCGGAAAATCGTGTCCCTGAACAAAACGGAAGTTCAGGCCGGGCAGGCCGTGATTCCGCAGCCAGGCAGGAATTTTGACCCGGCCGATATCCTCTTCGATCGGAGGATGCGAACAGGCTTCCGCGATCATGACGGTGGAATCATTGGTCAGTTTTCCGATGGCGGCAGCGCCGCGGGCACAAGCGGTAAGATCCCCTTTCAAGCGGGCCATCAGGATGGAAAACGAGGTCAGCGGAACGGATTCCGGGACCAGTTTGCCGACGACGCCGAAAACCTGGGAATCGGTCACCGCCAGTGCGGGCGGCGTTTTCAGGGTCTCCAGTGCGGCAGTCACCTGATTTTCCTTGACCACCACACACCAGGCATCGTGATCCAGCGCATCGCGGATCGCCTGGACCTGCGGCAGGATCAGCCGTCCGCGCGGGGCTTCCTTGTCGATCGGAGTGATCAGCAGGATCGGCTGACCCGCCGGAGCCAGACCGTCCAGCAGGGCTGCGGAGTTCATAAAATCCTCCGGAGCCAGCTGCAGGATCGACCGGCGCAGATCGTCCATACCCGCCCCTGTCCGGGCGGAAAGCTGCACCGTTTCGGTTTTCGCCGCGGCAAGCTTTTCCAGAATGGCGGAACCGGGACGCTGCAGATCGGTCTTGTTGAAGACCACGATAAAGGGAATGTTCCGCTGACGGAGTTCCTGAGCAAGCTGCTCTTCGAAAGCAGACCAGGAACCGTCGGATACCAGCAAGGCCAGATCGGTCCGCTCCAGGATGCGGCGGCTTTTTCCGGCACGGAGGCCGCCCAGTTCGCCGGCATCGTCGTCCAGTCCCGCCGTATCGATCAGCAGGACGGGCCCCAGAGGCAGCAGTTCCATCGGTTTTTCCACCGGATCGGCAGTCGTGCCGGGAGTGGATGAAACGATGGACACCTCCTGTCCGGTCAAAGCATTCAGCAGCGAGGATTTTCCGGCGTTGCGTTTGCCGAAGATTCCGATCTGCAGACGCAGTCCTTTGGGTGTTTTCTGCATCATGACTCCTGCAAAATTCACCGCGGACGGATTCCCTTCCGCGCATTAGTTAATTTTAAAAGCGTAACTTACAACACAAAAAGAAATTTTTCAATTTTTTTTCTGATATTTTGCTTGATTTTTCTCTAAAAAATGGCATGTTTAGGAGATTATCGGGAGAAAACAGATGGAATTGAACGGAAAAAAAGTGGTGATTACGGGGTCCGGCCGACGGGTCGGAGCCGCTCTGGTCCGCACCTTCGCCGCCTGCGGAGCGCATCTGGTCATTCATTGCCGTCGTTCGGAATCGGAAGCGCGGCGGCTGCTCGAAGAGATCGGCGGCGATAAAGCCGGACATCGGCTCTGGATCTGCGATCTGACCGACTGGAACAAACTGGAAGAGACCGCACCGGCCATGCTGGCGGATGCTTCGGTCCTCATCAATAACGCGTCGATTTTTATCCGCAAAACGATCTGCGGCGAAACGATGCCGGAGATGAATGAGCAGATGGCAGTGAATTTTACGGCGCCCGTGCGCCTCATGCAGCTGTTCGCGCAATACGGACGGAAACCGGGCTGCATCATCAATCTGCTGGATCAGGGGATCTGCCGGCCGGATGAACATTCATTCAGTTACGCGCTCTCCAAAAAAGCGCTGGCGGACGCCACGAAAGCGGCGGCGCTGCAGCTGGCGCCGGAGATCCGGGTCAACGGACTGGCGCCGGGACCGGTCCTGCCGCCGGCGGAAATGCCGGAGTCGCGGATGGAAAAAACGCTGCGGAGCATCCCGCTCCGTCGGCCGGTCGCTCTGCAGGATCTCTGCCAAGGTGCTGTATTCCTGGCAGAAAATGAATCGATGACCGGCAGTGTGCTGTTTATCGACTGCGGTCAGAGCCTCTGTCAGACGCCTGCGGATCCCCCCCGCTCCTGACCTGGCGGGCCAGCGCGGGACCGAACACGGGAACCTTCTCAAAAGCGGCGGCAGCCTCCTCCGTTTTGCCCTGCTGCTGCAGAAAAATCCCGGTCTGGAAATCGCGTAACGATCCCGATTTGCCGATGATCTTCAGCTGTTCCTCCAAAGCGAGATCGGAAAATTTGAAACGCATCTGACGGCGGTTGTCCATGCGGACGGCATAGACCTCGGACTGATCGGCGTCGTTGATCTTCAGTAAGATCCGGCCGTAGCGGATAAAGGAAATGGTCAGTTCCAGACCGCGCCGTTCCTGCCAGTATGATTGAAATTGACGCGGGAGCCCGAGCAAATCCTGAATCAAGACGCGGCATTGGGGACACAGGTTCGGCCCGTTCCGCTTCTCGAACAGTTCCATGGCCTGTTCATAGCTGCCCTGCAGCAGCAGTTCCGCCAGAGATGCCACCAGATCGGAAGCCGACAGACGCTGCGTGAGCTGGTAGCCGTCCGCGATCTGCAGCCGGACCGCACGAGTCTCGTCCGCCAGCGAACCGCTGTAATTCCGATACAGATCCATGACCGGTCCATAATCCTGATCCGGGAGATACACGGCAGCCTGACGGGCCAGTCCGGCCAGGATCTTTTCAGCCGTGAGCGGATCAGGTTCCCGCCTGGCCTGGACCGCAGGACCGGAAGCCGGCATGAGAAGGATCACCGCGGCAGAGAGGAGCACGGCGGCGATCAGGCCGGCCAGCAGCAGCCGGCGCATCGGACGGGGGATCTGGCGGTAATTGGCCACCCAGAGGTAATGAAGACGGCGCAGGAACGAGCCTTCCGTCCGGCGCTTTTTGACCTGGATCTTCTGCTGTTCCAAAGGATTCTGCCGGATCGTCGAGGGCAGCACCCGGTTTTTCAGATAGGCTTCCAGATCCAGCGCCAGCTCCGTGATCGAGGCATAGCGGTCCTCCCGTTTCTTTTCCATGCAGCGGAGAATGATCGTTTCCAGGTCCGGACGCAGCGACGGCACCAGCTGGCGCGGCGGCACCGGTTTTTCCAGCGCATGCATCCGGCGCAGTTCGTGCGGATCATCCGAATCGAACGGTACTTTTCCCGTGCACAGCTGGTATAAAGAGACACCGATCGAATAGATATCCGCCCGCGAATCGCAGTTGGATGCGTCCACCGCCTGTTCCGGTGCCATATACAGCGGCGTGCCCAGCGCGGTCAGCGAGGCGGTGATGCTCTCTTTGCCGAGCCGGTCGTCCCCGATGATCTTCGACAGGCCCAGGTCCAGGATCTTGACCGTTCCTTCCTGATCGAACATGATATTTTCCGGCTTGATGTCGCGATGCACGATCCCGAATTTTTCCGCCTCCATCAGACCCGAACACACTTCCAGCATGATGAACACCGCATATTCCGGGTCCAGTTTGCCTTCCTGTTCCAGCAGGGTCAGCGCACTGCCGTTGGTGATGTATTCCATGACCAGATAGACATTGCCGTTTTCGTAACCGCAGTCGTAAATGCGGACGATATTCGGATGCGTGATCCGGGCGCAGATTTTGGCGGACTGAACAAACCGTTCGCAGGAAGCCTGGTCAGTCATGTATTCGATCCGCAGGGTTTTGATCGCCACGGGGATCCCGAGATTCGGATGTTCCGCCAGATAGACCTTGCCCATCCCGCCGAAACCGATGAAGCCGGTCACCTTGTACTGCCCGATCTGTTCCGGCAGCTTGCTGTCCACCTCGGTAAATTCTTCGGTGATGGTCTTCTCATCCACCGTAAAGACAAAGGAACAGACACATTCGACCTGGGAACCGTGGTCCACATGTTCCAGTTCCGTGATCTTTTTGCAGTTCGGGCATTGTATTTTCATGTTTTCCTCACCATGCCGGACAATATACCACGCACGGACGAAAAATCAAAGCAGGAAAGCCTCACCGAAAACAAATTTTGCGGAAAATTCTGAATCCGTTACGGCAAAGCGGCAATAATCTTCATTTTTTGGCTTTTTCCGCTTGAAAAAATAAAACCGACAATTATATATTGAGCTTGAAATCGATAAAAAATACCATATCGACAGGTGGATCCCATGACGAAAATTACATTGGCCGTTCTGTGCTCGATGCTGACCGCGGCACTGTGGGCGCAAAGTTATCCGGAAGAACTCAAGCAGGCCTCAGCGGCATATAAGGCAGGGAAGTTCGAATTCGCGCTGAACATTATACCAAAGCCCACCGGCTGGCGCCCGATACCAATGCCCGGTTCAACCTGCTCCCGGTCCAGATCACGCTGTATATGAAGCTGAAGAAAACCGCCGAACTGGAAGCGTTTCTGGCCAGGGAACGGCGGAATGAATCCTACAGCGACACCCAGCTGCGCTATCTGCTCAACCGGCACGCCATGCTCCATGTCTGGCCGAAACGGGATACCCGGTTCGCTATGACGCTGCTCTAGATGGCCAGAATGCTTCCTGCCGAAAAAGGCTCGAATTTCTATTTCGAAACGTATCAGCTCATCGCGGATATCTATTACGGACAGAAAAGATACGATTATGTGATCTATTACATGAAACCGCTGCTCGATGAACCGAAACTGCATCCGTCAAACCGTTACAAGACCTGCATGGTCATCGGGAAATCTTATCTGGCCAAAGGCGACCAGGCCAATGCGCTGAAATATTTCCGGGAAGCACTGGATGCCGGAAAAAAAGTTCCCTACAAGTATAATTATTCCGAAGCTGAAAAATATATAAAAGGACTCACCAAATGAAAAAAATCCTCCTTCTGCTGGCGCTGTCGGCTGCGGTTCTGAACGCAGCTCCGCTCAAAATCGCCGAAAACGGCAAAGCCTGTGCCGGGATCCTGATTCCCGCCGATGCGAAACCGGTCACCAGACTCGCCGCCGGAGAACTGGCCGAATACCTCGGCAAGATGACCGGGGCGAAATTCACCGTCGGCACCAAAAGCGCGCATAAGGTAAATTTCCGGATCGGCTTCGGCGATGCCGCGGATTTTCAGCCCAACGAATATGTGATCCGCACCAGCGGAAACAATATCGATATTTATGGCCGGGACAGTGAAAAGCCTTTCAGCTGGTTTGAATTTTACTATCACGTCCCCTGGCAGGGATCGCTGCGCGGGGTCTATGAATTCCTCGATCTCCAGGGCATACGCTGGCCCAATCCCGCCATCGAATATGTTCCGAAGAAAAAGGTCCTGACGGTGGACGATCTGGATATCCGCCGGAAGTTCGATTTCATCAATGTCAAAGATTCGCCGACCTGGGATTTCATTGTCAAGACCAAAGACGGCAAAGAATATGCCAAAAAAATCGATAAGGTTTACCAGTGGCTGCTCCGGATCGGTTTCTTTTCCGACCGTTTCCATCTCTACGGCTGCCATTCCGAATTCCGGCTGGGCCTGTACAAGGATCCCGAATGGCTGTCCGATCCCACCCGCCTCATGCTGGGCAAAGACGGCAAACGCAACAACCGCTATTCCTGCTGGACGCATCCGGACATCGTGAAGATCTGGATCAAGGCGGTCGACGGTTATTTCAGCGGCAAGAGCACGGTGGAAGCCGGATTCAAATATATCGACGGCAAGCCGGCCAAAGGGATCTCCCACTGGCCCTTCCCCTTTGTCTGTCCCGATGAATTCATGGTCGACC
>SUWI01000104.1 GCA_015061565.1 Lentisphaerota bacterium
CGTCGGCCTCGGGGAAGACCAGTTCGGTATCGGCATACGCCGGGACCTTGGCATTGGTCCACCAGTAGCCCGAGTGCGGCAGCGCCGTGCGGTTGGTGCAGGCCGAGCGGATGAACACCGCATCGGAATCCGGCCGGAGCGTGACCTCGACCTGCCAGCGCATGCCGGAGACCATTTCCTGATCGCAGACCGTCACGGATGCGGACCCGTCGGGTTTTTCGGCCGTGCGGCAGCTGACGGGCCGGTCCGAGGTGACTGAATGGCTGCCGGGGAAATTGAATTCCATGCCGATGCCGCACCAGGATCCGGTCAGGCCGGCCATGACCGGCTTCAGGACCGGATTGCGGAACAGCAGTTCATGGCCGTGTTTTTTGTCATACATGCTGATCAGGCGCCCGCCGAGTTCCGGCAGAAAAGTCAGCTTCATGAACTCATTTTCCAGTTCAATGCTCCGGAACACCGTTTTCCGGAATTCGGTCCCGGTCAGTTCCTGAAGCATATAGGGATAAACTTTGCGTTTGCGCGGCAGCGCGGTCCGCCAGATCGGCGGCAGCGTATCGCCTTCCGCCGGCCGGCAGTATGAAATTTCCAGTTCGGCGGTGCGGCAGCTTGCGGATTCAGACATGATATACGGTTCCTTACTTGGTTTTCCGATCGGGTTCGAACACGATGACGCGTTCCACGAAAATCCCGTTGCGCCTGGTCGAACCGGGCACAAAGGCGGGTCCGGTCAGTTTCAGGGAGATCCAGACTTCCTTCACCGGCCAGATGATGCCGGAAACGGCCTTGGAAAGATAAATGTCGATGCCGTGGGATCTGCCGGGTCCGCAATGGATCCAGACATCCGGAGACAGCACGGTCGAACCGAGGCGGTACCAGTGGTATTTTTCATCTTTCGGGATCCTTGCTTTCGGAAGGGAAAAATTCACATCGGGATTTTCCGCCCGGGTTCTGGAGTGCATGAGCACCGCGTTGAACGGAGCCTTGTATGAGTATTTGCGGTCGCGCCGCATCTCATAGGCGGAACCGGATGCGGCGTCGGGATCATTGACCCGGCAGCGGTTCGCGCCGCCCCAGGGATGGAAATCCGGCCAGTGCAGGTCGGTCAGATTCTTTTTGCCCTTGAACTGTTCCGGGATCGCGAACGGCATCCGTTCGAACATGCCGCAGTCGTCTTTCAGGCGGGTCAGATACGCTTTCAATCCGGTTTTCTTCCAGCCGGAGTCGCTGGTGGAGGAATGAAGTTCCGTCAGGGTTTTCCGGTAGCGTTCGATCACCTGCTGTTTGTTATTGACCCGGAACTTGTCCTGATTCAGCAGCTGGGTCTGATCGATGGGGACCCGTTCCCGGCGCACATGCAGGTTGGATCGTTTGTCGTCCGCGGTGAGTTTTTCCGCCTCGTCCAGCCAGCCGTTGACGCGGTCGAGAAATTCCTGCGTGAGATACCGGTCGGGGAAATTGGAGTCTTTCGAGATATCGCCCAGGCCCAGAATCTGTTTTTCAAGATGATCCAGATACTGTTTCATGACCGGCGCGGCTTTGCCGTAATAGCCGTTGAAGAACGTGTCGGTCAGCTTTGCCGTATCGGCGTCCGGATCGACCATCAGATGGAGTCCGAGATAGTACTGGAAGGCATAGAAACTGCGCTGATAGGCGGATTCGTTTTCACCGTAATAAAACAGTACTTTGAAATCGCGGCAGAACTGGATCTCCCGCTGCATGCTGCTGCGCGGGATCACGTAAGGCTTGATGACCGCGCCGGTATAGACTTTCCAATAGCCCCACAGCGCGAATTTATCCGCCATGGCATGCCATTTTCTGAAATTTTCGCCGGCTTCGGTGCCGGGCCGCAGCGGATTCAGTAGAGTGGAATTGCAGAACCGGATGACCACGTTCGGACGCGCTTTCACTTTTTCCGGCGCGGGAAGCGTCTGATTGTAGGCGAAGGTCTGGATCAGCACATTCGGGTACTTCCTGCCGACAATCTCCGCCACCTGATTGACGAAGGCATTGTTCAGGTCGGTGCAGGAACCGTCCTTGCCCCGGGCTTTTTTGCATTTTTCACAATGGCAGAACGCATTGGCGCCGTCGTTCTGACTGAGGTCGTAAATGATCCTCCATTGTTCTGGCGGCAGACCTTTCCGGTCTTTTTCGATGTAGCCGCACATCTGCGCGGCGATCCGTCTGACCGCTTCGGGCGAACTTGAGCAGTAGGTGCTCTTCCAAACCGTTCCCCGGGGATGGCGGGCGAACGGTGCGTCCGCATCTTTCCAGTCCTTGACATAATCGGCGGCGGTATGGGAACCGCGGGGCGAACCGTGATGGAGCCGGATCTCCGCGTACCGGGTCCGGATGCTGCTTTTCAGATGCAGCTGGATCAGCGGATGATACGGACGAGGCGCACTCATATCCAGCGCGCGGCGGAAGACCGCGGGCGTGAAAGTCTCTTTGACCTGCGGCAGTTTCCAGTCGGGATTTGACGGAATGATCTCGGTGTCCGGAGCCAGAAATGCACAGCCCAAATATTTCTCCAGAAATTCATAGACGCCCCACACGGTGCCGCGGATGTCGCCGGTAATCACCAGGTCATTCCCCTTGCTTTCGATGAACCATTGCTCGGGTTTTCCCTTCTGCGGAGTGAACCATTTTGCATCTTTGGCCGCCTTGCCGATGTATACGGTCAGCGGATTGTTCCGGTCGTAGATGCTTTTTCCGGTGACTTTCTTGTAGTAAACGGCGAATTCGCTGCCGGCGAATTTTTCCGCCGGCGAGGCATCGGGTGCAAAGTTGACCGTCCCCGCGGAAACTGCCAGCGAGAGCAGTCCGCAGCCGAGCAGCAGAGAGATTTTTTTCATGATGGGGGAATCTTCCGGTTAAGCATTCGAGGTTGCGGGATACGAACTTAATAATCTTCCTGAGTCGGTCTCGGCAGCCAGAAAGGCCCGTTGTATTTGGCGGGGAAACGCGAAGAGGGACGATACTCGACGTGAGCGTCGACGAACAGCACGTTGACTCCGCCGGTATGCCGGAAATCGATCCGGGAATAAGGTGCGTAAGAACTCCATATATAGGATGACGCCACCACCCGGTTGTCGATGCCTTCCGTGATATGCATCAAAGCGCTGGGACGCGGGATCCTGACCATTTTGAAAATTCCGGCCATATCGACTAGTCCGGTCGACTGGACTTTTGCGATGAAATTACGGTTCATGGCATATCCGAGCACACCCGTTCCCGGCACCGGTTTCGGATCCAGGGACGCGCACACGATCGGTGTCTGCATCCGCACTCCCGCCGCGGTCCACCGGATCGCTCCGTAATTCGTATAGGCTGCTGACGGCAGATAAGGATTCAGGAACCGTCCCGGCGTATCCGAATAGCACCAGTATTCCGATTCTGTCCATTTGCCCGCGACGGTGCCGGCACTCGGCAGCTGGGCCGGCAGGACATAGTCGTTATTGTCGTTGGAATATTGTGCGCATGCCTGGCCGACCTGTTTCAGGACTGAGGTGCAGCTGATGGTCTGCGCTTTTTTCTTGGCCGCGTTCAGCGCCGGCAGCAGCATACCGGCCAGAATCGCGATGATCGCTATCACCACGAGGAGTTCGATGAGCGTAAAATGAGGCTGCAGCGAGGCGGGAGATCCGCAAAGGCGTTTCTTCTGCACGGATTTGTGTGAGTTGTTCATTTTCCTTCCTTTCGTTGATGATATTTCCGGTCCAATGATTATAATATCATATAAATTTGACATGTCAAATAGTAAAAATGATGTATTTATATCAATTTTGATACATGCGGCCGGATTTGAAATCCGGCGATCCGGCTGTATATTACAGCTGAATATCGAACTATGCAAGAGACCGCATCATGAAAAAAATACTTCCTGCAATACTTTCTGCGGCGTCCGTATTGCCTGCCGCTGCGGATTTTTCCGTTACGCACCGGACCGAGATCCTTCAGCTTACGGCCAGGACACTGGTCCCCGTCCGGCTTCACTCCGAATGGCAGCTGTGTCCGGGCGTTCCGCCGTCCGGCTGGATGAATGGAAAAACGGGAAAAAAGCAAACCGTTTTTCGGCTGACGCCCGAGCTGGATCTGGATACGCTGATGCCGGGAGAGAGAAAACTCGGCGATGAGGCGGTGTTGTACAACCGTTTCTATGCCCTCGCGGATGGGATCGGACTGATCGGGATCGGCACGGACTGGTGGTTCGAGGCGTGGTCGAACGGACAGCGCTGCGGTTCCACCTGGGAAACCGGCAACAGCGATATGATCTTCGATGCGGAAAACCATCCTTTCTTCATTCCGGTCCGGCAAGGCGAAAATCTGCTCGCGGTCCGGGTGCGCCGCGGCGGCGCATCCTGGCGTTTCGACTGTTCGGCACTGCCGTTCCGCCGCATCCCGTTCCCCGTGGTCCTGCAGGGCCCCTGGCTGACCGATCCGGATGCGGACGGGATCGGCATCCGGTTCTTCACCATGGGCAAAATCGCCGCCGGGATCGAATACCGGCGGACCGGAACGGCAGAATGGAAAATCGAATGGGAACATGCGCACGGCCAGATCCCCCGGCGGGAATTCCATGCGGTCCATCTTGCCGGACTCCGCGGGGGAGCCGACTACGAATACCGGATCGTCATGCTGGATCCGTCCGACTGCAAAGCCATGGTCCGCGACCGCCGCATCCGGAAATTTTCCCTGCCGGGAGATAAAAAATCCGGATTCAGTTTCTTCTTTACCGCGGATCTGCAGTTCGACCCGGCAAAACAGCGGAAGATCCTGCGGGGACTGTTCAAGGCCGCAGATGCCGGCAGCTGCGATTTCATCGTGCTCGGCGGCGATAACGGCATGACCTTTTCCATGCGCCAGATGACGGACGTCTATCTGTCCGGGATCGGCGCTTTGAACCGCGGCTCCGTCCCGCTGGTGTTCGTCCGCGGCAACCATGAACTGCGCGGCGGGGAAACCGAGCTGATGCCGGAGTATTTTGCCGGTCCGAACGGTCTGACTTACGGGATCTTCCGTTACGGTGACACTGCTTTCCTGATCCTGGATTGCCTCGGCGACCATCCGCCCCGGACAAATCAGCATTCCATGCGGGACCTCGACACGGTCTTTTTCGAACAGCAGAAAACGTATCTGGAAAAAGTCCTGCAGACGGAAAAATGGACCTCTGCCCGCCGCCGGATCGTGCTGTCCCACAGTGCCCCGTATTCGCACTCGGATAAGAAACGGACCATCACCGCCAATCTGAAGAGGATGACCGATCCCTGGTTCGCGGGGAAGGATCCGAAATACAAACTCGATCTCTGGCTGGCCGGCCACATCCACCGTTACCGCCGGAGCATCCCCGGTTCGGCCAAAGTTGCCGCACTGCAGAAACCGGAGTCTCCGCCGGCTGCCGACGGACGGAATTACGTTTTCCCGGTTCTGACCGTGGCCGGCCCCAACAAGTTCGGATATCTGGAAGCTTCCGCTTTCCGGATCGATGCGGACCGGAAGAAACTGGTCATCCGGGCGTTCGCCCCGGACGGCAGCTGTTTCGAGCATGTGGAGATCCAGGCGGACGGGACGGAAAAGGAACTGACCGCCCTGCCGCATTATGACCTTCCGGCGGATCGGGACTGACCGGGATCTCGCCGGGCGTTTTTTCAGATTTTCACCGCGCCGATGATTTCCTTGAGCGAGGCGATGCCTTTGCGGTCGAGCCAGGCGTTGATGCCGTCCAGCACGTGCAGCGGAGCCAGCGGATCGGCGAAGATCGCCGTGCCGACCGCGACTGCGGAAGCGCCCGCCAGGAAAAATTCGATGGCGTCTTCCCCGGACATGATGCCGCCCATGCCGATCACCGGGATCTTCACCGCGCGGCTGGCTTCATACACCATGCGCACCGCCACGGGTTTCACTGCCGGACCGGAAAGTCCGCCGGTGATGTTGGCGATCTTCGGACGGAACGTTTCGATGTCGATCGCCATGGCGGGGATCGTATTGATCAGCGAAACCATGTCGCTGCCGTTTGCTTCGGCCGACTTCGCGAAATCGGCGATTTTCGTCACGTTCGGGCTGAGCTTGGTGATGAGCGGGAGTTTCGTGGCGGCGCGCACCGCGGCGACCACCTTGCCCATCATCGCCGGATCGGTCCCGAACGCCAGCCCGCCTTCTTTCACATTGGGACAGGAGACGTTGATCTCCAGCGCGGCGATGCCCTCGGATTCCGCATCCAGGCGGGCGGCAACTTCGGCATAATCTTCGATCTTTTTGCCCCAGATGTTGACGATCACCGTGGCGCCGGATTTCCGCAGGAACGGCATGTAGTGTTCGTCATTGAGGAATTTGTCGATGCCGGGTCCCTGCAGGCCGATGGCGTTGAGCATGCCGGAAGTGACTTCCGCCACGCGGGGCGTGGGATTGCCGTGGGACTGCCACGGGGCGATGCCTTTGACCACAACCGCGCCGAGCTTGGAGATCGGGAAAAAACTGTCGTATTCCATGCCGTATCCGAACGTTCCGGATGCGGTCATCACCGGATTCTTGAGCGTGATCCTGCCCAAATTTGTCGTGAGGTCAGCCATAATACACCTCCGTTGCGTTATAAACGGGACCTTCCTTGCAGCTGCGGGAGTAGCGCCAGCCGTCGGGCAAGGCCGGATCTTTGATCTTGACCACGCAGGCGAAGCAGGCGCCGACGCCGCAGCACATGTGCTGATCGAGACTGAGTTCGGCGCGGATCTTCTGTTCCAGCGTGAGTTTGCCGAGCGCCAGCAGCATGGGAGTCGGGCCGCAGCCGCAGACCAGGCATTTGGATTTGTCGCGTCCTTCGAGCGCGCCCGCGAGCAGTTCGGTCACGAAACCCTTGTGACCGACCGAGCCGTCGTTGGTGGCGATCCGGACTTCGAACCCGAGTTTTTCAAAATCTTCCACCAGGATCAGATCGTCTTTCGTGCGCGCGCCGAGCAGCAGGATGCCTTTCTGCGGGGCGTTTTTGGCGGTGAGATAAAGCGCGGCGGTGCCGTAGCCGCCGGCAACGAGGATCGGGAAAGTTTCCGCATCCGGCACGGTGTAGGCGTTGCCCAGCGGACCGAGGATCCGGCAGCTTTCCCCGGCGCGCATCTGCGACAGTTCGGCGGTGCCGTGTCCCACCACCTTATAGACTACGGTCAGTTCGCCGGTGACCGGATCGGCGTTGCTGATGCTGAAGGGACGGCGGAGAATGCGGTCCTTCATCGGGGTGATCTTGACATGGACAAACTGTCCGCCCCGGGCCGCGGCTGCGATTTCCGGGGCCTCGAAGACGATCCGCCAGTAGCCGCTCTTCAGCGGTTCGTTCCGTTTTATTCGGCATTCATGATCCATGGAATGACTCCTGTGATTTTTTTTCGCTTCCGGACTTTCATTTATCGCCGGAGGCTTTATATTATAGTTCCAAAACGGGAAATGAGCAAATGGAAAAATGAAAAATCTGCCGAAAATCGCGAAAGTTCTGCTGGATCTGTCGCTGGACCGCAGTTTTGACTATGCGGTGCCGCCGGACATTGCCGGGGAGATCCGGGTCGGCATGCATGTGATGGTGCCGTTCGGAAAAGGTGCGGAACGCGCCGCCTTCGTGGTGGGGTTCGCGGAGACTTCGCCGTTTCCCAATCTCAAGGCGATCTGTTCGATCTGCCAGGACAACACCTCACTGCCGGATTCGCTGATCCGGCTGAGCGAATGGATGGCGGATTATTACTGCTGTGCACGGGAGACCGCGGTCCGCAATCTGCTGCCGGGCGCGGTCCGCAGCGGCAAGGTCAAACAGAAAACCGAGACCTGGTATTTTCCCGCCGACCGCGACACGGTGAACCGTTACATGCTGGACAATCCCAAGGCGCAGGGCCGCTGCGCGCTGCTCAAAGTGCTGCTGCGCAACACCCGCGGCATGTCCGCCGAACAGCTCCTGCGCGAGGCGGGATGTTCGGTGGGCGTGCTCAAAAAACTGGTTTCCGAAAAAGTGGTGGTGACCGAGGAACGCGGAGTGGACCGCGATCCGTTCAAGGGAGCGGACGTGCTGCCGACGCAGCCGAAGGAACCGAGTCCGGAACAGGCCGCCGCGCTCGAACTGATCCGGCATAAACTGCATGACCGCAAGCCGGATGAAAGCCATGTGGTGCTGCTGCACGGCGTCACGGGGAGCGGCAAGACCGAAGTTTATCTGCAGACTATTGCCGAGGTGCTCAAGGCGGGCGGCGAGGCGATCGTGCTGGTTCCGGAAATCTCCCTGACCCAGCAGACCGTGGAACGGTTCCGCTCCCGGTTCGGCGACCAGCTGAGCGTGCTCCACAGCGGCCTGAGCGACGGCGAACGCTACGACGAATGGATGAAGGTGCAGAACGGCCGGGTGAAGATCGCGGTCGGCGCGCGGTCGGCGCTGTTCGCTCCGTTCCGGCATCTGGCGCTGATCGTGGTGGACGAGGAGCACGACAGTTCCTACAAGCAGTCCGAAGCGCCGCGTTACAATGCACGCGATATCGCGGTGGTCCGGGGCAAGTTCGAAAACGCGCTCGTGATCCTGGGATCCGCCACGCCGTCGGTCGAATCCTACTACAATGCCGAGACCGGCAAATATGCGCTGGCGAAGCTGACCCAGCGGCACGATCCGTCCATCCTGATGCCCGAGGTGACGATCACCGACATGCGGCTGGAATCCGACGGCGAGGGACGAATCCCGTTCTTTTCCAAGGGGCTGATCGATGCCGTCTGGGACCGGATCAGGCGCGGCGAACAGAGCATCATTTTCCTGAACCGCCGCGGCTATGCCCGCCAGCTGAGCTGTCCCGCCTGCGGCTATATCGCCATGTGCCAGGAATGTTCCGTGGCGCTCACCTATCACAAACGGAGCGAAACGCTGACCTGCCATTTCTGCGGGGCGGCGATGAGTGCGCCGGAAGTGTGTCCGCTCTGCGGCTCCCATGAGATCCGCTATCAGGGCAACGGCACCGAACGGATCGAAAACACGTTCAAGGAAATTTTCAAGGGAGCGAGGATCGCACGGATGGATTCGGACACGATGACGCGGCCGAGTTTGTATGAAAAGACCCTGGCGGCGTTCCGCAAAGGCGATCTGGACATCCTGATCGGCACGCAGATGATCGCCAAGGGACTGGATTTTCCGAACGTTACGTTCGTCGGGGTGGTGAATGCGGACATGGGACTTTACACCCCGGGCGATTTCCGGGCGCAGGAACACGCATTCCAGCTGCTGACGCAGGTGTCCGGACGTGCGGGCCGCGGCGGCATTCACGGCGAGGTGCTGATCCAGACCTGCGCCCCGTTCAATTCGGCGATCCAGTTCGCGGCGGAACATGATTACGGCAGTTTCTTTGCCGAAGAGATCGAGCTGCGCCGCGAACTGGAATATCCGCCGTTCAACCATGTGATGCTGGTCCATTTCCGCGGCGCCGATCCCGAACAGGTTTTGCTGACCGCCAAAAAGCTGATGGAAAAGATCCGTCCGGTCATCACCCCGGACACCAAGGTGACCGAACCGGCGCCGGCCCCGGTGGAGCGGATCGGCGGCAAATACCGTTTCATCGCGCTCTTCATGGGCACGAAACTCGCGGGTCTGCGCCGGGCGGTGAAATCCGCGATCTATTCGGAAAAACACCCCGGCGTGGATATATATGTGGATATGGACGCCTTGTCCTTCCTGTGATATCGGAGCAAAACCACTGAAAAGGAGTACAGATGATGGATCTGAACTTGAAATTCCGGACACCGGAAGAGGTTTTTCATGACAAAGTGCCGGTCAGCGATATCGAGCGTTTCACCTCGTCGTCCGCCCCGATCAGCTGTTTCGATCCGGCGCGGAAGATGATTTTTACGCCTTACCATGCCGCATACCGGGAATTCGGGGAACAGGCGTCGGTTTTCGCGCTGGCTGCGATCCCGGTGCCGGGTGTAGACCGGGCTTCCAGCTCGATCCTGCTGGAAAGCGACGTGCCGTTCCAGGGCAGGTCTTACAACTGGCCGATCGATGCGTTCTCCATCCTGTTCAACGGCAGTCCACGGATCTTCTTCCTGGCCGGCGCGGATCATTATTATTGTTTCGACTGGTCGCCGGAAAAATCCGCCATCGAGGGCGGCATCCGGCAGGTTCTGTGCAAAACGGATGAAAAGTCCCGGCCGCAGCCGTTGACGACCGAAGCCGTGGAAGCGTATCTGAAAGCGCAGCATTGCGATTGTGACCGATGCAGTCTGCGGGGGGATTCGAAAGAGCATATCATCTGCACGGCCAAGCCGTCCTGGAACGGGAGCGGTTTTTACGGAATGATCACGAGTTTTCTTTCCTATCCGATCCTGTTCCGCTGCCGCGACGGCATCACTTTCGAATTCTGCGGCGTCATTCCCGCCCTGGCCAAGTATGAGTGCCAGACTGCCGTGCTGAACGGGAAGATCTATGCGCTGCTGCGCGGGGCGGCGGCCGATGAATTCTGGGCGGCGGATGAGGGCGAATGGCAGTTCCGTCCGTGCGGCCGGCTCGGCATGTCGGAGACCCGGCCCCAGCTGATGCGGTACGACGATTCGCTGCTGCTGGCGTATTCCCGGACCGGCGTTCTGCCGAACCGGATCCGCGACGGACGCAACAATATCACGATCCTCGCCGGCGATTCGGAAAAACTGTCGGAATATGAGACCGTTTTCCAGGCAACGGACGAAATGGGGATCGTTTATTACGATATCGTCAACTGCAATGGAGATCTGTATATGATCTGGAGCAACAGCGAGCGTTTTCCGGATAAAATCGTGCGCGGTGTCCTGCAGGGCAAAGACACCCTGTATGGTTCACTGCTCGCAGCGAAAAAGTGAGGTGGGACCATGATCAAAGATTTGAATTGGAAACTTCAGTCGGGCCGGATGGTGAAAGGGATGTTCCTGGCTTCCGGCTGTCCCGCGGCGGCGGAACTCGCGGCGGAATGCGGCTGCGATTTCGTGGTCATCGACGGCGAGCACGGGCAGGGCGATGAACGGTCCTGGTTCGAACAGATCGCCCGGCTGGACAAATATGAGACCGCCGCGCTGGTCCGGATCCCCGCTTTCCGCCGGGAATATGTGCAGCGGGTGCTGGACTACGGCGGGGACGGGATCCTGCTGCCGATGATGGAATCGGCGGAGCAGGCCCGCGAGTTCGCCGCGGCCATGCGGTACCCGCCGCACGGCACCCGGGGAATGACCGGCATTTTCCGGGCGTCGGGCTACAACCGGGAACTCGAGAGCTATCTGAAGCAGGCGGATGAAAAACTGCTGTGCGCGGTCCAGATCGAATCCTCCGCCGGAGTCGAACAGGTCGAGGAGATCGCCGCCGTGGAGGGCATCGATCTGCTGTTCATCGGCCATTCGGATCTCACGATGGATCACGGCTGTTACAAGGATTTTGCCAATCCGGTGATCAAGGAGGCGGAGCAACGGATCCTGGCGGCCGCCGCGCGTTACGGCAAAACCGCGGGGATGGTCCTGCGTCCCGGTATGGACCTGCGGGATTATGCCTCGACGTGCATGAAATTCATCTGTGTCGGCACCGATCTGGGTCTGATGCAGTCGGCATTCCGGGAAAGTCTGAAGTCCGTTCCGGAAAAATAATCTGCAAAAAAAACCGCTGTTTCCGTTGAATAATACCGGGAAACGGTGTAATTTACCATATTTCAGAACGAACAAAATTATCCGAAAGGAAGGTTTGAAAATGAATGATAAACTGCAAGTGAACCCGAAGTTCACCAAAAGACGCGGACCCGTTGTGCTGCTCATCATGGATGGAGTCGGGATCGGCAAATATGCCGAGGGCGACGCCGTGCTGGATTCCCCCACGCCATTCCTCCATAAACTGATGAAGGAAAAACCGTTCACCACGCTCAAAGCGCACGGAACCGCGGTCGGCCTGCCCAGTGATGACGACATGGGCAACAGTGAAGTCGGCCACAACGCCATGGGCTGCGGCCGGGTTTTCGCGCAGGGCGCCAAACTGGTTTCCGAAGCCATTTCCGGCGGCAAGATGTTCGAAGGCCAGACCTGGAAAGACGTCATTGCCAAGGCCAAGGCGGGCGGCACGCTCCATTTCATCGGCCTCTTCTCTGACGGCAACGTGCACAGCAATATCGCCCACCTCAAAGGCATGCTCGAACGCGCCAAAGCCGAGGGCATTTCCCAGGTCCGGATCCATATCCTGCTGGACGGCCGCGACGTGCCGGAAACTTCCGCGCTGGAATATATCGACCCGTTCGAAGAATATCTGAAAACGCTCGGCCCGGATTTCAAGATCGCCTCCGGCGGCGGCCGCATGGTCATCACCATGGACCGTTACAACGCCAACTGGGACATGGTCCGCAAAGGCTGGGAAACCCATGTGCAGGGCAAGGGCCGGATGTTCAAGACCGCGCACGAAGCGGTGGAGACTCTCCGCGGCGAAACCAAGGCGATCGACCAGGACCTGCCGCCGTTCGTGATCTCCGAAGACGGTTCCGCGCCGGTCGGCCCGATCAAGGACGGCGATGCGGTGATCTATTTCAACTTCCGCGGCGACCGCGCGCTGGAGATCAGCCAGGCGTTCGACCAGGGCGATGAATTCAAGCATTTTGACCGCGGCGCCAAGCCCGATGTGCTGTATGCCGGCATGATGGAATATGACGGCGATCTGCATATCCCGAATCATTATCTGGTCAATCCGCCGGAGATCGACCGCACGCTGGCCGAATACCTGAGCAATACCGGCGTACGTCAGTATGCCATCAGCGAAACCCAGAAATACGGTCATGTGACCTACTTCTTCAACGGCAACCGTTCCGGCAAATTCGCCACCGAGGAATACAAACTGGTGCCGTCGGATGTGGTTCCGTTCGAACAGCGTCCGTGGATGAAATGCGCGGAGATCACCGACGACGTCTGCGCCGCGATCGAAAGCGGCAAATACGATTTCATCCGCCTGAATTATCCCAACGGCGACATGGTCGGCCATACCGGTGTCTATCAGGCGGTCCAGGTTTCCATGGGCGCGCTGGACCTCTGCCTGCAGCGGGTGTATGCCAGCGTGGTGAAAGCCGGGGGCGTTATGCTCATCACCGCCGACCACGGCAATGCCGACGACATGTATGAACATGACAAGAAAGGCGCGATCAAGCTGGACAAGAACGGACAGCCCAAGCGCAAGACGGCGCATTCGCTCAATCCGGTGCCGTGCATCATCTGCGATCCGGAAGGGAAGGGCGAATATGGTGCCGAACTGAAAACCGGACTGGGGATCAGCTCCGTGGCGACCACCTGCATGGAACTGCTCGGCTATGTGCCGCCGGCGGATTACGATCCTTCCATCATCACGATTAAATAATCCGGATCATGAAAAAGAAACTGCTGCTGGTCGATGCCTTTTCGCAGGTGTTCCGGGGTTATTTTGCGGTCCGGGCGCTGTCCACAGCCGCGGGCGTGCCGACCAATGCCGTGTTCGCCATGACCAAACTGCTGATGAAACTGCAGCAGGAATACGGTGATTGCGACGGCGCGTTCGTGTTCGACAAAGGCAAATGCACGGCACGGCTGGCGCTGGCGCCCGCCTACAAGGCAAACCGTCCGCCGATGCCGGAAGACCTCCGGGCGCAGATGGAACCGATCCGGAACATGATCCGGGCGTTCGGCTGGCCGATCGTGGAATCGGAAGGTTTCGAAGCGGACGATCTGATCGGAGCGGCGGCCGCGGCGGACTCTGAACGCGAAGTGCTGATCCTGTCGTCCGACAAGGACCTGTCGCAGCTGATCAACGAGCGGGTGAAAATGCTGGTTCCGGACCGCGACGGCAAAGGACTGCTGATCCGCGACATCGAAGCGACCAGGGAGAAATTCGGAGTGCCGCCGGAAGGGATCGTGGATTATCTTTCCCTGATCGGGGATAGTTCGGACAACATTCCCGGCGTGGAAGGTGTCGGCCCGAAAACCGCGGCATCGCTGATTTCGCAGTTCGGTTCGATCGAGGCCATGCTGGCGAATCCGGAAAAGATCGCCAAGGAAAATCTGCGGACGAAAATCCTGAACGCGAAAGAGACCTTGAGCCTGAACCGCAAACTGATCCTGCTGAATTTCGCCGCGCCGCTGGAAGGGGCATCCTTTACGAAAACGGAACCCGATTACGGGAAGATCCGCGAACTGGCGGAACAGGCGGAATTGAAAAGCATCCTGAAAGAACTGGAAAAAACGGCGCCCGCGCCGGCCCCGGAACCGAAAGCTTCCGGCGGCACGCAGATGACGTTTGATTTTTAAGACAAGGAGAGACCGACCATGAGCCGCATTGCCGAAAACATTTTGGAAACCATTGGAAATACACCGCTGGTGAAGATCCGCAAGCTGAACGCGGGCAAGGCGGAAGTCATTGCCAAAGTGGAATATTTCAATCCGGGCGGAAGTGTGAAGGACCGGATCGGTCTGGCCATGATCGAAGCGGCGGAAAAAGACGGTTCGCTGAAACCGGGCGGACTGATCATCGAACCGACCAGCGGCAACACGGGCATCGGCCTGGCGCTGGCGGCCGCGGTCAAGGGGTATAAACTGATCCTGACCATGCCCGACACCATGAGCGTGGAACGGCGCAAACTGCTGGCAGCCTACGGTGCGGAACTGGTGCTGACGCCCGGCGCGGAAGGCATGGCCGGATCCATCGCCAAAGCCGAAGAGATCCGTGCCGCCAATCCCGGTTCGGTCATTCCGCAGCAGTTCGAAAATCCCGCCAATCCGGCCTACCATAAGAAATACACCGCCGAGGAAATCTGGCGCGATACGGACGGCAAAGTCGATGCCTTTGTGGCGGGAGTCGGCACAGGCGGCACGCTGACCGGCGTGGCGGAGGGACTGAAAGCGCGCAATCCCAATGTAAAAATCATCGCCGTGGAACCCGATGCCAGTCCGATCATCTCCGGCGGGAAAGCGGGTCCGCACAAACTCCAGGGCATCGGCGCCAACTTTATCCCGAAGGTGCTCAACACGAAGATCATCGACCGGGTGATGCCGATTTCCGCGGAAGACGCCGGCCGCACGGCGCGCGAAGCCGCGGTCAAAGAGGGACTGCTGATCGGCATTTCCTCCGGCGCGGCGCTTTTTGCCGCTTTGGAACTCGGCAAGGAGCCGGAATTCGCCGGCAAACGGATCGTGGTGCTGCTGCCGGACAACGGCGAACGCTATCTTTCCACCTGGCTGTTCAGCGAATAAGGCGGACGGGACTTGTGTTTTCCAGGACCATAGGACTTATAAGACCTATAGGACCTATTTCTCAATCGCATATATTGATGAACGGATGGTATCACGAGCAAAATTATCATCGTTCAGCCTGGAGCTTGCCTTTATGGATGATTATGTTGACAAAAAGCTGATCGCAGCCACGGATAAAAGAATCCTTGTCATTGTTTCCATCATCATTTCTTCCCTTCTGATCCTGCTCGGCTGTCTGATATTTTTTCATACGACCCATGCTTTTCTCAGGTTTATTTCATACATAATATGGTCTCTGTCGATTTTACCGTTCTGCTGCTGGAGACGAGGTTTCAGGCGGAAAGCGGTTTTATTTCCGGACCATGTCGTCATCTGCGACGGGGATAAAAAGTTATGTTATGACAATTCCGAATTGAAAGTCATAACCATAGGCATGCACACTGCCATCTATTTCCCGAACGGCAGGCGTTTTGTCATCATGTTCACACCCATAACTCGGGAAATGGTGTCCGGCTGGAACAATCCGTTGATTTTCTGGGGATATAACGGTGATATCCGAATACGGAATGTGGAAACAATCCTGGCGGCATCTTATATATTGCTTTTCCTCTTCCACTTTGCGACAGGAACCGGGGTGAGTAATTTTTTGATCTGGTATCTTTTTATAACCGTTTCTTTGCGGGTCCTTTACTGGCTGATCAACTATCTTTTCCTGGATTGAAATTCAACAACGCCAAGATGTGCGTCTGGGGCTTGGCCGATTGAAGTTTTCTTTGATGTTTGCCGAAAACAATTTGAAAACCCGGTTCGTTCCGGTTATATTACAATTGTTTTTCAACCGACAGTTACAAAACTGGAGAACAGCGGATGCCCGAATCGGAAAAACAGCCTCATCGGATGAAAGCGGCGGTCATTCTTGCCGCTGGCGCCGTTCTGTTTTTTCTCTGGCTCTTTCTCTGGAGTTACGGAGCGCAATACTGGCCGGCATTCCGGTCGCTCCTGCCGCCGTCCGTATATTTTCCCATTGAAGAATTCCTCGCGTTGAACGATCATAATTCCCCTTGGTGTCTGCTGGGCGGCGGACTGATCGCCGGCGGCTTTATTGTATGGGCGATCCGGGCCAACGGCAGGAAACTGCGTATCTGGGAAAGTGCGCTGCTGGGGCTGATCGTGGTGTTTCTGCTTATGGACTTTTTCCCGTGTCTCTGTGCGCCGCGGGAAAAAGGCCGGCGCGCAAGTTGTATTTTGAATAAGAAAATCTCCTGGCTTGAACTGCTCGATAAATATCCCGATAAACTGCCGGACAACTTCGAGATTTCGTCCCCTCGCAGTCATACAGTCCGGTATCGCGGTGCGGGCCGAAGCTGGAAAGAACCCCGGTTCATCCTGTTTGAGGACAAAAGCGGCCACGCCGGAGACCTGCGGCATCGGTTTTGGTCCGACGGGAAAATTGATGTTTTTTATCCTTGGAAAGAGGCCGGAAAATGAGTGATAATAGTCTGAAGATGGTAATGAAGCGGTTGACGGACCTGACGGACGGGACCGACTTGACGGACAAAAGTGCGTACCCCGAGAGATCTCGCGTCATGACTCGTCTTACGCGGCGTCCGTCAAGTCCGTAATGTCCGTTTAGTCCGACAAAGTCAGCGAAAAACCGGACGAATCTCTTGCAAAAATCCGGACTACTGTTATATTATCTGTAAAACGGAACCTGCGGATTACCCTTTCAGGAGGTGCCAAATGAAAAAGACGATCGGTCTGACGGTTTTGCTGTCCATGGCCTTTTTGATTCAAGACCTGACAGCCGACGATTATCTTTTAACCGCGAATCCGGATTATTACAACCCGTTTGCTCTCTCATTCAATTATCGGTTGAATCCGGCAATCCCTTTGAAAAACAGCCAGTTTTTAAGACTTCGTTATTCGATTGAAAATCTGCGCACCTCCAAAACGGTTATCAGCAACGATATAATTATTGATGCGGGAGCGGAATTTTATGATGTTTATTTTTTCTTGAGATATGATGAGAAAAATAAAAATATGGATATGAGCATACATATTCCCCGCATTGGGAAGAGCTCAAATATCGGTTTCCTGTTCCCGAATTTCACCTCCGGCGATATTGGATACGAAAAGAAAATCGAAGGGGATTTCGGAAAAAAATACCACCTCATGACAATCTCTCCCCTGGAAGGAAAAATTATGATCGGAAATTTGCATCACAAAAGTTTTTCCTATAAAAAAGCATCTTTCCTGCCTTTGAAGATATACATAGCAATTACGGAACATACCTATGCTGTCGGTTCCTCCCCAAAATCACAGCCGCCTCCCGAGCCTGAAGTATCCAGGAAAACCAAAGACGAATTGATGAAAGAGATGCAGGAAATCGAACAGAGATACCTGGCGGGGAAGGCAAGTTTTGCTGAGCTCAGTCAGGCTCGTGAACGGTTAAATGAATATCTGCCGAAAAAACTTTTAACCTCTTTGGGAGT
>SUWI01000105.1 GCA_015061565.1 Lentisphaerota bacterium
AGCCCCGGGAATCGATTCAAATACGAGATTCAAGCCCCAACGGGGCGACGGCGGAAATTTCGCACAAACCCTTTCCTTCGCCCATCCAGGGAATTATTGCTCTCCCTAACTCCACTGACGCGATACATACCGGCTCCGGATTCTCCGTTTTTTTGGTTTGTCCCTATTGCTTTTCGGGAAAGAGGATTTATATTGAAACCCAACAACTATTCAGAAGAAAGGAAATATTGACATGGGTCTGGCAGGCGGAATCATCGGCGGCATCATCGGCGGCATCATCGGCGGGCCCTGGGGCATAGCCATCGGTGCCGGACTGGGCTCGTATCTGACCGGATCGGGAAAATCCGAGCCGGAAGGATCCGGCAAAACGGACGGTACCCAGGGGCTCAAGACGTTTTTCCTCTGTCTCGGGAAACTGGCCAAAGCCGACGGGGTCGTCACGCAGAACGAAGCCGATTTCATCAAGGGAATCCTGCGCGAACTTGATTTTCAGGGCGACATGAAGAAACAGCTGATCGATGCATTCAATGCCGGAAAGACGGATCCGAGGTCGTTTCCGCAATGCGTCCAGTCCCTGGCGTCCTTTTACCCGAATCGCAATGACCGGACCAACCTGATGCAGACTTTCTGCGTTCTGGCCGTTGCCGACGGCACGCTGGACACGGGAACAAAGGCTCTCCTGACCGCGGCGGAAAAACTGCTGAACCTGAACGGTTTCACGGATCACTTCATCGCCGAGAATTTCCAGACGCATAGGGAAGAGCCGCGCGTTGCTCCGCAAACCGATGAACTGGCGGAGGCATACCGGACCCTCGAAATTCCGCCGGCTTCCACCGATGCGGAGGTCAAGCAGGCCCGCCGGAAAAAACTGCTGGAATATCATCCGGACCGTATCCAGGGCAAGGGTCTGCCGGATTCCTTTATCGCATTCGCGGCGGAACAGACCCGCAAGATCAACGAAGCCTACGAACTGATCGCCGCCCGGCGCGGGATGAAGAACCAGTAGCCGTTCAGATGCAGTAATCCGTTATGCCGAGTTCGGCATCGTGCCGCCGGTAAGCGTTCAGGATGTCGTCCAGCGTGATCTTTTTCGTCAGCTGCCGGATCCCTTCGTTCAGTTCCGTCCAGATATCGCGGGCGGGACACAGCGCCTGCCGTTTGCACTTTTCCGGCGAACGCACGCAGTCCACCACCGAAATGGGTCCTTCCATCGTTTCCAGAATATCCAGCAGGGTGATCTCGTCGGGGCGTTTTGCCAGATGGAAACCGCCTTTGACCCCGCGCACCGAGCGGATCAGACGCGCCCGGCGCAGATCGATCACCAGGCGGCTGATATATTTCTCCGAGATCTGCTGCGACTTCGCGATGTCCCGGATCAGCCTCGGTTTCTCCGGATCGTGGGTCGCCAGATCGATCAGGATACGCAACCCGTATCTTCCTTTGGTAGAGATTTTCATGTCCTGCCTCCAAATTGATGTTTTTGCTGTTGGTATTTTCCCCGTAATATGCCACCGGAACCGGGAAAATCAAGCTCAAAATCATCAAAGATTACAAAAAAAGTAGATTTTTCTTCAAACCGGACTTGATTTTTTTGGAAAACGTGGTATTTTACCAATACACAACCAAAAAGGTAATGTTTCTCAACCAAACAGGAAAGGACAAGTATCATGAGTATCGCAAACACCATTCTGGACAAGATCGGCGGGACCCCGCTGGTGAAGATCAACAAGCTGAACAAAGGCGGCGCGGAAGTCGTCGTCAAAGTCGAATCGTTCAACCCGGGCGGCTCGGTCAAGGACCGCATCGCCTTCGCCATGATCGATGCGGCGGAAAAAGCCGGAAAACTCAAACCCGGCGCGCTGATCATCGAACCCACCAGCGGCAACACCGGCGTCGGCCTCGCGTTCGTCTCCGCGGTCAAAGGCTATCACCTGATCCTGACCATGCCCGAAACGATGAGCATCGAGCGGCGCAAGCTGGCCGCGGCCTACGGCGCGGAGATCGTGCTCACCGAGGGCGCCAAAGGCATGAAAGGAGCAATCGAAAAAGCGCTGGAACTCCAGCAGCAGAATCCGGGTTCGTTCATTCCGCAGCAGTTCGAAAACCAGGCCAACCCGGCCTATCACAAGGCGCACACCGGACCCGAGATCTGGGCGGACGCCGACGGCAAGGTCGATGCGTTTGTCGCGGGCGTCGGCACCGGCGGCACCCTGACCGGCGTTGCGGAATTCCTGCGCGAAAAGAATCCGGCCGTCAAGATCTACGCGGTCGAGCCCGACACCAGCCCGGTGCTGTCCGGCGGCAAGCCCGGTCCGCATAAGATCCAGGGCATCGGCGCCGGCTTCATCCCGAAAGTGCTGAACACGGGCATCATCACGGAAGTCATTCCGGTTGCCGCCGAAAACGCGGGCAAGACCGCCCGGGCCGCGGCCGCTCAGGAAGGCCTGCTGGTCGGCATCAGTTCCGGCGCGGCGCTCTATGCCGCCCTCGAACTCGCCAAGAAACCGGAATTCGCCGGCAAACGCATCGTCGCCCTGCTCCCGGACACCGGCGAACGTTATCTTTCCACCTGGCTGTTCTCGGAGTGAAACCGGTATTGAGGAGATAAATATATGGAAACGATTGAAATCGGCGGACATTGTTTCGAAGGCTATTCCATTCCCACGGCGAACTCGGTCATTCTGATCATCAAAGCGCCGCGGGGCTTCCTCGGCTGCGGTTATTTTTCGCTGGAAACGGCGGAAAAACTCGGCGATGCAGTTGTCATCGTCAAGGGCGTGAAGAATTTTGATGACATGCTGGAGGCGCAGGTGAAAGGCCTCTCCCCGGCCGCCGCCGCGCTGGGGATCACCTCCGGCATGACCGGCAGGGAGGCATTGCTGAAACTGGTTTAAGAAGAGGATCACCAATGAAATCGGATTTTGCCAAATTCAAAAAAATCGACGCCCATTCCCATATCGGGAAGTTCGGCAGTCCGTTCGATGTTGATTTCGATACTGCCATGCTCAAAGAGCAGATGGCCGAATACAGCATCGAAAAAACCATTCTGTGTCCGGCGGCAGCCTCGCTCAACGCCGAACTGCTGGCCGTGTGGAAACAGATGTCCGGTCAGGTGATCCCGCTTTACTGGGTGAACGCCAACCTCGGACAACCCGCGTATGATGACCTGGAACATTATCTGCGCGACCTCGGTTTCGCGGGCGTGAAGATGCAGCCGCTGTTCGACGGTTTCACCGCGGATTCGCCGATGGTCGATCCGATCATGGAAATTGCGCGCCGATACCGCAAACCCGTATTCATCCATTGCGGACATCCGCCGTTTTCGCTGCCGTGGCAGATCGGGCTCCTGGCCGAACGGCATCCGGATATCCCGATCGTGATGATCCACATGGGACACGGCCACGGCGTCTATATCGACGCGAGCATCACCATGGCGAAAAAGTTCGACAATCTGTATCTGGAAGTTTCCGGGATGCCGATGGGCTGTCAGATCAAGAACGCCTATCTGAATGTCGGTTCGGAACGGGTGATGTTCGGCATTGATTCGCCGTTCCATCATCCGAGCGTGGAGATCCAGCGGGTGATGTCCTGCGGCCTGACTGACCGCCAGCTCGAGGATGTGTTTTACAACAACGCGGCGAAATTCATGGGGCTGAAGTAAGCGGTTTCTCTGCCTGGAAGGACCGTTTCGATCGGTTTTTCGCGTTTGTCCGACAGGTTGGACTGGTCGGACGATTCCGCGGAAACTCGAACAGCAAAAAAAACTTCTGCCTCATAAAGCAGCCAGAATACCTTTGCCCTGCTCTTCGAAAATCTTTTCACTCGAGCGATCCAAGAAAGCACCCTGGCCTGCCAGCGAGGCATACTGTTCGGATCCGTCGTCACCGAATTTGAGCGAAACCTTGTCCGGGCAATACGCGACTGACTCAGCCCGCGTTCATCCGGCGAAGCGGAGTAGATGTCATCCACGAACAGGGCGTCGCCATTGTCGTCGTCCGTCATCAGCAGAACGTTTGCGTCGGACGATCCTTCGATGATGTCCGTAAGTTTGTTTCTGCCGAAAACCTTGACGCGTTCCTGCGTGCCGCTCCAAGGGGTGTCGGTCGAGCCGACATGACGGGCTGCATACCCCGCTCCCCAGGTGTCGACGGCATTCGCGAAGAACACATCCGTATTGCCGTCCGCATTGGATATGATCAGTTTCGGCTCATCGTTCACTTCTTCCGCGGCAACAGGTTCCAGTACAGTCCATTCCCATTCCCCGTCGGCGGGCTTGACGCGCATCTGGTAGGTTCCCTCCGGAAGCTGGAATGCGTCGAGTGAATTGGAATCGGCAGTAAGTTGGATCACATGCTCGAAATCATCGGTTGAGTATTCCGCAATATACTGCGCGGCTCCGGGGATCTCTTCCCAGGTCTGCGTTTGGGGTATGACGTCACCGCCCTTGCAGTTGATTGTCACGGAAGCAGCGGAGACCGTCCCTTCGTCGTTCTGCGAGCCGACTTTCACGGTAAGGACGTTTTCTCCCACCTGCAGCGGCGGCGTATTGACCGTGCATGTGAATTCGCGGGAATACCCAGGAGAAATATAATTCACACCACACGCCCCGAGCACGGTGTCGCCGCAATAGACATAGGCCATGGTCTCCTCCGACACTTCCTTTCCTTCGTTGGAAACCGTGAATGAAAGCGTGACATCATCATTCAGATAGACGACATCGGCTCCGGCCGACAGGTCTTCGACCGTCAAATCGGGCGAAACGACCGGAGTATAACCGCTGATCCACGTCTGTCTTACAGGTCCTGCTCGTCATACCGGATTACATTTTCAAGCAGGGCGAGCGGCTGGCGGAGGATCGGGCACGGGACGGCGATTATGAAACTGGATTCAGGGACGATGCTGATTGAGCTTAAGTTTCTACGCTTTTGCGGAAGCGTGCGCCTGCGGTGTTGCCGCCGGATTACAAAAAAGCAGAATAAAATCCATGCGAAACCCTGCATGAGGAACAGCGGTTTTGAAACAGCGTTTTGTCAGATTTTCGCCTTGCCGTTTTCTTTTGGCTCGTTACAGAGGAGAAGAGAGCTTGCCCCCTCTTCTTTTTGCCAAGTCAGAAAAAAGCATGGAATATCGATGAGATAAATTCAATTTTTTGAACCCGGATCAACATCATAAATCAAATATAACAGGCAAGATGATTCTGGCCATTACCTTGCAACCTATATCATTCCAATGGCTGCCGCAGATGAATGTATATCCTTCCGGGGAACTGTCTGCCACTGCTGAACCGATACTGCCAAAACAGTTAATACAGGCTTCTATCCAAAACTTAGTAGCATTAATATAGACCACATCAGGATATTTTTCCTTTATCCCCATATAGACACTGCTCATAGCATCATAAGAAGACCAAACCTTACCGTCTTTCGTTTTTTTGAGCAAACAATTCCCATCACTATCAAGACCACCGTATGTGCGACTTGTAATCGTTGTATTAAACAACACAAATTCAGGCACATAGCTCCAGTGTTTTTTAGCTCTTGATAATAAAGATATTCCGTTATCTGCAAAGAAGAAATTTTCTGTAACCTTAGCAAACATAAAAGAATTTTTCATATGAAACGTTCTTACATCAGAGGCCCCTGCATTGTGAATAGGATCTTCACTCAAAAATAAATCCGGTTTATGGATATGAATATCACTATCCTGATATCTGGATAGTTCTCGGGAATTGTTTCCCAGAAGCGAATTATGAGAGCCTCTAGCAGCGTTGATGAAAGTAATCATGAATTCTCGCGGAGAAAACTCAACACCCCAATACATGAATCTACCGGAAGTATGAGTAATTTTAATATGCTTTATTACCCCTAAACTATCAAAAGATTCTGACTTGCAACGCATTTTTAATCTTTTCTGATATACGGAATTGCCCTTGACCTGGTAATCCGTTATTTTGCGAAGATTCCCTGCCTTTGAATTCGGATCAACAATAATCACGGAAACGTTAACTGGAGCAGATTCCTTCATAGAGAAAATATAATTATTGGCCTCAACCCAACCCGTTCCATTAAAAACCTCCATTTTCCCGTTTCCTTCCGCTATTGTTATTTTACAATCTTCGCTGCCGTTGATATCTGTCCGGTAGATAAAATTAAATTGCCAGGCATTCTGCGGAACGGCAAATCTGATTGAACTGCTTTTTTCATCACTGTATCTTGTCAATGAATCCCGGTATGTATAATCATCCCACTCCTCCATACCGGAAACCGTACGAAAATGTCCGTCCTCTACAAAGAAACCAGGATAATCATATCTTCTATATACCTGTCCTTCCCACATTAAGGCATCCCATAAATAAGATACCAAATTATTGGAATGCATCAAAGGCGGTCTGGATGATGCATCTTTTCTTCTGGTACAATATTCTGTGCTCCTGGCTGTTAAAGAAGTTCCGGTGTTGATAATAGTTAAATCCTTATCTTTTGCATACCAATGTTTTCTAAAATTAGGAATTTTATCAGCAATATTATAATACCTCAAGTCGCTTAGATCAGTATATCTTAAAATAGTATTGCGTCTTTTTATCGTGTTTTCAGAAGACTCGCCTTTAAACAGTATAGAAGCGTCATATGTTTTATATGGAGAAGCCACTTCCCCTTCTTCAAGTTGATTACCGAATTTTGCTTCCTTCATGTCAGATTTCATCATGATATTCAGCAGCACATATTTAATTTCTCTGCCTGCGGGAACTTGAAAGCACAGTCCTGTCCCTGCAACAGGTTGAATAAAATGTATCGGGCAAATAGCCGATTGACCGACTTTTCGTTCTGCACCATTCCCAAAATATCCACCTGCGACAGAATCATTTTTTTCGGTAGAACTATACGTATAAAATTTCCCTTCAGCAACAGGTATTAATTCCGTCACGGCAACAAGCTCATGGTCATCAGCTCTTGATAATTCATTGCTTTTTATAGAATATTTGTAATGAGGCAATATTTTATCTGGGTTTATCTTGTTTTTATGGTTAAGCGATTCCGCATTTTCGATCTGAATAAAAGATTGAATTCGGGTTAAGTCTTTTGATAATCTTACATCAACAAACAAGAAACCAGGCTTTTTTATTTCAAAAAAATAACCGCCTTCAACGAGAATAAATTCCAATGGTATTATTTTTTGAATTTTCCAATGATCATCTATGTCTCCTGTTTCAGAAAAGCAGCCCCTTGGAGGTTGAAACGCAAGACAACCGCTTATACAATACTTGCCTGGATCTAATTTTATTGGCTTGCATGTTCTTATGGGAGTTCCATTTATATCTGCAGTCATTCTTTTTCCACTGATATCAAGCCTTCTGTCCAAATACAATAAATTGACATCCGTATCATTTATTATGATTTTTTGATAATCTGAGCCAAAACCTGGATTAGGCGTGCCTATGATTATGAGCAGTGCGAATAATATCATTTTTTCGTTAAAGGGGAACACAATATTTGTTCTTTTTTTTCCTGTGTCCATGTCTTTTCTCCTGACAGTTTTTAATTCGGCACAAAAAAGACGTATCCAATCTTCCAGCTTAGAAGGCCGCCTAAAGCCCGGAATACCGCAAGACTGAACACGTCAGAACAAACAGGTTCATCAAGCAGTGGTATTCCGTAGAAGATTTAGGCGTTTTCTAAGCTACCACCCGAAAAAGGAGTATGTCATTCGCTGATATCCAAATTCTTGAACTCAGCTACTTTTTTTCTGTTTTTTCTTTTCTAGAGCTCCGATTCACCTCCAAACTAAGTTGTTTTTGCGTACTATATATTCTTAGGAACGTTTTTTCAAGTTTTTTTTCAAAAAAACCTATAGAGGTAATTTCAAAATAAAAAAATAAAATTACTTGAAAAAAGTCAGCTGAATTTCATTTTACGCCGGACGAAAGGAGTAACATGAACAATCAACTGAGTTATTACATTAGCATCGAACCGGACTTTTTTCAAGAGTTGGAAGGAGAATTTGGAGTAAAAATTACAGGAAAACTGGCAAATTTCCTCAGAACGGTGGAAATAGTCCGTCCGAACCGCTTTATGACACCGGAGATGAGATGGTGCGGTGTTGGACGGAAGAAATTGGATCGTGAGAAGTTTTTCAGGGCATTTCTGCTGAAAGCGGAATTCAACCTGCCCTCGCCCAAGGTGCTCATTGAAAGTCTAAGAACAAATACGAGTTGGCGACTGCTGTGCGGCTGGGAATATTCATCAAGGATTCCGTCGGAAGCGACTTTTTCCCTGTATCTTTGAAATAGGCGCCTCCCAACGCAAACGCGGCTTCCAATCCCATAGCATCTTCAGATAGAATAATCTGCCGGTTGACTGCTGCCATTATTTTTTTGGCGGCAGCATTCCATTTTGAATCGGTTATTTTCTTATCGATAATTGACAGGGATTCTTCCTGGGAAACTTCGCGCCATCCAAAGCGGCGGCGAAGAGCAAAATCAAGGCTCTCGACACTCCGGTCAATGTCATTCATAGTACCGATGATATAAAGATTCCCGGGAATCACAAATGGCTTAAAACCGTACGAGAATTTTGCCGGATTTCTCGAAAACGGTCTCCGGGTAAAATCGGGAAAACAACTGACTGAACTGACCGACAGGCGAACTTACTTCTTCAGAACTGGGACTTTCGGCCAGCCTGAACTGCTTTCGGTGAACTCTCGTGCGGAGAAACACCAGATCACAAATTTTTTGCCTTTGATCCATGCGGCATTTTTGGCTGCCTTGCGGTAGAGATTCACACGAACAGCGGATGCGGCAGAGCCTTTCACGGCAATACGTTCAACCGGCATGGAAAGAACGGCGGCAAGATTTTCACAGAAACCCGAGTTTACCGCAAGCATATCACCGCCGGAGGAGAATATGAGCGTATGACTGTCTCCCAGGACCAGCACAGGCGAGGATTGCGAGAAAACATTGCCTTTGACGGTATGTATCGTAATTTCCTCGCCAGGTTTTGCATTCTTGTCCAGCGAGCGCATGAGATCACCGACGATGGAAATTTTCTGATTTTCGATTTCAAATTTCTGGTCACCTTTACCGAGCTTCATGGATTTCACCAGTTCGGCAACTGCAAGTTTGATGCCTTCGGGGTTCCAGTGAGCATCCTGTTTGCAGTAGACCGGAACTTCAGATTTCTCAAAGATGCTGGAGAGGTCCAACACCTCAACACCTTTTTCGCGTAATTCTTTATAGAATGGCTTCAGATACACCATCGCATCCCCTTTTTTGAGTCCGCCGAATGGTGCGGCATCAGCTTTCGGCGGAACAGGGACGAGGATCAGCTTCACACCAATCTTCTTCAGCTGATTATTGAAATCCACGATCGCGGGGATCGGGTCGGCATTGTTTTTCTTCGCAGATTTGGAATGCTCCGTGACCTTGCCTCCCGCCAGCGCCCCCGCAGCAAGATGGGAGAGTTCGTTGCGGGAATACAGCCAACCATCTTCCCCTTTCATGGTGATGGTGCCAGGCTGCACCTGTTTCAACGCCTTTTCGGCAATTTCAGAGACCTCACCGGCGAATGCACCGGCCATGAGCCAGCCAGAAGCTAAAACAACAGGAATCAGTTTCATATGGAACACCTCATTAAAGTTTGCAGTTTTATTTTGAAACAATTTCTCCCCAGCATGGATCTTGAAGCAGTAAATTATCATCGTCGAATTCACTGCGGTTCCAGTTTCCGTATTTCGACTCGAAATCCGCCCACGGACTGAGTTTGATCTGAATAGAGTCGCCGATGCGCAGACGTGCAGCATTCGTCCAGACATTGTCCCGCATGCTGGCAATATAGACAAGCGCTTCGGCGTTGCCTTCGATATCGCCCAGATGCAGACTCATCACGTGGTCCTTGTACGGCGCGGAATGGGGTCTCGGCACGGATGTCACGCCAAGCACCGTGGCTGTAACCGTCCGGGGTGTTTTGATCGTCAGGAAACCACTTTTCGCGTGTTTTTTCAAATCCAGCGGGGAATCTGTCCAGTCGCCGATGGCGAGTTCACGGATCGCGAACTCCCATACAACGACTTTCTTTCCCTTGAGGCGGTCCCGTCCGCGCAAGAATTCTGAAGAAAGCACATCGCGTGTCGCGTGTGCACCGGCATCGTTGCGGGCAATCACATCAATCGGTCGGCCCAGTTCATGCGCAAGTGTTTCGGCAAATCCGGCACGTGTACCCCAGCCCATCGCATCCACCGAGAATATATTGGTAAAACTGTCGCCGAGGAGCAGTATATCCGAATTGCGGTCCTGCACCACATCATACTGCACTATCCCGACCGTCTGCTTCGGAAAGATATCATCCACGTCAGGAAGTTTCAGCATGTTCGCAATGTCCCCGCGCGCAGAAACTTCGGTTTTTGTTCCGGTTTCGGAGTTCGGTTTCGCATCTCCGATTGCATTTGCGGTTTTCTTTGCCGCGAACTGCATGGCCGCAGGAGTCCAGTGCGTATCCGTCTTGAGGTAGGATTCTTTTCCTTTTTTACGCATGGCGATGAAATCATCCGTAAAGTCCAGAACGGTGACACCGAAAGCTTCGACCTGTTTCTTGAATTCTTCAAACGATTTGTTCCCTTTGCGCCCCGCTCCTGCGCCGAGTTTATCACCATAAATCAGCGGCTTGCCGGGCACCGGGATCAAGATCAGTCGGATACCGCGCGTTTTGAGTTCGGATGCAAACTTTTTGATTGCCGCGACGACATCCGGATGATTGCCGGCAAGGTCACGTTTATGCATGCGTCCGGGATCCATGAATCCCGGATTAATGAGATAATCACAGTCCCCGGAATAAAACAGCCAGCCATCTCGCCCGATTATGACTTTTTCGTTACCGCTGCGGCAATACTTCGTCAGGAATTCCTGGGCAGGCGTCAGCAAAAACGCCCGCAGAAGCGAAGTGTCCTCGATGGAAGTTTCATACTGCTTGAAAGCCTTCTGCACAGTTGCCGCAGGACGGATCTCTTTCAAGGGAGACGAATAGACGAACTGAACACACGGATAGATGCCGATGAAAGCCAGAAAGAAAACAGAAAGGAAAATCTTCTGTGTTTTTGAAATATCTGTCACCCCGATCTCAAGTTTTGCGATTTCTTCACGGGAGAGCTTGACTTTTTTCACTTCGGACATGATGAGTTCTCCTTAAAAGATAAAGTAGATGAACGGATTGTAACTTTGCGTGGTGAGAGCAGTAAGTGCAATGAAGAACAAAAGAATGCACCACACTATTTTCGGCCATGTAAGCTTGCGCGTGAAATCCCACGTCTGCGGCAGTGCCCAGATTGTGACAGCCGCAAGAATGAAGTTTATCACATAGTACGGATTATATATCAATCCCCGTACAGTTTCCCCCTGACCTGGCGTAGCACCGCCGAACATGCATTTCAGGTACTGCCAGGCATCCGGCAGCGTGTCGGCACGGAAGAAAACCCACGCAATAAGCACAATGAAAAACGTAATGACGATTTGCAAAACGGCCGGAAGCTTGTGGTAGATGCTTTCTTTGCCCTGAGCACGTTCAAACGCCAAATAGCCGCCGTGGATACCGCCCCAAATCAGAAAATTCCAGCTTGCACCATGCCACAGACCGCCGAGAAGCATGACCAAAGCGAGGTTGATATAGGTCCGGGCACTCCCTTTGCGGTTGCCGCCGAGCGGAATATACAAGTAGTCGCG
This sequence comes from Lentisphaerota bacterium, assembly GCA_015061565.1. Lineage (GTDB taxonomy): Bacteria > Verrucomicrobiota > Lentisphaeria > Victivallales > UBA1829 > SIG94. The sequence continues at coordinate 11,708 of SUWI01000105.1, forward strand.
AAGCCAGGTGGAAAGCGACAGATGCCACCGGCGCCAGAATTCCGTGATGGATTTCGAGAGGTATGGCGAATCGAAGTTCTTGGCAAAAACAAAGCCGAGCATGAGACCAAGACCGATCGCCATATCCGAGTACCCGCTGAAATCGAAATAAATCTGAAACGCATACGCGACAGCACCATACCACGCATCGAAACAGCTCAAATCGCCCGTATTGAACGTCGTATCCGCGATCTTGCCGCAGGGATTTGCCAGCAGGATCTTCTTTGCCATGCCAAGCATGAAAAACGCTGTTCCACGGGCAAATTTCTCCCAGGTGAGAGTGCGCTCGCGCAACTGATCGGCCACATCCTGGAACCGGATGATAGGTCCGGCAACAAGCTGCGGAAACATTGACACATAGCAGGCATAATCGATGAAATTCGTCACGACTTTCGCATCACCGCGGTAAACATCGATCACATAACTCATGCTCTGGAACGTGTAAAAGCTGATTCCAAGCGGCAGGACCACTCGGAAAAAGCCCAGATACTGCGCCTCCGGAATCCCCATTGCCGACATCGCCGCATTGTAGTTTTCGATCCCGAAATTGAAGTATTTGAAAAAAAACAGAATTGCGAGATCGATAATTACCGACAGAGTGACAAACAACTTCTTTCTCGTCGGGAAACGTTCCATCAAACGCCCGTTGGTATAGTCTACCGCCGTGTTAAACAGCATGAGCAGACAAAAATATGGATTGGCCCAACCATAGAACAAATAGCTGAACAGAGTCAAGACAAGATGCTTCAATCGCCAGGGAGCAATATAGTATCCCAGCAATACCGCCGGAAGGAAAAAGAATAAGAACAGATAACTTGAAAAGACCATTTCCTATTTCACAATCACTTTAATGTTTTTAATGATTATTTCGTCCTTTACGACATCCGACTGGAAATTAAAGAACAATCGATTTTTCGGGTCATTTTTCACGTAATTCTTATCTATTTCCAGCAGAATGTTGTCTTCGTCATTTTCGTATCCGGTCCGCTCCGATTCAAGAATCAGAGAGTAGAAGCGATTCCGTTGGATCAAACGGACTCTTGGAGAGTGCGTTTCCGCTTCCACGAACACTTTGCTTTTGCTTTCAAGATACTGGCGGGGGATTTTTACAGAGAACAGGCTGGAATGGCAATTTCCGGCGTCATTCGCGATGTCACGCTGCATGGATAATACAAAACGATCTCCCTGTTTTTTCAGGGCTTTGTTATTTTTCAATACTTCGTCGGATATATTTTTCAGTTCCCAGAGAACTGTTCCGGAACGGTTGGACGAGAGCAATGGTTCCCATCGTGAGGAAGACCAGATCTCGGGCTGAATGAAGAAAATGACAACACGTCTCCCCGCGATCTGTTGATATTTGCGCCCTGAAATTGTCCGCAGGATTCGAGTTCCCCCCGCCTGATTCTGATAACCGTCCACGACCATCTTCATTCGGTTTCCCAATGCCCCGCAAAGTCCGGTAGTACCCCACGGGGTAACACAAAAGCTGTCTCCAACAACTAAAAGCGGAGATCTTTTCAGACTCGCCTTCGGTACATGATTGAGCCACGTTTTGACAAAGTATTTCCCTTTGAATTTCGAGTTGCCCGCCGGGAATGACAGATGTCGTGAATTTTCAATACTTGAAGTTGTGAAAAATTTCTTGTCATACCTGTAATTTGAAAAATCAAACTCGGCCAGCCGTTGAGTAAGCAGATCGACTAGGACCTCAATGCCGTAGTCCATGGGATGGAAATCGTTGGCGATAACATCAGCGAAATATGGATAACGGGAAAATTGCTGCTTGAACACATGTCCGAGATCAATAACCTCAACGCCATTTTCCAGCAGTTTTCTCAAAACCAGCAGACGCCGCATGGAAAATGATTGAAGGACCGATACATTTTTGCAGTAGTGCGACAGATATATTTCCCAGAGGTCCGGAAAAGAGACGCAAATCAACCGGACATTGCGTTTTTTCAGTTCCCGGTCGAATTCCGTCAATACCTCAGCTCCGCGCAGGGAATATTGCTCGTTCTTGGCCGAGGGAAGCTTTTTCATACTGAATATCCTGACGACAGAATCACCTTCCCAGTAGAGCAGCCCCGCATCCTTCTTCGTCTGCCGGTATTTTTCCAGTCTTGATTCTGATTCTTTCGTATAACGTGGAACGATATCACGTTTTTCCCGACTGGTTATTTGTTTATTTATTTCTGCGAGTTCCTCCTTGATGAGCTGCTCTATTTCCGCTTTCATCTTACTGCTTATCGGGGGATTTTCAGCAAACGTGTCAGACGATGAGTTATCTCTTTGTTTTATTTCCACGGAAGAACCGGAAGTAAATTCTTTTATGAGCGAAACATCGGATGCGACCCAGACATCCAAATCATAACGTTCCAGGGAATCGGATATCTGGATTGATTTCTCACGCTCCGGCAAATCATCGAATGGAATCAGTTTCGCTTTTATTTTATCCCCTTCTTTGAGTCGCGGTAATTTCGTATATTTGTAGTTTTCAAAACATTTTACTAATAATATGAGTTCCTGTTTTTTGTCTTTCCCGTTGAAAGAGCATAGTATGGAACAATAACAATCAGGATAATCGGATTTTGCCGGATTCGGCACGGGACTGAGTTTATCGACAGAGAACTCTCCCTGTAAAACGCGTTTTGGTTGGAACTGCAAAGCTTTTGAGGATGAAGCAGCAGGAGCATGCATTGCAGGAACGGTCTCTACTTTTTTATTATCACCGGTTTTTTCTTCTCCCCGGACCTCAGCGGACACAGCAAAAATGATAATTGCAGCAATCATCTCAAAGAGAATAAGACTTTGCAGATTGTGTATCATATTTAGTCCTGCAATAAACTTAAAACCAATTTCTTTTGTCATTCCCCCGCAATCCTTCTCTGCAAACTTAACAAACCATCCATATCTAAATATAGCATAATTTTAGTGGAATTCAAACTTGATTTCTATTTTGGCATCGAAAAAACAATGTATAACGGTGGAAATGGAGCGCTGGACCTCAAAATGGGCGGGAGGGGAATTTTAACGTTTTGTATGTTGGATATACGAAAGTAATTTCTCGCTGAACCTATGGCATCGTATTCGCAATACCGAGAAAATTCAAGAAAAGATCAAACCGCCGCTGCCGCTGCAAGGCTTGAACAGCGCGAGATGGTCTGAAAGTTTGGTTTCGAAACGTCCGCTGTTACTGGCTATAATGTCGGCAACCTTTACTGTTTTTATCAGCGTGAGATTTTTCGCTCCCTCGGAAATAAATTTTGGAAAAATAAGATTTCGAAACATAATATTCCCCATTCCGTTTTGATATTTCCAATCGTCAATGTGATTAAGATAATAACATGCATAATGAGGAAGACTGGCACCTTGATCCTGCATGCAGGTTACGCCCAAATACGAATTGTTTAAAAAATTATAGAAAAACCTTTTACCAAATTTCGGATTTTCACAGCAAATTCGATTGATAAGTAACGCAAACGGCTTTCCGGCATGATCGATATCTCCTTTTATCAAAAAACATAATACTCCGGTACTGATAAGTCAGGAGATTCCATTATCTTAAAGCGGCAAAGCCGCGCAATTTGATTAGAACACCATCCTTACTCCCGCAGGGAGCACGCTTCACAAGTGAGCGGAGCGAACGTCTTCACAAGCAAGGCTGGCCGGGAATATGGAGATGTGAAGAAAAGCCTGCGGCTTTTGAGTGAAGTGCGGCTTTCGCCGCGAGAAGAGAAGCCTTGCGGCTTCGTGTTTTTGCCCATTTGGGCAAAAAAATGGCGGAGAGAGTGAGATTCGAACTCACGGTAGAGTTACCCCTACACAACATTTCCAATGTTGCGCCTTCGACCACTCGGCCATCTCTCCGCTTAACGGATAAAATAATGTAGCACACTTTTCCGGTTTTACAAGCCGGGTTTCTGCTTTTTTTACCGATTTTTACAGATTTCTTCCGTCAATTTGGAAAACGCTTCGCTTTCAATCACCGCCAGACGGTTGTCCTGCGAAAACGGGGCAAATAAAATCGGCCCGTGAAATCCATTCAAGGCAAAATACCGCAGCCAGGGAGTCAGATGCGCCCGGACCAGACGGTTGCCCGCATCCGCATTGCAGCAGAACACCACCGAGCCCGTTTCCAACCGCAAGGTTCCGGCCAGAATTTCCGGTTTGAAATCCGGTTTCAAGACGTGCGGCCAGATTTCCAGACGCAATTTCAGGTTCGCTATCGCCTGGTTCCGCAGGAAAGCGGATATTCCGGCGATGATCTCCGGATCCGGCAGCGGCAGACGCACGGGGAGCAGCAGCTTCACCCCGGTCTCCAGCAGCACGGGATGCAGCTTGCGCAGGATCTCCGACACCACCGCCAGCCGGGCGTCATCCTTGAGGATATTGGTCAGCGAAAAATCGAGGGAACCGCAGCAGATGCCGACGGCGGCCAATTCGCGGATCATCCGGCTGCTGGTCCGGATAAACTCATTCCGGATATTCCTGCCCGCGTCCAGGATCAGGGACGTCTGTACCGGCGTGAAAAAATTGCCGCAATGGACCGCGGGGAAACGTTTTTTCAGTTTCCGCACTGCGGCCGGGTTCAGTGAAGTGCAATATTCATAAGACAGTTCGGCAGCGGTAAAATTACGTCGGTCCGTGCATTCCTCGATCATGGCGGGGGAAAGGTTCACTCTTCCCGCGGCAAAACCGAAGAGCAGTTTCCGGTAATGATCGTTCAGCGAAGGGATGTTTTTAATGGAGTCCAAAGCCTGCATTTTTCAAGGTCTCCATATTGATTTTATTTCCGGCGGACAGTTCGAGCCGCTGCAGCATGGCCAGCACATATTTGCCGAGCATGTCGCATTCGAGATTGACCGGCGAACCGACCGGACAGTCAGCCAGGTTGGTCTCATTCCAGGTGGTGGGAATGATATGGATGGAAAACCGGTCGTCGCCGAGTTCGGCCAGGGTCAGGGAAATGCCGTTGACCGCGATGCTGCCCTTGGGCACCATGTACTGGCGGAGTTCGGACGAACAGGAAACGGTCAGCACGATATCATCGCCGCTGCGGCCGAGGGCGAGAATCTTGCCGGTGCCGTCGACGTGCCCGCTGACGATATGTCCGCCGAACCGGTCGCCGAGCGCCATGGCACGTTCGAGATTGACCTGGGCGCCGCGCTGCAGCGAACCGAGATTGGTCTTGCGGAAAGTCTCTTCCAGCACATGGAATTCGAGGATCGCGCCGGAGGCTTTTTCGAGTGTAAGACAGGCGCCGTTGACCGCGATGCTTTCACCGGGGACGGGATCGCTGAGGATTTTTTTGGATTCGATCCGCAGTTTGCCGGCTTTGCCGGACATGGCGGCATTCAGGAAAGTTCCGGTGGTTTCGATCAGACCAGTAAACATAATTCAGTCCTCCGGATATTCGACCGGGGCACTGAAGGCAAAATCCCGGCCGAGTTTAAGGAGTTCGACATTCTTCAAGCGGTAAGCGGCGTCGAGGGAATCCGGATCGGGACCCGCCACGCTGCCGCGGCTGTGCGCACCGCCGAGAATTTTCGGGGCGATATGGAATTCGATCCGGTCCACGGCACGCGCGGCCAGTGCGGAGGCCGCCAGGGCGCCGCCGCCTTCGATCAGCACGGCGGTGACATTTTCGGAACCGAGTTTCCGCAGATAAGCATCCCAGGCGGAGGCATCCGGCAGGGAAACGAATTCGAAACCCGGCGCGGAAAACGATTCGGGATGACCGGTCACAATGATCCGCCGGGGCGTTTTCAAAACGCTGCCGTTTTTATCGCGGACGGTGAAACGGGGATGGTCGAGGCGGAAAGTTTCGGCACCGGCCATGACGGCATCGGCACGGGCCCGGAGTTTCTGGACGCGCTGCCGGGCGGTCTCGCCGGTGATCCATTGGGAAATGCCATCCCGGGTCGCGATTTTACCGTCGA
>SUWI01000106.1 GCA_015061565.1 Lentisphaerota bacterium
CGGCCGGTATGATCTCGATGCTCTGCTTAAAGCACTGTCTGCGGGCGATTATGCTGCGGCCGGCGGACTGCTGTGCAATGATCTGGAAGGCGCTGCGGTGCGGAAGTTCCCGCTGCTGGCGCGTTTCTTCGGGCTTTTGCGGGAGAGCGGCGGCGCGCCGCTGATGTCCGGCAGCGGATCGACCGTATTCGCGCTTTACCGCGGTTTCGCCGAGCGGGACCGCGCTTTCGAGTCTTTGAAAAATGAAATCAGTCAATATGATGCTGTGCTGGTAAAATCATAACAGGAAGGAAATGATCATGACAGGAAACACTCCGAAAGTAATGCTGGAAACTTCGATGGGAAACATCAAGCTGGAACTGTTCGACAAGGATGCGCCGCTGACCGTGGCCAATTTCCTGACCTATGTGGACGAAGGACACTATGACAGCACGATCTTCCACCGGGTGATCCCGGGATTCATGATCCAGGGCGGCGGATTCACGCCGGACATGAACCAGAAAGCCACCCGCGATCCGATCAAAAACGAGGCGAAGGACGCCGGTTCCAATGCCCGCGGCACCATCGCGATGGCCCGGACCATGATCGTGGACAGCGCCACCTGCCAGTTCTTCATCAACACGGTGGACAATGATTTCCTGAACTATCAGAACAGTTCTCCGCAGGGCTTCGGCTACTGTGTTTTCGGACACGTCATCGAGGGCATGGATGTGGTGGACAAGATCGAAAAGGTCCCGACTGCCGGCCGCGGCGGACATCAGGATGTTCCGGTCGAACCGGTCATCATCCTGAAAGCCTACCGGGTGTAATTGATTATTCAAAAGAAGGAAGACGACCATGAATGCAGCAGATTTACCGAAGGGCGAAACGAAAGCACCGGTGGAATATCCGCATTTCCCGACGCGGTGGCAGGCCGCGGTGTGGCGGAACTGGGAACTGGTGCCGCCGTCCCGGCTGGCCGAAGTGCTCGGCTGTTCCGAACCGGAGATCCGTCAGGCGGCAATCGACCTGGGGCTGACCGCCGATCCGCAGGTCAATCCGAAATGGCTCACGCACGGATATCTCACGCTCATCCGCACCAACTGGCAGCTGCTGCCGTATGAACAGATCCTGCAGCTGCTTTCCTGGCCGCCGGAAAAACTGGCCTACACGCTCAAGGAAGAAGATTTCTTCTGGGCCAAAGTCGGCAAGATCAAGCCCGACTGCGCGCCGCTGAAATATACCGCGCTCACCCCGGAACAGCAGGCGGCCACCGCCGAACTGAAAAAAAGTCTGCGGCAGTATTTCCCCGCCGACCGGATGGCTTATCTGGAAGCGCCGTTTGCGTTCGCCGACCAGTTCGCGCCCCGGCCGCAGGTGGGCAATGCCGACCGTTTCGATTTCAATTATATCCATTCCTACGCGGCGAGCTGCGGGGATGTGCTGGGCAATGCGGAAACGCTCGATCCGGTCCCGGAAAACCTGCTGGCGCAGTATGCGTCGATGGGCATCAAAGGCGTCTGGATGCACGCGCTCCTGTACCTGCTGAATCCGATCCCGGGCGCGGAAGAGTATTCCGCCGGGCACGAAAAACGGATGGCGAACCTGAAACGCATCGTGAACACCTGCGCGAAATACGGGATCAAAGTGTATCTTTACCTGAACGAGCCGCGCTGCATGCCGATGGATTTCTATGAGAAAAAACCGCAATGGGCGGGTTTCGAAGTCCCGCCGCTGCATACTCGGACGGTCTGCACCACGCGTTCGCCGGAGCCGCTGCAGTGGCTGGAAAGCACCATGAAAAAGCTGTTCGGCGAGGCAAAAGGACTCGGCGGCGTGTTCTGCATCACCATGTCGGAAAATCCGACCAACTGCCATTATTCCGTGCGGCATGAACAATGTCCGTCGTGCAAAAACGTGCTGCCGGAAAAGATCATTGCCGACGTGATCACGGCGATGGAACGCGGCATGCATGCGGCCGATCCGGAAGCCAAGATGATCGCTTACGACTGGGCGTGGCGCCGTCACCCCGACGACAAGGACAACCTGGAATTCAAGAGCCGGGTGCTGGATCTGCTGCCGCGCAGCGTCTATGTCTGCAGCGTCAGCGAATGGGGAACGATCACCCATATCGGCGGCGTGGAACAGTATCTGGTGGATTATTCGGTCTCGCAGGTCGGGCCGAGTCCGGAAACGCTGGGCACGTGGGAACATGCGCGCAAGATCGGAACTCCGATCACGGCCAAAGTGCAGATCAACAATTCCTGGGAACTTTCCGCGGTCCCGTATATCCCGGTGCCGTATCTGATCGAGGAACACCTGAACAACCTGAAGAAGGCGGGCGTTTCGGGTCTGATGCTCAGCTGGACGCTGGGCGGGTTCCCCGGCGGCAATCTGGAACTGCTGAAAGCGACTCCGGAAGAGATCGCCGCGTCCAAATACCATCCCGAACTGGCGGCCAGAGTCTGTCAGGCGTGGAAACAGTTCAGCGATGCGTTCCGTCAGTTCCCGTTCAACGTGGCGGTGCTTTACACCGCGCCCATGAATTACGGACCGATGAATCTGCTGCACCTGAAACCGACTGGCTACACGGCCACCATGGTCGGCTTTCCGTATGACGACATCAACCGCTGGCGCGGACCATATCCGGAAGATATTTTCGAAAATCAGTTCAAAATCGTGACGGAAGGCTGGAAAAAGGGACTGGAGACCCTGGTCGCCGCCGCGGCGCTGGTGAAGGAAAACGAACGTGCGGATTTCGCCGAACTGCAGACCGTTGCCGATGCCTCCTACTGCCACCTGCGGAGCACTTATCTGCAGATCCGGTTCGTCCGGGCGCGCAACCACGGCTATGACAAGGCGGTGATGGCCGAATGCGTCCGCGGCGAGATCGAGCTGGCGCTGCAGCTGTATGACATCGTCCGCCGGGATTCCCGTATCGGATTCGAGGCGAGCAACCATTATTACTATACGCTGAACGATCTCCGGGAAAAGGTGGTTTCCTGCGCCCGGATCCTGAATGAACTCAAATAAAACGGAAAGGACTGCGACATGATCCGCAAAGCATTTTACATGGAAGTCAAACCGGGCTGTATCGAAGAATATACCAAGGCGCACAATCCGATCCCCGCCGAGCTCAAGGCTGCGATGCAGCGTCACGGTATCCATAACTATTCGATCTTCCATCATCCGGAAAGCAACGTGCTGGTCGGTTATATGGAGATCGAAAGCGAAGAGGAAGCCGCCAAAATGGCGAATTATCCGTTCGCGCATGCCTGGTGGAAACGTATGACGCAGTATCTGGTGTGCCGCAATCCGGGCGATGCCAAGGCACGCGAAGAGGAAATGACGCAAGTCTTCTATATGGAATAAGTCTGCCGCTTTTCGGCTCCGTGCGCTTGAAAATTGCGCAAAAAGGAATATATTAACGTTTCTTCAAAAAGAACCTGAAACGAAAGGGAAAACATCATGGAAGCGAAAATTCGTGAGATACTGGAAGAACTCCGCAAAGCACTGCAGAACGACGGCGGCGACCTGGAGATCATCGCCATCGAAGGCAAGAATGTGAAAGTCAGTCTGCGCGGCGCCTGCGGCTGCTGCCCGCACGCCATGGCCACGCTCAAGGATTACGTCGAATACAATCTGCGCGAAGCCGTCGATCCGGAAATCACGGTCGAACGCGTCTGATCTGCGATCATGTATAAAGCCGGATTCGATTATTCCTGGCAGGAGGCTTCTTTCGCACTGTGCGATGAACAAGGGAATCTCCTGCTGGAGGAATATCATGTTTTTCCCCCCCGCAACGCCTCGGGTCTGACGGCCTGGATGTCCGGACTGCTGGCCGGGCATCAGCTGGCGCTGAACGATATCAGTGAATGGAGCGTCGGTTCCGGCCCGGGCTCGTTCACGGGGCTGCGCGTGGCGGCTTCGCTGGTCATGGGCTTGTGCTTCGGCCGCGAGATCCGCCGCCGTGCCGTTTCCACCGCTTCCGCCATGGCCGATTCGCTGAAACTCCCCGCCGGGATCCGGCGCGTGCTGGTGCTGTTCGACGGCCACCGGGATGAACTGCTCGGTTACGGTCTGGACCGCACGCCGGCGGGGTTTGTACCTTCCGGTTATCACGAGGTGCTCAGCCGCGGGTCTTTGTCCGCACTGGCGGATTTCGAGGTCCTGATCGGACTGGAAAAGGATGCCGCGCGGATCCGGGAGATCGCCGGCGGCCAGGCTGCGGAAAAACTGCAGACCATTCCCCATATTCAAGCTTCTTTCCTGATCACGAACTGTCCGGACGATTTCAGCCGGAAACTGACCGATCCGGTGTATCTGCGTCCCGCCGTGTTCGTGGAGCCGCGCATCCCGCGTCAGATCGCCGTTCCGCAGTAAGCGGGCGTCAGCGTTCCGCCTGAACGGTGAACCCGTTCCGGATCATTTTCAGCGAACCGTGAAATTCAAAACCCGATGCCGGTTCCACCGTAAAATTCCGCCAGCCCGGTTCCGTTGGTCTCACTCCGAAAATGTAGCGTACGATCAGATAAGCGGGGTAACAGCCCCACGGATGCGCCAGACTCATCCGCTTTTCCGGTTCATACCAGTATTCCGAGGTCACCGTCAGGCCAGCCCGGACCATATCCAGCCAGCGCGAATCATCATTTGCCAGCAGTTCGAAAGCCTTCGCGCCCTGGCCGTAACGGAACAGCGTTTCCAGATAATAGAACCCGGAATACAGACTGCACTGCATGCCGCACGAGACCACGTGATCGATGACGGCGGGAACCTTATCTTCGGGAACCAGATCGCACCAGAGCGCCCACATGTTCGAATGGAGCGAACATCGGCCGGAATCCGGCCGGTCCTTGTAAAGGCCGCGGACGGGGTCGAAACATTTCCGGTTCAGGGCAGCGCGCATTTCCCGGCTTCTGGCGAACAGTCCATCCGCTTCGGCATTTCTGCCGATCGCCCGCGCGAGTTCGGCCAGCCGGCTCAGGACTTTGCAGGCCAGGGCATTGGGCACGGTCAGATATTCGCCGCTGCCGCAGTCGTAAAATTTCCGGTATTCGGGCGGCCAGTCGATCACCATGTCCAGCGGGAATTGGCGGATCAGGCCGTCTTCGATCAAGTTCAAATAAGCGGAATAATCGCGGAGCCGGTCGAAATGCGCGGCGATGAATGCGGTGTCGCCGGTTTCCTGCCAGTAGTCGTAAAACAGCATGGCCATCAGCTGCGACCATTCGCACGGCCAGGTCGGATGATTCAGCTGGTGGCTCAGATGCCGCCGCACGAGCCGCAGATCCGGATTGAACACATAATAAGAATGCAGATTCAGCATGGCGTCCGCTTCATAGGCGATCCGTTCGCGGGTGAAACAGTCGGTGAACAGATCCGCCGCCGTATTGATGACCGAACTGCGGCAGAGATCCCAGATCCGTTTCAGGTTGTCATTGCCGGACTGGAATTCGGTATGTCCGTCATAAGGCGCGCGGAGCGTGCGGACTCCGACATCTTCCGTGCGCAGTTCGCCGGAATAGCCTTTCAGCTCGGCGTAACGGAACATGCGGACGCCGAAATGGCTCAGTTCCTGCCGGCCATCGCGGAAGGTCCAGAGTTCCTGATAACAGACTCCGGCGCGGGTCTGGAAACGGACCTGATCAGGGGTGAAAAGTTCCTCGCCGAGCCGGACTTCGACCTCGCCGCCAGCCGCAGGTCCGCGCAGGGAAAGCGATCCGATCCGTTCCTCGCCGAAATCGACGATCCAGCTTCCCGAGCCGGTCTGCCGGATCGTCCGCGGAGCAAAATACTGTTCCTGATAATTGTATTCGCTTTCCGTCACCGGACGGTCCAGCTCCCTCGAGACGGGTTCGGTCCACGCGGAATCATCGAAAGCGGGTTCCTGCCAGCGGTCCGGATACCGGGTGCCGTCGAGATTCTCGAAAAATTCGCCCGGTCCGATATCGCCTTTGAAATATCCGAAGACGTTGGGCTGTTTCCAGCAGACCGGAGAATAAAAATCATCGGCGCGGAAAGTTTTCCAGACGGTATTTTTCACGGGCAGTTCCACACAGATCCCGCAGCGTTCACCCCGGCAGGCGACTGCCAGCGTATGCTTGCCAGGCGGCAGTTCTCCCAGATCGAAAGTGTGCCGGACACATACGCCGGTTTCCGCAGCCCGGAGCGGTCCGCAGCCGACATAACGGCCGTCGATCCAGATCCGGAATTTGATGAAACTGCCGCCCATCAGCCAGTTGCCGTCATGTCCGTCCTTGCGGAGCGCCTGACAGTAACTTTTCTGGTAGGTATGCGGTTCGCCCGTGATCCTGAGCGTGATCTGTCCCGGTTCGGACAAGCTGAAAGTCGTCCGGAGAAAATGATTCCCCGATACGGAGATCCACGTCTGCTTCATATCTGTTTCCGCTTATTTTTCGGTGAATTCATAGATCCGGCTGTCCAGAGGCATGAACACATCGCGGAAAGCGCCGTCATACTGCCGGACCGTGCGGTTTTCATAGAGGACGCGGATCTTGTCCGCACAGGCGCCTTTGATCCTGATCACGGCGCTGTGAGGCTGATACGAGGCGTTCTGAACAATGGCGTAAACCCGTCCGCCGCAGCGGACCGTCCGGCATTTCAGACCGTCCGGCAGTTCCAGAAAACCTGTAATGTCGTCTTCGGTCAGCATGAAAGAGAGCGAGGCTGCCTGCCGGTAGAGTTCCACCGCCTTGGCGAAAATGCCGGGGAACTTGGAGGCTTTGGCCGTGCCGCACTGATAGAAGCCGAGTCCCTGCAGACCGTAACGGAATGCCGCCCAGTGGGCATAACGCATGCTTTGGAAATTCGGCACGAATTTGGCCGGATCGGTCACGCTGCCGTCGTAATCGAACCCCTGGTTCAGCTGCCAGACCGGCTTGCCGCCTGCGGCTTTCTTCGCTTTGGGGAACAGGTGGTCCACGCTCAGCACCTGCTCACGCGGATAGAGGTCGATCATCAGGTAATCGCCCAGTTTCGCCATATCGGGATAACGTTCCCTGCCGGTGCAGCAGACTCCGGCGATGCCGGTGTTGATCGAATGTTTGCGGTAGCCTTCCAGATGCCTGCTGATCGTTTTGTCCGGCAGATACGCATCGGGTTCATCCATCCACATGCCCAGCCGGGCCGGATGGTTTTTCAGCGGCGAATTCATGTAGCGCTCCACATCCTGGAACGGATCGGAACCTTTCGGCGTATAATAACCGCGGTAAACGCAGCCGCTGTCCAGCGTTTTCATATTCCGGCTCATCAGCAGGTCCAATGCCTTTTTCGGGATCAGGATCTGGGGCAGGGTGGTATTGAATCCCTGGCCTTCCACCGGCACTTTGCCCGGCGGATAGATGATCAGCGGCAGAAATTTCCTTCCGTTGAGGACCATATACCCGTTCCGGTCGAAGGAGATGGTTTTTTCCATTGGACGGTTGAGCATGAAAACCCATTCATAGACCGAACGGTTGCCCTGTGCATCATAAAGGTCGGCAACGACATTGACCTTGCCGTCCGGCAGGCCCTCGACTTTCACTCCGAGTTCATTTTTGCCGAATTTTTCAGGCGTCAGTTTTTTTCCGTTCACCAGGAAACTGCTTTGTTTGAGATCGATCACCTCCGCCGGCTTGACCGTGGAAAGGGAAATGCGTTTGGCCTCTTTGACCGAACAGTCCATGACCGGACGGAAACGGTAGGCGTAGACGGGTGAAGTGTTTTCCTTTTCCGCGGCGGCGAAATTGGACCAGGGACTCCAGGTTTTGCCCTGATTGCAGCTGACGCGTATCTGCCAGACGCCGGCGGCGAGTTCGCCCGGCTTGAATGAAACGGCCGGCGTTCTGCTTTTGCGGACCAGTTTCCTGCCGCGCTCGTGGCTCAGTTCGAAGTCATACCCTTTCGCATTCAGCACGGGAATGACGGTGATATCCACTTTGGCGGCCGCATCGACCACCTGACAGTTTTCGGGGGAAACGACTTCGGTTTTTCCTTTCAGCATCCGGGTCAGCAGAAATTTGCCTTTCGGTATCTCGCCGGATTTCTTCTGCAGGGCGGCGAACGCGTTGCCGGCAGGAACGGAAATAACGGCGGAGGCTGATTTTTCGCTGAAACGGCAGGGCTGTCCGGCAATGGCCATTTCGAACTGCCAGGAGGAATCTTTCCGGTCCGGGACGAAAGTGACACGGTAACTGTCTCCGGCGGACAGGGCGATTTTTTCCGAGGCTTTGTCGGAAGGAACGCTGATCGTGTTCGGCCGCGGATCCATCTTCGGCAGATACGGCTTGAAGGCGACGGCGCTTTCCCGGTCGAAGAAGAACGTCAGCGGCCTCAATCCCTGCGGCTGGAACGAGATCACGTAGAAACGGTCGGCGGTCAGCTCGTACAGGTCGTCGGGGTTTTCCCGGTCGATCACATACTGATGGACGTAGATATGCCGCTTGTCCGGCGCTTCCGGAGCGTCGAAGTTTTTATAGAACGTGCGGCTCCCGCTGCGGATGGTCAAGTTTCTGGTTTTGGAATAGTGCATGTAGCTGCTGGTGATGGTGACCTTGCTGTTTTCGCCGGCTTTTTCCGCCGGGATATAGAACCAGGTATGGATCTTTTCCTTGTCGTAATCGTCTGTGCGGAATCTGGAATGTTCCAAGGCCCAGAAAACATTTTCCGCCTTGGTGTCGGTCAGGCGGATCCGTGCGTCGCAGTCCATCAGATAACCCAGCTTGTGGATGCCTTTTTCCATTGGCATGAACCTGATTTCCGCGAGCTGGTCGGGTCCGCGCTTCCAGCTGTCCCTGGTGTCGCCGTCATCCGGGAAAGTGCCTTCGCATACCACCTTGCCGGAGGGGGATTTCACTTCCCAGGCCAGAACGTCGATGCCGGGCCGGCCGTTGGCATCGAACTTGACCAGAGTAAAGCGAACCTCCTTGTTCATCTCCTTGGGCAGCAGCAGGATTCGCTGGCTCATGGGATAAGTCAGATTGGGGATTTCATAAGCCGGAAGCAGGTTCGGGATCAATAATGCCGCGGCTGAAAGAAGGGTGAAAAAGTGTTTCATGGCCGCTCCCTTATTCTTTGGAAGGCACCAGATACGGGCTGCTGCTGGTTGCCTGCTTGATCATCATATTGGCGGTCGCACGGTCCAGCTCCATCACGTTGCCTGAAACGTTTATGGCATTGAACACCAGATTATGCCGCGGGTTCAGGTCGTTGGAAACCACCAGGTTGCAGGCGGCATCCTGGCCTCCTTCCGCATACCGGTGGCGGCTGTCGCTGAACATGACTTTTTTGGCTGGAGTGAGCACCTTGTCATACCGCAGATTGCTGTCCGACAGCCGGTAATTGAATCCGTAGGACGGATTGTTGGCGCCGTTGAAGGTGCCGCCGCCGGCCGTGACGGTGTATTGAAAATATTTGTCTTCGCCGCAGCGCAGCAGATTGGTCATGATCCCGGTTTTTTCCGGATTGACCATCGGCGCATAAGCATGAAGACGGTGCATCCAGCGGAAATACACTGAGGTTTCTCCGTTCAACTGGTAGCCGTCCGCATTCCGGCGCACGAAAAAGCCGTTGTAATCGTCCATATACATCTGGTGCGCCAGTGCGATCTGGCGGAGATTGGCGGTGCAGTTGATCGCCGCGGCCTTCTGTCTCGCCGCGTTCAGCGCCGGCAGCAGCATTCCCGCCAGAATGGCGATAATGGCTATCACCACCAGGAGCTCTATCAGCGTAAAACGCCAAAGCATTTTGCGCTTCAAATATGAAATCTGATCCTCCTCCGCTTTTCGAACTATGGAGGACAAGGATATGAAATACGAGTTGGCTGCGGTTTTCGTTTTCATCTTGACTTCCTTTTGATTTTTTTGTGTTTTCATGCAGAAAATCCTCCTGTGTTTTATTTGATATCTTGAATAGAAAAAACGCTTTGACGCTCGATCAGGTGCGGCTTGACTTCCCGGGAAACAGGTTTTTTCCCGGCGATCAGGTCGTTAACGGTCCGGCAGACCGCATGACCCAGTTCGGCGGCATCTTCCTCGACGGAAGTGAGCGGCGGATCCAGCAGTGAGGCAAATTCCGAATTGTCGTAGCCGACGGCAGAAATCGTTCTCCCTGCCCGTTTGAGCACTTGCAGCAGCTGAAACGCATACCAGTCCGTAAAGGCAAAAAGCGCGGTGATTTCCGGCTGTTCATGCAGAATTTTACCGGCGATATCCGCGCAGATACCGGATTTGGAAGCGATCTCGGAGGGAATATGGTATTCCTGAACGGACATATCGGGATGCTCCGCCGCAAAGTCCATGAAGCCCTGATGGCGCTCGTGAAAAAAATTCCGCGGCAGATCCAGAAATCTCGTAACCACGGCAATTCGACGATGTCCGAAACGGTAAAGTTCCTCCGCGGCCAGACGGCCGCCGCATGCATTGTCGCTGGAGAGAGACACCATGCCCGGCATCTTGTGGTTGATGAGAAGCACACGGTCCGACATCGCATATTTCAGCGTCATCAGATCCTCTTCGCGCATCATATTTGCGCCGAAAACAATTGCCGCCTGGTATTTTTTCAATCCGGCGGAGAGATCCGAAACGAATTCCAGCGTCAGACCCGATTTCTGCAATTCCGCTTTAAGCAGGGTCAGCAATTTGAGATACAGGGGGATGTTCATATTCGATTCCAGACCGAAATACACCATGACCACGCCTTTTTTCACGCCGGCAAGCGCCTGTTCGTTGACGAACACGCCCTTGCCCTGCCGTCCATAGACTAGCCCCTGCATCTTGAGCCGGTCGATGGCCAGATGCACGGTATTGTGGCCCGTGCCGTATCTCCGCTTCATTTCGGCGGACGACGGCAGACGGCCCCGGAATTCCCCGCTGCGAATCCCTTTCAAAAAAATGTCATGCAGTTCCTGAACAGTCATTGTTACCCTCGTCATCAACTTATCCGGATAAGTTTCTCCGGCAATATACATCATCGAACTTGTTTTTGCAAATGTTTTTCCGAAAAAAAGAAAAGATCAGTCGATCCGGATGGTGCCGTTGATGCCGCGGCGGTGGATCGTGGTGATGATCTCGCAGGCTTCTTCCGGCGTGTCGACCAGATTGAAAAGATTCATGTCTTCCGGCGAGATCGCCCCGTATTCGAGCAGCATGGTGTTCTTGAACCAGTCGATCATCGGCTGCCAGAATTTTTTGCCGACCATCACCAGCGGAACATGATTGATCTTGTTGGTCTGGATGAGGGTCGCGGCTTCGCTGAATTCATCGAGCGTGCCGAATCCGCCCGGATACGCCACCAGCGCCACTGCATATTTGACGAAACAGACTTTCCGGATGAAGAAGTAGCGGAACTCCAGGGAGGTCGTCTGATAGGGATTGGCATGCTGTTCCATCGGCAGACGGATATTGAGTCCGACCGAATTGCCGCCGGCTTCGTAAGCGCCTTTGCTGGCGGCTTCCATGATGCCGGGTCCGCCGCCGGTCAGGATGCCGTAGCCGCGTTCCACCAGCAGCCCGGCGAGTTTTTCCGCACTCTGATAAAACGGGTTGTCCGGCGTGATGCGGGCGGATCCGAAAATCGGGATCAGCGGGCCCTGATTCGCCATGGTCTCGAACGAATCCACGAACTCCGCCATGATCCGGAAGATCCGCCAGGGTTCTTCATGGGTGAAATCCGGGATCTGGCTGCTGATATTCAAACGCGGACGCGGTGTTCTCTGGTTTCCCATCTTTTTTCCCTTTCATGCAATTGCCTGACAATGTATTTTATAGCCGGTTTTCGTTTTTTCAAGTGCGGAATGCAAGAAAAAAACAAAAGACCGCTTTCGGAACGGCGTCAACCCCGGATTCCGGATGCTTTTTTTCGGAAATGAAATTGAAAAAAAATCCCGATGGTTTATATTACATGGTGTCAAAAGACGAAAGCGAGGGACCGAAATGAAAATACTGCTGATCGAAGATGACCGCAAGACTGCGGAATTTCTGCTGAAGGCGCTGCAGGAGGCCGGATATACCACGCTGTATGCCGCCGACGGTCAGGCCGGACTGGAAATGGCGAAAACCGAGACGTTCGACCTGGGCATCATCGATATCATGCTGCCCCTGATCGACGGTTTTACGGTGATCGAAAGTATCCGGAACAGCGGCATCACTGCTCCGCTGATCATCCTGAGCGCTCTCAATTCGGTGGAAGACAAGGTGCACGGACTGGACGCCGGCGGCGACCTGTATCTGCCGAAACCGTTTTCCGTGACCGAACTGCTGGCCAATATCCAGGCCCAGCTGCGCCGTTTTTCCATGAGCGCCGAACCCACCCGGCTGACCACTGCCGATCTGACCATCGACATGCTCGCACGCAAAGTGACCCGCCAGGGACAGCGGATCGACCTGCCGCCGAAAGAATACGACCTGCTGGAATACCTGATGCGCAACGCCGGACGCGTGGTCACCAAGACCATGATCATGGAAAATGTCTGGGAATACAATTTCGATCCCCAGACCAATATCGTGGAGACGCGCATGTATAAACTGCGGGAGAAAGTGGACAAGCCGTTCGACCGGGAACTGATCCATACGGTCCGCGGAGTCGGTTATGTCCTGGAATAAGGAAGGTTCCCGCCGGATCTCCCTCAAGACCAGGCTCGCGCTGGGATACGGCATCCTTTTTCTCCTTTCCTGTTCCATCATCTTTGCACTCGCCGGATACCTGCTGGTGGCTCAGGTCAATAAGTCCGGCGATCTTTCCCTGCAGCAGATCGCGGCCAGGACCCGCGGTATTTACGTGCTCGGTGCCCGGTATGACCGTCTCGACGACCTCCAGCCGGAAGAAAGTTATCCCGATTTTGACCGTTTCTTCCTCGAAAACCATTTCCCCGGCGCCGAGATCCTGTTTGTCAATCATGTGACCGATTCCCTCGGAGGACGCGATTATTATACCGCTTATTTCTGCTTTGAAGGCGATTATTATGAATTCCGCGTCCGCGATGAAAATTCGTTTTTTTCGCAGAAGATCAATATCCAGACCAACCAGCCGAATTTGCGCAGTTATATTTCGCGCATCATCCTCGCCCGCGGTCAGGACAACCTGCGCATGGCGATCCTCAATAAGGACGGTTCCAATTATCTGGCCAATGCCGGAAAACGCAATCCCGCGGGAAAAAAACGGCAGCCGCCCAGCTGGCAGCAGCACCGGACCGCGCCTTACGAAAACGGTAATTTCCGTTATCTTTATTTCCCGTTTCCCGACGGCCGCACCGTGGTCATCGGACGCCGCATCACCGAGCGGGATGAGCTGGTCCGGCGTTATGTCTTCATCTTCTGCGGCATCCTGCTGGCGGCCACTTTCGCCGGCATGTGCATCGCCTGGCTGATCTCCCGCCGGTTCATCCGCGGCATCCAGAAGACCACCCTCGCCATGAACCGCATTTCCTCCGGTTTCCGCGATTACAGCTACCGCATCTCCGACCTCTCCGAGAACGACTGGGAGATTCGCGACCTCATGCAGACTTTCAACGCCATGAACGAACGGACCGAACACCTCCTTTCCGAGCTGAAAATGATGTCGGACAACGTGGCGCACGACTTGCGCACTCCGCTGACCCGGATTTCCGGCACCGTGGAAATGCTCCTCACCGACCGCAATCTCGATGAATCCGTCCGGACGGTTTTCGTTTCCATCGCTGAGGAGACCGCCCGCCTCAAGACTCTCGTCAATACCCTGATGGATATTTCCCATACCAGTTCCCGTCCCGACGAGCTGCACAAGGAAGTACTCGACCTGTGCGAGCAGCTCCGCGATTTCTGTGAATTCATGCAGCCCGCATTCGAGGAAAAGGGATTGCAGTTCCAGCTCGATCTGCCCGATCTTCCGCTCCGGATCCGGGCAGACAAATCCAAGTTCCAGCGCGTCGTCTCCAACCTGCTGGAAAACGCCCTCAAATTCACCGAACGCGGGTCCGTCATGGTCAAGGCGGCCGATACCCCGGACGGCATCCTGTTTCAGGTTTCCGATACCGGCTGCGGCATTTCCGAAGAAGACTGCAAACACATTTACGAACGTTTCTTCCGCAGCGATTCCAGCCGGCATCTGCAGGGGAACGGCCTGGGCCTTGCTTTAGTCCAGGCTATCGTGAAGGCTCACGGATGGACGATCACTGTCGATTCCAAACCCGGCCGGGGCTCGGTTTTCTCCGTCCTGATCCGCGATTCCGAATCGGATAAACCGGGAACTCCACCCGGCTTGAGCGCCGCAACATAAGGTTTTCCGCAAAATGAATGATTGCCCGACTGAAAAAATGATTTTGCCGCTGTCCCGTTTGTTCCGCCGCTGTCTGATCCTCTGCTTCAGCCTTGCCGTCTGCCTGACTTCTTCCGGACGCGAACTCGCGCTGCGGGTCATCCAGACCACCGATCTGCATGGTTCCATCGATCGCGGCGCCCTGGCCAAAACCGCCGCCCTCGTGGATCGGGAGACCGCCGCATCAGGCGGACCCGGCAACTCTCTCCGCATCGACTGCGGCGATCTCGTCCAGGGGTCTTTTGCCATGACCATGCCCGAGGGCAGGGCGCTGATGATCCGGGTGCTGAATTTTCTGCAGTTCGATGTTTTCATTCCCGGCAATCATGATTTCGAATTCGGTTCCGGCATGCTCCTGCCGCTGCTGCGCGACTTCCGCGGATCCGTGCTGGCGCTGAACCTCGAGTGGCCGGAATCACCCGTCCGTCCCTGGCGGATCTTCCGGCGTGCCGGCCTCAATGTCGCCGTCATTGGCATCGCCTATCCCTCGCTGGACCGGATGTTTTTGCCCGAGGTCATGGGTAAAGCTCGTCAGCTGCCGGTCGCCGGACAGCTGGAACGGATCATCCCGGAAGTCATGCGCGCCCGGCCCGACGTCATCATCCTGGCGCTTCATGCCGGCGAACAGTCCTGGCTCGGTCCCGATTTCCGGCTGTTCGACCTGATCCGCAAATATCCGCAGATCGACCTCATCCTGTGCGGACACTCCCACCAGCCGGAAGCCGGGGCCGCCCTGGGCAGATCGGCCTGGCGGGTGCAGGCTCCCGCCCACGCCGCCGGCATCGCGGTCGCCGACATCACTTTCGATACGGAGAAAAAGCGGATCGTTTCCATGAAATCCCGCATCGTTCCGGCCGACAAGGTTCCCGAACATCCCGCGGTCAAGAAAATGGTCGGTCCCGTCCGCAACCGTTCTTTCCGGCTGGGACGCCGGCTCGTCGCCGAGGTCCCGTCGGCGCTCCGTCCGCCTGAAAAGCGGGAATACTCTTCCGCCCTGACCCGCCTTTACGGCAAAGCCATTATGGACTGCACCGGCGCGGAAATCGTTTTTTACGGCGTCAACAGCCGTTTCCAGACCGGGCCGGGCACGATCAGCCTGTTCCAGCTCTACCGGCTGATGCCTTTTGCCGATCATCCCGTGACCGTGGACCTTACCGCCGACGAGATCCGCCGGATCCTCGAGGAACAGATTTCCATTCATCGTAAAAACGGACCGTATCAGGCGCCGACCGGCATCACGTTCGCCTTTTCCAGACGCAAGCTGCAGTCCATCTCCCTCGAATCGACCGGCAGACCGCTGGAATCCGGACGCCTTTACCGCACCGCTTTCAGTTCCTATATCTTTTCCGGCAGCGGACGGTGCCGCACCCTGCATGAGATCGTGAAAAACAAAAAATACCGGGCTTTCCCTCAGACCACATATGAGGCCGTGGCCGCTTTCCTGATGAAAACCTATCCTGCAAAAACCAAATAACGGAGTGCAATATGAAACTTTTGAACACCGCGATCCTGATAACCTGTCTTTCCGCCCTGCTGTGCGGCTGCGCCGGTGATTCCGACCTGCCCGCCGATGCGGAAAAAAACCGCCTTACTCCCACCGAAGAACAGATCGTGATCTCCCATGTCCGCCGGTTTGTCCAGCGTTCCAAGAAGATCCGGCTCAACGCGAACGAACGGCGCATCATCCAGACCGCCAAGCCATCGCTCCATATCCATTATACCGGTTACAAGACCGGCCGTCTTTCCATCCGCTGGGCTTTGCCCGGCTACCGGGTCCTGCTGCTGCAGCGGTCCGGCAATCTGCTGTCCTCGGAAAAAGCCGACTGGGCGGTCCGGATCATTTCCGACCAGGCCAGCGGCAAGATCCCCTCGAATTTCTACGGTGCCCACGGCGAGGACATCTCCCTGCCGCCGCTGTAAAAAAATCCGGCAGACGGGTGTTGTCCTGTCTGCCGGAAGATTGGTGTCAGTTTTGCTTACTTGGCAGGAGCCGGGGCCGGTTTCGCCGCGGGTGCGGGTTTTGCAGCCGGAGCGGGCGGTGCAGCCGGAGCGGGCTTCGCTTCAGGTGCATCTGCTTTCGGGGCATTCGCTCCGGGCTTTCTCATGCCTCTGGGGCCTTTGGCGTCTTTGGGACCGAACTGGCCGTCGGGACGTTTGCCTTTGAAGCCGGGACCGCGTTTCCAGTCGGGTCTCATGCCGCCGTCACGGAAACCGGGACGTCTCATTCCGAACTTGCCGCGAGGGCCGCGGCGGAAACCTTCTTCGGGCATGCCCATGCCGGGCATCGGCGCTTCCATGACCGGAACCAGCATATAACGCTGGGTCGGATAATAGCCTCCGCAGCTCTCCGGACAATAAATCTTGCACAATCCGGAGCCGAAATGATACAAGGCGACTACGATGATTGCGGTCAGCAGCGCGATCATAAAGGTGCGCAGATCACTGTTTTTCCGGCATTCCGGGGCGGCGGTTTCTTTTTTTTCTTCCATGATTTTTCTCCTTTGTGAGAGGTTGATCCGGTGCTTTTATCCCATGAAACGCCGGAAAAACAGATTTTATTGCCGCGGAAAGATTTTTTTACGGTATTTTTTCAGACTTCGACTTCCTGATCCAGTTCGCTGGACTTGTAGATCGCATCCAGCAGTTTCATGGTCATGAGTCCTTCTTCGCCCGTGGCGGCGACTTCACCTTTGCCCTGGACCGCGGCCACAAATTTTTCCATTTCGGCGGCAAAACGGTCTTTGTCTTTATTGTAATACAGCTGAATGTCCGCCATGCGGTTGTCCATTTCGGTGCGGAGGATGGTCTGGTCCGTGCCGACCTTGACGCCGCCTTTGGTGCCGAGCAGTTCGATGTAGGATTCACTTTCGGCATTGCAGGCCCAGGCGACCTCGAACGAGAGCGTGGCCTTTTTGCCGAACCGGATCAGTCCGGCGGCATAATCGTCCACATCGAACACTCCGTCGTATTTCGGCGGACCCGCCCACATCGAAACATAGTGGTAATCTTTCATAGGACTGCCGAATTTGGAATAGGTCTTGGCGCTGACGCGGGTCGGTTTCCAGTTGCCGGTGATCCACATGGAAAGATCGAGGAAATGGACGGCGATGTCGATCAGGCCGCCGCCGCCCGACTGCGCCTTGGTGGTGAACCAGCCGCCCAGGCCCGGAATGCCGCGCCGGCGGATCAGTTTCACGCGGGTCTGATAGATCTCGCCCAGCCGTCCGTTGTCGATCGCTTCCTTGACCACGACCGCTTCCGGAGTCTGCCGCCAGACCATGCCCATCTGCAGTTTTTTGCCCGCGGCATCGCGCGCCGCCAGAATGGTTTTGCCGATTTCCGCATTCAGCGTCATGGGTTTT
>SUWI01000107.1 GCA_015061565.1 Lentisphaerota bacterium
CGTTTCCCGGCTGCACTCCCGGAAACGCCTGATTCCGATGACATGCAGATAGGTCATATTGAAATCCAGCCCGGAAAACGGTTCTTTCCGGTTGTACCAAGAATAACATTTCCGTTTCCCCGGCCCCACGTAAGCATACGAGGGATCGCACACTTTTTTCAGGCCGTCCCGGATGACCGATTCCAGTTTCTTCCGCTTTTCTTCGCTCAGAAGATGGAACACCATCAGGACGAAACTGTATTGGAAAACGAAGGAATAATTCCCGGGATTGCCGACTTCCGGCGCATCCAGATGATAGGACATGAATTCATCGAAATCCGATTCCAGTTTCCGCTGCAGTTCATCGTGTTTTTCCGCGGGAAATGCCAGATCGCGCCTCGTATCCGGAACCGGCAGCGTATAGCTGGAATACGCCGAATCCTCCACCCCGTAAAGATACCCGTATTTGGTCGGAAATTTCTCCCGCACACAGCGGCTGTCCAGGCGGATTTCCGGAACATGTTCAGAGGCAATGCTCAAAGGAGGCGGCAGGGGCGCGAACAGACGGTACGGCGTATGCCATTCATCTTCGAAATACCGGAAGGAAAACTTCTGGATGACCTCCACCTTTTCCCGGTCGGCTCGGTAATGATCCTCGCAGGAAACCGGACGCGCCAAAGCCCGCTGAGCGTGTTTCCGGCACAGCAATGTCCATTCCGCGATCTTTTCCTCCGTGACCTCGTGCGGCCGGAACAATTCGATCCCGCACGGGAAAAGCAGCATCAGGAAATCCGCGCTTCCGGCAAATTCGAATCGGAATCCCGTGATTTCGCCCCGTTCATCCTTTTTGACCCGGACGCGTTCCGGCGAACGTTTCAGGATCACCTGCAGCGGCACATCCGGAAATACGCCCTGATTGGTGAACAGCACAAAATTCCGGCTCAGCGGACCGTCCTGCGACTTGTCGTAACACAAATCGTTTTCCGAATCTTCCACCCGGCGGATATGCAGACCGTCCGCCAGCGGCAGGGTGATCTTTTGCCAGGCGGAAATCCCTTTCAGGGAGGAGATATTCACATAGTCCAGATCGGTTTCGACCAGCAGGACGGGGGTCAGGACGGAATAGTCGAACGTGATCTGCCTGCCGTTTTTCAGCCGGCGGGTCCAGCGCACTCCGCTCCAGTCGTTGGTGACGGTTTCATTTTCCGGCACGTGATACGCAGCGGACAGCGCACCGGAAGGTTTTTCGCCGTCCGGGAGCAGGGAAAAATTCCAGATCAGATTTTTGTGGTATTGCGGATGTCCCGAAACAAAGGGACGGGCAACGATCCCGAACGACGGCATGCTGCAGTCGAGCAGACCGTCGCCTTTGGTGAAACCGAACCGTCCGAAACTGCGGAACGCCTTGCCCGCCCCGGCAGTATATGAACTCAGATCGGGTTGGCTGCATTGAGGCTTGACCGCCTCGAGTTCCGGGAGGGGTATTACTTTTTCCGGGGACAGGATATTGCCGGTCTCATCCAGCAGCCGGGCGGTGAAGGTTCCGTCGGTTTCACGGTCGGTCGGATTGGTCAGCCGGACTTGCAGTTTCGCCCGGCCTTTTTTCAGATCGAGCGGGAATTCCCGCATTTCGTTGTGCATCATCGGAAAAAGGCTGCTGTCATACCTGACATCCCCGAATTCGACCGTCAAAGCATAATCGCACCGGAACTGGATCACATATCTGCCGTCGGCGGGAATGTTGACTTCCGTTGTGCAGACCGAACCGGTCCCCGGCTGAAGTTTCAGCTGTTCCGGTTTCCAAACCTGAAAACCATGTTCCGAATCCGAAAAAAACGCTCTGTCGCCACCCATAACAGCTCCTTTCGATCAGCTTCATGAAAATCCGGGTCTGCGCTGTATATTATACATCAGAAATCATTTTCCGGCAAGACCGCAAATGTGCAAAAAAGTTTGATTATGTGCCAAAATTCCTGTTTTTCATAGAGATCTCATTTGAATTGCATTCTTTCCGCATTATAGTATCGGCATACATGATGAAAGGAAAAAAGATGGATCTTCAGAATATCAGACGATCATATTCCATCGTGCCGCCGGTGAAATTCTTCCTGTATCTGAAAAAACACCGGAACAATCAGGTGACGCACCACCCGACCATCGATTTTTCTTTTTCGGTCCACTCCACGGAACCCTCGCTGAAACTCCGGGTCAATGACCGGATTTACGAAGAACCTTTCCCGTGCGGGATGTCGAGGATACCCGGGAAGGAATATGAAGTCATGGATCACGGCGACCGGGATATCATGGTTTTCTGTTATGATCACAGCTGTCTTCCGTTTTTCCGAAACAGCGGACTCCTTCCGGAACAGCCGCTCTGGCATTATCCGGCCACGGCCGCCATGCAGAAGATGATCCCGGAAATTCTGGATACCGCCGCCCATATAGCGGAGCCGGGACAGGCGGACCGTTTCGATTTGTCGGCAATTTCATATCTGATGATGACCCGTTCATTGCCGGAGCCCCGGTCCGGCGATGCCTTTTACCGGAATATCATCCATAAGATCGAATCCCGGATGCTGTTCAATTCCAAAAGCCGACAGACGCTGGAAAATATCATAAAAAACAGCGGGATCAGCCGCCGGAGTTTTTTCCGTTATTGGAAAATGTACCATCAGGAAAGCCCCCATGATTTCATGCGAAACTGTCTGCTTTCCGAAGCCGAACAATTGCTGACGGAAACTTCTTTGGGCATTCATGAAATAGCCGTCCGGCTGGGATTCAGGAACCCGTCGCATTTTTACGTGCTGTTCAAAAAGTACGTCGGCATGTCGCCGCTGCAATACAGGAAAAACCGGACGGCAAAAGTATTGCCGGGGAGACCATCCGGCGCCGGAGAAAACTAGAAATCGGTCAGTGATCGGGGAAACAGGGCAGTCTCGGATTCCGCGATTTACGGACCTGACGGACAGGACAGACCTCACGGACAAAACGCGGAAGACAGACTGCATAGCAATAATACCGGAAAGCGTGAAAAATCTTCCGGAGCCCTTTCTTTTCTCCCGGAACATACCTTGTTTTCGCGCCATTGTCCGACCTGTCCGTCAGGTCCGTCCTGTCCGTAAATCGCGGGAAAACCGGAAAAAACCAATAAAAAGCCATTGTATTATCACAATAAAGCATTACATTATCACGATAACGGGCAAAAGTATTAATTTCGGGAACGGCGTCATGGTCACGGAAAAATTCAGAAAGAGAATTTTCGAAGATCGCCTGTACAGGGAAGAGACCTGGTTCAATATGGGGTCTGCGAAAAGTTCCTCGTCCCGGCTGCGGCTGATTTATTTTTCGGAAGTGGATTGCTTCCGCGGAAAAAACATGTTTCCGCACTCTGTGGGGCTTTACTGGATCTTCCATTTCGTTCCGGAAGCGAAACGCTGCTTGACCGTTCACGGCGAGGGGATAAAAACGCTTCTGCCGGCGGACATCTATGTGGAAAAGCCGAAGACGAAAAACTCTCCCGAGGTAAAGATAAATGAAATTCTGGAAAACCCCTCTTCGACCCCGGTCAAACGATATTATTTCGCCATGGAAAGAAATGTGTATGCGGAGCAGATGTTCCGCCTGAACGATCTGGAGATCATCCGCCTCCCCGACGTATCGGAGGTGCGGGATTGCATCATGGAAATGGCGGAACGGATCCGCAGCGGAAAAAATTGTTCGCCGCAGGACCTTTCCGTTCTCCTGTTCCGGTTTCTCACGCTGATCACCGGCGAACGGCGGGAATACGGGAACAGCACGGGCAACTACGAACAGCTGATCGAAGCGGTCCGCAGGTTTCCTCAGAATTATCCCACGCTGAAAAGTCTGGAAAGCGCCTTCCGGGTCTCTCCCGTGACTTTGCGCAAGATTTTCTACCGGTTCACGGGACAAAGCCCCATTGACTTCGTCGTATATTCCCGGCTGAGAAATTCCTGCTGGATGCTGACCAATTCCGAACTTTCCATCGGCGAGATCGCTGTCCTGAACGGCTATTCCAGCGCCGCCTTTTACACGAAATCGTTCAAGAAAGTCGTCGGCGTTTCCCCCGGCCAATACCGCCGTGAGGGGAAACTTCACTTCCCCGACGCCGCAGCCCGCCGGAAAAAATAACCGTCTTGTTTCAAGGGATACATGGCGGCGGGGTGACATCGGCCCAGCGGGCCTTGTAGAAACGGAAATGGGGGATCCGGAGCAGTTCGCGCGGGGTCCCGTCCTCCAGCAGACGCAGACGGCTGGTCCACCAGCTTTCGTCCGGAATGATCACCAGGGGCGGAAATCCGGGAGCGAAACTGATGCTCTTGATTTTGGGGATCTCAAAAACCTGTTCCGCCCGGCCGGAATCCGGGTCGACTTCCAGCATGCGGCTGGTCCCGGTGAGATACAGCTTGCCGTTGACCGGATGCAGGACCAGATCGTGTCCGGCAAATCTCAGGTCCGGCAGATTGAACTGGAACTCCTGCTGTCTGATCAGCCGGACCCGGTCCGCATCATACTGCCAGAGGATCAGTCCGTCTTTCCCGGAAGAAAAGAGCCGGTCCTGTCCGGGGATCAGGACGACGCCGTGAGCGGATTCCTGATAACTGTCCGTAAACGTTTTTCCGGAGGGATCGTTTTTCAGATCGAACAGCCGCAGATATCCTTTGCTGGATGCGGTCACCACATTGCCGTCGGGGAGCAGTTCGGCGGAATGGGGATTCCCGCCGGCGGCGAGGGCGTATTCAAGCCGTCCGGTCCGAAGATCCAGCATGACGCAGGCGCCTCCCGAGGCCGTGACCAGCAGGCGGGTCCCGCCCGAAACCGGTTTGACCTCGCTCAGATTGACATATTGCCGAAGTGTATCGCGGTCCATATCCCAGTCATGCATGGGCGACCATTGCCAGACGATTGCCTGATCGGAAAGCGGATCCCGGTTCGGATCCAGCAGCAGGATCCGTGAGGAAAATTGTTCCGCTGCGGCGATCAACGGATAACGGACAGGTGAATCGTTCATTTTGCATCCTTTCGTCTGATATCAGAAATTATCGGAAAATTCGCGTCCGAACCGGAAGAAAGACCATTCCCAGCTGACTTTCTCTGCCCGGACCCGGTATTTTTCCAGCGTCCCCGGACCGTGGCTGCCGTTGCCGACGCCCGCATTCCGCCAGTCCAGCTGCCAATAGATCCCGTCGGACGGCGGGAGTTCATATTCGTGCTGCGCACGGTCGATCGTCCGCGCATCCCAGCGGCGCAGGGCGGTTTCGAACGGAATGTCTGACCGGCAGCCGATTCCGGAACCGTCGGGCCCGCAGACTCCGGCAAAGAAGACCCCGCAGCGGTTGCCGTTTTCCTGCGGCATCACGTAGGAATTCCAGAGTTCGTCCACATTGGCGCTCCACCAGTCGATCAGGGCGCCGCCGCAGCGGTCGCGGTAACATTCCCCGGGCCCGCGTCCGAACCAGCAGAGCGTTTCCATTTCCTGCGGCAGTTTCAGAACCAGTCCCAGCTTCGGCAGAAATTCGGGTATTTTTCCTTCCGGCGTGAAATCGACCTTGAGATCGAACCCGTCGGACGTGCATCGGTAGATCATTTCGAGCAGACAGAACGGACCCCGGCGGGTCACCGTGAGCGTATTGTCCTGCCATACCGGTTCCGAGACCAGTTCAGTCCAGTTTTCGTTCAACCGGGCGGCCTGCCAGACCGGCAGGAACGGCTTGTCATTGCAGGTCGGCGCCCGCCAGAGCTCCAGCTTGAAGCCTTCCAGTTCCAGACTGTCCCAGCGGACCAGGTTCCCGCCGCGGTCGAATTCCAATGCCGGATTTCCGGCCGGGGCCGATTCGGGGAAGGGCGGTATTTCCGGCATCCCGAACTGTTCCTTTTCGATGATAATTCCGTTGGGAGCTTTGACTTCGATCTCCAGATATTCCGGCGCTTTTGCCAGCACGGTTTTTTCCGCGCCCGGCGGACAGTCCGCGGGATGTTTTTTTCCGTTGATCCGGAGCGTGAAGGCCGAGAGATCCAGAAACGCATAGCGGTTCCGGACCCGCAGAGCGCCGTCCGCCAAGGAAAAAACAAAGGGACGGAACACAAATTTCAGATCGGTCATGGCGGCTTTGGGGTTCCGGTCGGGGGTCAGGATGCCGTTGTGACAGAATTTTCCGTCGTTGGGTTCATCGCCGAAATCGCCGCCGTAAGCGAAAAATTCCCTGCCGTCCGGACCCGTTTTCACCAGTCCCTGGTCGATCCAGTCCCAGATGAAGCCGCCGATCAGCCGTTTTTCCGACTCCCAGAGTGCCGCATATTCGGCCATGTTGCCGGTCCCGTTGCCCATGGAATGTTCGAATTCTTCCAGCAGGATGGGACGGCCGGAGGTTTCCGTTTCGAGCATTTCCCGGACCTTTCCCAGTTCGGGATAATGCATCCCGACGATGTCGACGCAGTCCCGGGTGCCGGCATGGTAATAATTGACCGGACGCGAGGGGTCGCGGCGGCGGAGATAGGCCGAACACGCTTCGATATTTTCGCCGTATCCGGATTCGTTGCCGATCGACCACACAATGACCGACGGATGGTTCTTGTTCCGTTCCAGCATGCGTTCCTGACGGTCCAGATAGGCTTTCTTCCAGCACGGATCGCAGCTCAAGGCATTCCCCATGCCGTGGGTTTCCAGGTCGGCCTCATCGAATACATAAAGGCCGTATTCATCGCACAGCTCATACCAGTATGACTGATTCGGATAGTGGCTGTTCCGCACCGCGTTGAAGTTATGGTCTTTGAGCATCTGCACGTCCCAGAGCAGGTCTTTCCGGGTCACGGCGCGGCCGCGGCGGCAGTTGAATTCATGGCGGTTGACCCCGAAAAGCTTCACGCTTCGGCCGTTGATCAGCAGCTGTCCGCCGCGCAGTTCCACGGTGCGGAAGCCGACGCGGGTCACGACCCGGTCGTCATCGGTCGTGAGGGTGAGGCGATAGAGATTCGGCGTTTCCGCGCTCCAGGGCTTCACCTCGAGTTTACGGACCAGTTCTTCTCCCGGTTCCAGCCGGCAGGAAAAGAGACCCTCAAGTTCCACTGCGACCGGGCAGGGGGTTGCGGTTTTGACTTTCAGCCGGAATTCATCCAGCCCGGTCCTGACCTCGAAATCCTGAATGAAACCGGGTCCGGCGGCATACAGGAACACCTCACGGAAAATTCCGGAAAGCCACCACATGTCCTGATCCTCAAGATAGGTCGCATCGGACCAGCGCAAAGTGGCCGCATCGATGCGGTTTTTTCCCGGATGCAGGAATTCCGTGATATCGAATTCCGCCGGATTCCGGCTGCCTTTGGAGCAACCGGCGATCTGCCCGTTGACTGCGACTTTCAGAAAAGAATCCGCACCCTGAAAGGAAAGGATCACCTTTTTCCCCTGCCACGATCCCGGCAGATCGAATTCCCGCCGGTAAACCGACAGCGGATTGCCGTCATGGGGCACCCGGGGCGGATCCGGAGGAAAAGGATATTGGATATTGGTGTAGATCGGGATGCCGTATCCGGCCAGTTCCGGGTGGGACGGTACCTCCAGGTGGTCCGGCAGTTCCAGTTCGGGGAAACCGGCGATCATATCCGCGGAGGGAAAGCTCCCGAACTGCCAGATCCCGTTCAGACTGAGTTTTTCCGGATAATTCCGGTCGGCATGGGGCGGCAGTTTATTCTGTCCGGTGAGTTCCGGATTTTCCCATTCGGCATGAAGAAACATAATGTTTATCCTGAATTTCAGAAAAGTTCGACATTTTCATTGCTGAATGATAATGTATCTCCGTTTTGTGAAAAATAAAGTAGCTTCAGTGCCGAAAAGATGTATTTTTTTGTGCCAAAATCAAGAGGCTCCGATGTTCGGCAGCAGCACCTCCTAAAAATCCGCTTGACCATGGAAAACCTCCGTCAATACCTTTTTGACAGAAACTTAGCTCCTCTATTTTTTCTCCAGCGGAATGACTTCCAGATCATCCACCCAGAGCCAGCCGGGCTGCCCCTTCACGTTGATCCGCAAGGTCAGACGGTCGATTTTCGCTTTGCCCCTGGCGATTGCCCGTTTCAGATCTTCGGCACGCACGACAGTTTCAAACCGCTGCCAGTCATAAGAGCCAGGATAAAAGGTCGCCAGCTGTTTGGCATAACCGTTTTTCCCTTCCTTCGTCAGCGTCCAAAGTCCGATGAAAGGCAGATTGGAACTTGTCACCCCTTCATATTTATACCATCCGCGAATGAGGAGATCATCTTTCAGGTCTTCCAGATTCAGCAGTTTTGACGCGATGAACACGTAACCGTCGGTTTTGTTTCCGATTTTCAGGCTCGCTTTTCCAGAGTGTTTGACACTGCTGTCATACATGCAATGCTCACTGCTGCGTCCCCAGCCGGAGATCCAGGCGCCTTTTCCCTGTTCAAATCCGGGATTTTTGACGAGGTTCTTCCGGGGATCAACGGGTTTGTAACGGCGCAGAGGGTCGGGATCCTGAACCAGCAGCAACCGGTCGAAGAGAACCCGGTTCGGTTCTTTTGAACCCGGAACAAAGCGCGGACCGGTGAATTTCATGGAAATCCAGATGTCCCATTTTTCGGGAACGATCCCGACCGTTGTAAGCCATATTCTGCAATGCCATGTATCATCAAGAACAATATAAAGCGGCGTCATGACGGTGGCATTTCCCAGCTTATACAGATGGAACTTCCCGTCCCGGGGGATGTCCGGCGAAGTCAAGGCGATTCCCCCGCCGGATTTGATTGCACCGTTGTAATACCCGATATTGTAAGGTGTTTTCGGATCCAGTCCGGAATTGTAAAAAGCGGTGCCGCAAACCGCATCCGGATCTTTGACAAATGCCGGTTTGTATTTACCGGTGAGTCCGGTGACCTGAAGCTGCGACCACTGCATATCGATCACTTCACAGCCTTCGAACTGCGGGGGAATTTCCACGGGAAAATATCGATACACCTGCGCTTCCAGATCAAATTTTTTGAGCTGTTCTTCCCGGATTTTCGGAAATCTCTTGTAACTGCGCCACTGATTGACAAAATCTCCGGTGTTTTTCCGGAAGCGTTCCACGATCTTTTTCAGATCCGGAGCATAGCCGGCTTTCAGCAGCGCCGAGAGATTATCATACATGGAACGGTCCACCACCGTGCGTTCGAACCGGACATGCAGCAGGGCTTTTTCATCACCCTGTGCCAGTTTTTCAGCTTCATTGAGATAGCCGTTTACTGTTTCAAAGAATGCCCGGTCCAAAAAACTCCGGTTTTCGGTCTGACGTTTTTCCAGATAATCCAGATATTTTTCCATCATGGGCGCTGCTTTCCCGTAATACCCCCGCATGAATTGTTCCGCAAGGCGGAAGACATCCCTGCCGGGATCTTCCATCAGTTTCAATGCCAGCCAGTGCTGCATCATGCTGAAACTGCGGAGCAGGGGTCTTTCATCTTCGGCAAAATAGATCTTCACATTCATTTTCTCGCAGAAACGGAATTCCTTCTGCATATCCGAACGTTTTTTTACCTGCGGGAACATGGTCCCCCGGAATGTCCGCCAATAGGACCAGACGGCAAGATATTCGGCTTTTTTCTTCCAGTCTTCCAGCAGTTTTGCCTGTGGCGTCCCTTCCACCAGCGGATTGAAGATCCAGGCGGAACAGAAACGGATTATAACATTTTTTTCCGCTTTGATCGTTTTCGGCGGCTCCGTTGTGTAAGAGTAGGCGAACGTGGTCAGGTAGATATCCGGATATTTCTTTGCAATGCCGCGTGCCAGGTAATTCACAAAATCCAGATTCGGCCCGCTGTAGGAGCCTTCTTTTTCCGCCAGTTTCCGGCAGGAATCACACCAGCATTCCCCTCCGGAACCGCCGTCAAGCTGGCTGATGTCGTAAATCCGGGGCCGGTTGAAGGATGGACCTTTGCCCTTCCGGTCCTTTTCAATGTTTTTGATCAGTTCTTCCAGCACGATTTTCCGGACTTCGGGATCGGTCATGCACAGAGTATGACATTTCCCTCCGGATTTGGCAACCTTGAACAATTTCGGGTCTTTGATCTTGCCGATATAATAACTGAAAGTATGGTTGTCGCGCGGACTGCCGTAATTGAAGTTGATATGGGCCCTGACGTTTTCCCGGTTTCTGAGCCTCCAGGTCGAATCGATGACATCCGCGATATACACCTCCCGCCGCCAGAAGGCAGGTTTACCCGTTTCATTGACCTGCGGGAGCTTCCAGCCGGGCTGGGAAGGCAGAATTTCCGTGTCGGGATCCAGCCATGCGCAGCCGGCATATTTTTCCAGGAAGTTGTAAATTCCGTAAACGATTCCCGGCGTGCTGCATCCTTCGATATAAAGGATTCCGTTCCGGTTTTCGATCCGCCATTCCTGATCGGCAAGTTTCGGATCGGTCCCGAGGACAATATCACCGGCTGCTTTTTTCCCTTCCGTCACAGCCTCAAATTTTTTCCCGCTGACTGCGGTCAGGCATCTGGCCAGGTCTTTGGCGGCAAACCGGATCCACCCGTCTTTTTTTCCCTGAACATAGTGGATGTTTTCCGCCGTGAGCAGAAAACTCCCCAGACAGATCAAGGCGGCAATCAATAAATTTTTCATTGTCTTCACACTCCTGTGTTTTTTAAAAAGAAATTATAAATTTTGTCCATCCCAATTCAATATGAATTCTATCACGAAGGCGGCGCTCCAGCCGAAATGAGAGCAGCCGAGCGGTTCCCCGGTCAGCGGATGATAATTTTCGCTGATAAACCCCGGTGTTTTCCGGACATAATCCAGCAGCGTCCGGCGTCCGGTTTCCGCCAGTTCCGCATATCCGTAATCCTTCAGACCTTTCAGCGCGAAATAGGCGATGTTCAGCCAGGTCCTGCCGCGCCAGTATCCTTCCGGATCAAAGGCCGGATCATGATAAGACACACTGGGCCAGCCGGGAGTTTCGTGTTCCTCGGCGATCTTTGCCATTGACCGTGCCCGTTCCGGAGACGCCGTCCCTATGAACAGCGGCATGAAGGAGGCCGGCGAGATCACTCCGTTGAATTTCCCACCGGCAATTTCGCGGTCCTGATAACATTGCGCTTCCTTATTCCAGAGCAGAGATTCGATTTTTTCAATGAGAATCTGCTCTTTTTTGACCCATTCCGGAGAAGGATCGAGTTCATTCATCGCGCGGTAGAACATCACCATGTAACAATTCAGGTCGATTGCATAAAGACCGGCGCAGCCGTGATCCCAGCGGGGCGAGTTGTCCAGCCCGCTTTCCCAGCGGACCCAGGTCTCATATTTTGCCGGCTCAGTCTTGTCCGCATCGTAATGGAACAGCCCGGTCTCCGGGCAGTTCCGGTATTTGACCCAGAATTCCTCATTCCTCCTGTAGGATTCCGCGCATTCTTTCCGGAACCGCGGATCAGGAAACCGTTTCTCCAGTATTGCCGCTGCCCAGGGGAATACCGGGGGTTTTCCATACTGATCCATCAGTTCCCCGTTTTCGCGCCAGACATCCGGGAACATGCCGTTGCTTTTCTGGAGCCGGAAAAAGATCCGGCACTGTTCCCTTGCCAATTCCGGATTCCACCGGGACAATGCCATCACATGAAAAGCGCTGTCCCAGTTCCAGACCCCTGCAAACCAGCAGCAGGACGGCAGGATCCCCCGCAGCGGCGACCAGGGACGCTTTCCCCTTGAAACATTGCCTTCCAAAGTCCTCGCCGCCCGCGAAAGCAAATTATATTCATCCGCGGAAATTTTTCCGTAGAATGAGGAAAGCCATTGGTCCAGTCCGGTTGTTCTCATAATCTCTGCCTCTGATGGATCACTGGGCATCCTTGTTCCATTCCTTGGAATAGTAGCCGGTGGGGAAGCCCGCCATTTTTTTGGTGTCGACATGCCCGTCCGGGTATGTTATATTGATGGCGGCATTATGGCGGAATTGAAGAGTGGAATAACCGGACTTCCCAGTGAAAACCGAGGTCTCATCAAACTGCGGCCAAACGTTCGTTTCCGAAATATAGATCAGTACCGACGGATAACGCAGCCGGGAAAGTTTTCTGAAATTTGCGTGCCTGAAATTTTTGCCGTCTTTTCCGCGGAATGTCCCGTTCATCCCGTAACCGAATCGGTGGCTGTTGTCGTTTTGATCTTTCGGAAGTGACGCATATCTGGCACAATGCAGCGGCGAATTTACGCTCCCGATGTTGGTATATGGTTTCAGTTTAAGATACGGATCCAGCCACATTCCGGGAAAATTCGGCGTGTAATAAGTCCACCACTCAGCTTCCAGCGTTCCAGTATCATTGCTCCCCGAATAGGGCTTCGTGCTCGGCATGACATAGTCGGAATTGTCACTGGAATATTGCAGACACGCCAGACCGATCTGTTTCATGGTGGAAGTACAAGAGATGTCTTGTGCCTTTTGTCTGGCACGGTTCAGCGCCGGCAGCAGCATTCCCGCCAGGATCGCTATGATTGCTATCACAACCAGGAGTTCTACCAGTGTAAAACGGCTCCGTGCTTTACGCTTGAGGTTTGAGAGCGGCGAGAGGTGATGCTTAGAATTGTTTTTGTTTTTCAGCATGATTTCCGTCCTTTCAATTTTCGCTATTATGAATTACGATTTGACTTTTTCCTGTCCGTGTGATATTATATAGCATATTTTGTGAATTGACAAGTCAATATCATGCCAAAACACCGCACAGATCGTGTCAAACAGTAAAAATGGCGGGAGGGAGAGATGATCAGAAAAAGCTATGATCTTTCACATTGTCAGAGGTTCCATGATTTCCCGCTGAATATCTTTACCGCGGCAAGGCGCTACTCCAACAGCTTCCAGCACAAGGAGAATAAACTTCTGCTGATCCACTTGTGCTTTGTCTTGTCCGAAGAGGAAGACGAAGTTCTGGAACTGGACGGCGTCAAACGTTATGACAGCAATCCGCCTTTCATGCGCGTGACTTATCCGGGAACCATTGCCCATCACCTGCATTCCTCCGTGCGCAACGAACTGTTTTTCACGTATGAAAGTTCCTATTTGGAAACCTTCCGGAAATTCGGGTTCAGCGACTGTAATTTCAAGATGACGGACTGTTTCAAAGGATTGCTGGAGAAGGTCGAAAAATTATTGCCGGTGTGCCATTCTCCCGGTGTGGCGGACCGTCTGGACCGGCTGGCGGTCATGCTGGGAATGGAAGCCATGCTTTCCGCCCTGGAGCCGTCCGAAGCTCCGGTACGGAACGGTTCCGAACGGATCGCTCAGGTGGAAAAATATTTTCAGTTCCATTTCGCGGAAAATTTCGATCTGGAAGAACTGCTCGCTAAATTCGGGATGAGCCTGCGGACCTTTTACCGGGAATGGAAAGCCGCGTTCCCCATCTCTCCGGCGCAATATTTATTGAACTTGAGGATGCAGAAAGCCTGCCGTCTCCTGCGGGAACCCGATCACCGGATCTATGAGGTCGCCAATGCCTGCGGATACTGCAACGAACTGTATTTCTGCCGGGTTTTCGTGAAAGCCCACGGCATGACTCCACTGGCATATCGCAGAGCCTGCCTGAAAAAATGATGCGGGAACAGTTTATCGCATGGCGTCTACTGCGGCGGCAGTGTCAAAAGTCGCAATCGGTCTTTTTGCGTCTTGCGAAAGGCCAAAACCGGTAACTTTTCGGTGGTTACTCTACGAGTAGCCACGCTCAAAATTCCCGGTTTTGTCTTTTTCGTAATCCATCAAAAATTCTCGACCGGGACTTTTGGCACTGCCGCCTACTGCGGAGACACTTCAACTCACTGGTATTCTTCCTTGATCCAGTCGGAGATGTTGCCGGAGTTGAAATCGAAATTGACTCCGAGAAGCATGATGCGTTTGCCTTCTTTGCGGTATTTCAAGGCATATTCCTTGTTTTCGATCTGCTCCATTGCTTTGCCGGCAGACTTGTTGAGCTTGAACTCGATCACATAGATCCAGTCTCCTGCGGCGACCATCATATCGATTCTTCCGCTGCTGGTGAAAACTTCCGCCTGAACTGCAAGTTTGAGCAGATCGCAGATCACAAAGAAAACCGTCTGATAGTAATGCTCGTCCTTCACGTGGATCGGATATGGAATCCCTGCGAAAACCGATTGGATCAATCTCATGAAATTGTCCGCGTCGCCGGTTCCGACAGCTGTAATAAGTTTGCTCAAAAAATCTTGAGATGATTCACTTTGAATGGCCGTGCAGTATTCCAGCAATTGTTCATTGAAAGAACGCTCCACTTCCAGATTCGGAAATTTCAAATAATATTTGCGGATAGTCTGATCAGTAAATGGAATTTTATCTTCAACGCAATTTTTGATGGTCAGGTATCCGGTTTGATACAGCAGGACCATCGGTTTAAGGCGCGTGATTTCAAACGCATTGAAAAATGATTCTGAAACCGATTCGGTGAACATTTCGGAATAATTGAATTTCGATTTCATGATCAACTCCAGCAGGAAAGACGGCGTACCCGTGGAGAACCAGTAATTATTGAATTCAAATCGCTTGGTGAAAAACTCTACCAAGGACACCGGATTGTAGACGCTGGGAGCGTCCTCATGGAACCGATACCCATCATACCACGCCTTGATTTTTGGCAGCAACTGTTCTTTGGGCATATTCAGCTGTTTGGACGCCAGTGCAATCCGGTCGGCAAAATATGTTTCCAGTTCTTTCTGAGTATAACCAAGCATGGCAGCATAGTCGTAATCCATCGTGATGTCGGTTAGATTGTTCAGATCGGAGAACAGTGAAACATGACAGAATTTGCTTACGCCGGTAATGAGAGCAAAGCGAAGTTTTCCTTCGCATTTTTTGATGGAGGAATAAAAGCCTTTCAGCACATCCCGGCATTCCAAAGCTGCCGGACCGCTCAGTGTATTCAAAATCGGTTTGTCATATTCGTCAAGAAGAATGACGACGGAACCATTCCCTTTTTCCGCGACATCATTGATAAAGAATTCGAAACGTTTCGCATTGGATCTCCCCCGCAATTTGACCTTATGCTCTTCGGAAAGTCCAACCAACGTGTCAAGAATGAAGTCCTCCAATGCCTGCGGCGTTTTTGCCTGACAGTTTGCCATATCCAGATGGATTATCGGATGCGGCTTCCAGTCGTAGGGCTTGTCGTAAATTGCCAAACCTTTGAACAGTTCTTTCTTTCCTTCGAATACGGCTTTCAGCGTGGAAAGGGTCAGAGATTTGCCAAATCGACGAGGGCGGGAGAGGAAGTACATGGCCTTGGCCGGTCTAATCAACTGCCAGATGTATTCCGTCTTGTCCACATACAGGAAATTGCCCTGTATCAAATCTTTAAAAGTGTAAACGCTGCTGGTCAAATCTTTCATGGTCTTTTTCTCTCCCTGCATCTGTAGGAACTATACTCCGGATTTTGCATTTGTCAAATCGTTTTTCGGGGAATGGCGGTTTTATTCAAATAGGCTTGGTATTCGGTCAGTGACTTTTGCGCGAACTATGGGTATACTGGGTATACTGGGTATACTGGGGCGAGCGAGGGACCTGGACTTATGACGCGAGAGGAAGGAATATCTTTTTCCTGAGAGCTCGCGTCATATCATGTAGTGCGCGATCTCCGTTTTCTCCGTTTTCTCCGTTTTCTCCGTTCAAGTTCGCGGAAACCCCGAGCCCCATCCCACTGACCGATTACATAGGCTTGGCCTGGATGATAATACGAAATTTCCCGCAACACATGGTTCGGGCACGGCATGGGTCTTTCTCCGGCGGATGAAGGCGGTCAGGCTTTTTTTCTGACCGCGGTCTTCTTTTTCTTCGGCGGTTCGCTTGCGTCCGAGGATTTCGCCGGGACGATGCCGGGCATTTTTGCCAGATAAATACCGGTGTAGGATTTCGGGTTGGCGGCGACTTCCTCCGGAGTGCCCTGCGCAATGATCTCACCGCCCGCGTCGCCGCCTTCCGGACCCAGATCGATGATATGGTCCGCCACTTTGATCACATCCAGATTGTGCTCGATCACCAGCACCGTATTGCCTTTGTCCCGCAGCCGGATCAGCACGTCCAGCAGCTGCCGGATGTCCGCGATATGCAGTCCGGTGGTCGGTTCGTCGAGGATGTAGAGCGTATGGCCGCGCGGGATACGGGCCAGTTCGGTGGCGAGTTTGACCCGCTGGGCCTCGCCGCCGGAAAGCGTGGTGGCGGGCTGGCCGAGCTGGACATAACCCAGTCCGACTTCCTGCAGGGTCTTCAGTTTCCGGTAAACGGGCGGCACCGGTTCGAAAAACTCCACCGCTTCGTCCACCGTCATTTCGAGGATCTCCGAGATGTTCTTGTGTTTGTAGCTGACGCTCAACGTCTCCTTGTTGAACCGTTTGCCGTGGCAGGCGGAACAGGTCACATAGACATCGGGCAGGAAATGCATTTCGATCTTGATGATGCCGTCGCCCTGGCATTCCTCGCAGCGGCCGCCTTTCATGTTGAAACTGAACCGTCCGGGTCCGAAACCTCGCATTTTGGACTCGGGCAGGGCGGCGAAAAGATTGCGGATGGTGCCGAACAGTTCGGTATAGGTGGCCGGATTGGAACGCGGGGTGCGTCCGATCGGGCTCTGGTCGATGACAATGGCTTTGCCGAGACTGCCCAGACCCCGGATCTCGCGGTGTTTGCCGGGCACGGTCGGATCGGCCATCTTGAAATGCTGGGACAGGGCGGCGCGGAGGATGCCGTTGACCAGACTGCTTTTGCCGGAACCGGAAACGCCGGTGACGCAGCAGAAAGTGCCGAGCGGGATCTTCACGTCGATGTTTTTCAGGTTGTGATGTTCGGCGCCGAGGATCTCCAGAAATTTGCCGTTGCCGGGATTGCGCTGCGCGGGCACTTCGATCTTGAGTTCGCCGGACATATATTTGCCGGTGAGCGATTCTTTGGACGCCATGATCTCCTTCGGCGTGCCGGCGGCGACCAGCTTGCCGCCGTGGACGCCGGCAGCCGGGCCGAGATCCAGCACATGGTCCGCCGCGAAAATGGTGTCCATGTCATGTTCCACCACGACCACGGTGTTGCCCAGGTCGCGCAGTTTTTTCAAGGTGGCGAGCAGTTTGTCATTGTCGCGCTGATGCAGACCGATGCTCGGTTCGTCCAGAATGTAAAGGACGCCGACCAGGCCGCAGCCGAGCTGGGTGGCGAGCCGGATGCGCTGGGCTTCGCCGCCGGAAAGCGTGCCGCTTTCCCGGGACAAGGTCAGATAGGACAATCCCACGTCGGCCAGAAATTTCAGCCGGGATTCGATTTCCTTGAGAATGTCTTTGGCTATATGCGCCTTTTCTTCGTCCAGTTCCAGCCCGCGCACGAACTGCAGCGCTTTTTCCACGGACTGACGGTTGAATTCATGAATGGAAAGGCCATTCACGGTGACCGCGAGACTTTCGGGTTTGAGGCGTTTGCCGTGACATTCCGGACATTCGCGGAAAGTCATGTAGCCCTTGAGTCGTTCGCGGACGGATTCGCTTTCGGATTCGCTCTGACGCCGCTGGAGATTGGCCAGGACGCCCTCGAACGGGCCGATGGATTTGTAGGTTTTGCGTCCGACCCGGAAACTGAAGTCGATCTTTTCCTCGCCGCT
>SUWI01000108.1 GCA_015061565.1 Lentisphaerota bacterium
TTGTTGCGGTCAATTATCTGTGCGAAGTGAAACCGGGTATCTTCCGCAATATCGCGCGGGTTTTCGACCGTGCCGGAAATATCGCCGGCGATTATTACAAACAGCACCCAAGGAGGACGCGATATCATGACGGAATCAAAAATAATTCGGAATGTTGCGGTTTATTTGGGATCGGGGAAAAATCCCTCTCCCGAATGCCGCCAGGCGGCGGTCGATTTTGCCGACTATCTGGCGGCTCATGACATGACCCTCGTTTTCGGCGGCAGCAACAAGGGTATGATGAAAATTCTGGCGGATGCCATGCTTCAGCGGAACGGCCGGGTGGTCGGCATCTTTACCCGCTGCCTTTCGGAAAAACTGTTCCGGGATGATTTGACGGAGTCGATTATCACGGACACGCTGGCAGAGCGCAAGGCGGAGATGCTCCGGCGGGCGGACGCCGTGGTCGCTCTTCCCGGAAGCATCGGGACGCTGGATGAGCTTTTCGATGCGCTGGCGCAACGCAAGCTCCGCACGATCAACTGCCCGATCGGGGTGCTGAACCTCAACGGCTTTTACGATCCGCTTTTTGCCCTGTTACGGAACAGCAAGGAAGCCGGACTTACTTCCTCCAAGACGCTTTCCCTGCTCTGCAGCGGCAGTACACCGGAAGAACTTTTTGAAAATTTCTCCAAGGCAAAATAATGTTTCGGCAAGCTGTCAGGTCAGCGTCTCACGATTCCGATAATCTGCTCCGCGGATCTCGCAGAGGGACTTCCCATCGGCCTACTCCAGTGCGCCATGGCCGTCCGCTGCATTTTGTGCTCAAAGCTCCAGAGTGAATGTTTTCAGGTCGTCGTAATCGCTGCCGACGTTCACGCCCATGAATCCGGGGACGACCTCACCGATCACCCGGCGATGAGTGTGTCCGCAGATCAGACAGTTGTTGAACAGCGGGTCAAAGGGCAGCTCGCGGACCAGATCCTTCATGCCGGTGTAGAAGCTGTAGTGGCTCGGTGCATGGCCGTTCAGCAAAACATGTGGGACGTGGTGGGTGCAAAGAGCGGTCGGCATCCCGGGTTTCATCTTGGACCGGATCATGTCCACGTAGTAAGCGTTGATCTCCATGTAGCGGGTCTCGATGTCGACGATACGCCAGTCCTGCCAGCCGTCCCACTGGTCGATCCGCTGGTTCTCCCGAATCCGCATGGACCCGTCGAAGAACAGCGTTCCTCCGACAAAGTTCACGCCGCCGAGTTCGACCCCGCCGATCAGGTCGAGATAAAAGATGTTCGGGTCGGCCAGCGTCTGTTCTTTCAGCTTCGCCAGCGTGTCTTCGAAGGCACGTCCCCAGAACTCGTGATTGCCCAGCGTAACCACCACCGGCAGGTCCGCCGGGATGAACGTCCGCAGCGTTGCGGAAAGCAGGGACACCTGTGCCGGGGAAACGGTGTCCCCCGTCACGGCTACGGCATCCGGTGAAAACTCGGCCACAGCCGCCGCAATTTGCGCCGGAAACGGCATCAGATGTTTTCGGTCGATGGCCTCGACCACTGCGTCAGAACGCAGATGAAGATCTGAAAGGCAGAGCAGTTTCATTCGTCACCTTCTCCATGATTCGGTTGGGAATCCGCACTGATATCAGCATACAACTCATCTTCGGCGCCATTTTTCCAGTATTTCCAAAACATCAGACCACGCGACAAATCGCTCAGTTCCGGAACAAAAGGTTTCCATTGCGGCGGAAGCGGCTGCATATCCCAGCCGATAAAGCAACCATCCGCCAGCTTCCACTCAGGTTTTGACGCCATCATGCGTAAGACCACATCGGATTTTGGACGCGTTTCCAAGTGAAAAATCTCGTCCCATTCCTGACGAAGACGGCAACACTCTTCCAGCGGGATCTCACCGTTTTCAAGCAGGAGGGATTTTGCCTGATCATAGGCATGTCCGTAATTTTTCAGCAATTGAGAAATCGCGAGGATACAGCCGGAGACAAATTGGAAACGGTCTTTGTCTTTCAACGTTGCGGCCTTACTCGCCGCCGCAGCAGAATCCGATGGACAAGAAAAATGTTCCGGCATCTTCAAATGACTGGAATCCAGCAGATCGTCAATCTCGTTTTTGCTGTCCGCCGCAACGATTCCGGCACAGGTAAACAGAAAATCCTGATGGACTGTCAGCGGCTCCGCGCTGCACACCGCAACGGAGGTGTCCCCATCCTGGCCGATGGAGCATTCAAAGGCATGGAGATCAAGCAGCCAGGACATTACCAGATGCCCCGCGGCATGAGCCGCACAGATGTCCGCGAGAGACCTTCCTGAGTTCCCTGCCGAGACGTGGTGCCAGCTATTGGCCGTAATGAAGTTAATGCACTTATTGTCTTTCATTTTTTTACCCTCACATCAATAAAGATCATTTCCCGGAAATTTTCCTCTGCAGCAGCCATCGGTGTGGAGCCGCCCCAATCCATCAACCCAGTAATCCAGCCAGTTGGTGATTCTGACCGGAGCGTATATCCGGTAGGTGAAATCAATGGTAAATGTCTGTGAGACATCCTTTTTCCGTTTTACCTCGCTGCTGAAATCCTCGCGCTGACGATAGTGAACGGAGATCAGAGTTCCATGTATCTCTGCTTTCTGCACCCGCGCATGATGCGGGAGGTAATAATGGGCGTGGTGTTTCCGGTTTTTCCAAATAACCAGAACCCGTTCATATCCCTGCGCGGAACGTTCGCAGACACTGTCGTTGTTGGGGATGAGGATCCCCATCTGATACAAGTCGCGGCCGATCTTCGCTTCCCGGCAGAACTCCGGCGGCAGCGTGGCAATATCTTCAACGAAAGTTTTTCCACGGGCTTTTTTATTTTCAATGTCTGTATCCAGCGGGGTTATCCGGCGCAGCTCGTTATATTCTATGGGCAGAGAATCAT
Organism: Lentisphaerota bacterium; assembly: GCA_015061565.1. Classification (GTDB taxonomy): domain Bacteria; phylum Verrucomicrobiota; class Lentisphaeria; order Victivallales; family UBA1829; genus SIG94. The sequence continues at coordinate 2,912 of SUWI01000108.1, forward strand.
TTTGCGGGGTGTATCTGTAAGGAATGCGAAGACCATGAAAACGATCCAGCACCGCGCGGCGTTCAGCGGAACATTCCAAATACCGTGTGCGGTTGAGATAGTAACGGATGCGACGCCACCGCGGATCCACGGAAATGAGAGAATGACCGGTCTCGTCGCAGATGCTGTAATCATAATCGGTACAGCCATATTTTTCCCAATTCTTCTCTTTTCGCAGCAATTCCTCCCTGGCTTTGGAAGACAATCCCCTGGCCGCAGACTTGAGTGCCTTATTGTAAAGTCGCTCAAGGTAGTTGAGGTAATCACATTTTCTGTCTTCATACTCCATCCTGTTCTTCGCATTGGAAATCAGAGTCGTCACAAAATCGTCCAATTCCTGCGAGGCATAAGATGCCTTTTCATCGCCGACTCCCGCGCGGACGGCGGCAATGAACTCCTTGCTTAACATCCCTCGGTCTTCAGGCATGATCCGGAAATGTTCAGATCCCGTTTCCGCCGCCAGCAGCCCGATGCTGAAAACAAACACTGACACGATGAAAATTGTTTTTTTGTGCATGGCTTACCTCCAGATTATGTTATAATGTTCTCACTGAACAGTTCGAGTTCTTCTTCCACATCCATAGTCTTGTCCTGCCATTTTACCGTGATTCCTTGGAGCCGTTCCCGAAAAGCGTCTCGCGCAGGACTTGGCGCACCAGCGGATTGCCTTGGATCTGCATGTCTCACCTGGGCTTTTTCGGTTTCGGATACGGCGGCTTGATATGCGGCGGGATCCCCTGCGGGAAGTAGTCGGGTACCACATCCCAGAACTCTTCCGCATCGGGGAAAGCCTCTGCCCCGAAGAAATCATCGAAATCTTCCTGCATGATTTTATCCAGCGGCAGGATTTCCGAAAGCCATACACCGTCCATGAACAGCGCCGTGCAAACGTCATACCCAGTCCAATCCTCAAAATCCCCTTTCGTCAAAATCTCTTTCAGTTCCTCTTCCGGGGGATCGAACTGAAGCGCCGAGGGATGCGTCAGAATCAGTTCCTTCCATTGGACCGGGGTAAACTTGTCGGAAGGACATTTCCTCTCTTCCAGCAGCTCGGGCGATTTCATGACTTGATCGAACCACTTTTTCACGTTCCGTTTCGCGGGGCTGCTTTTTATCATATCTTTCCTCTTTCCCGTGAATATTTCCAGATTTTTCGGGCTGTGCGTCAGGTGGTCCAGCATCACTTTGTTGGTCATCATGCAGAAAAAAGGTCCCAGATCACCGCCGAGACGGCAGACATACCCCGATTCGAACATCGGATCATTCAGGTGCACTGCAATCACCACGTTCCAGTCCCGGAACAGTTTTTCAGGGGGAACAAACCGTTTCGTGCAATACCAGAGTGCTATAGTCATGCCCAACTTGAAGTTGTCCACATGAATGCCGCCGTCCACGGTTTCCCGGTCGCCTGCAAAAGAACGAATCACGCCCGGTTGGCCTCCGGAAGCGCGTCCGATGGTAAATTCAAAAACGGGACTGCACCAGGTGAACACCGTATCGGGATCGGTCTCCGGAAAGAATTCCTGGAAAAGACCTGCCGTCCCCGCCGTCTTGAAATACGTTCCTTTCCCTTTGAACCAGATCGTCAGACCGGCGTTGAGAAGTGCGATATGTTCCAAATACGTCCTGACCTGCTCGATGTCATAATTCCCTTCACCGAGGATATCGCGGTCCGGCAGAAAACGCACCGTCACAGCCGGATCGGATTGAGCGGGCCTGGTTTCCCGTGAAACGAATTTTCCCCGACGGAAATTCAGTACGACCACCCTCCGTTTTTGTTCGGAGGGGAAACTCAGCGTGGCGGAAGAACTGAAGGCAATGGCTTTGAACAGCCCCAGCCGCTGGACATCCAGTTCGCCGACGTTTTTCCGTTTCAGTTTTTCCAGTTCGGCCGCGGAAGAGATTCCACCGCGGAAGCCGACTTCGACCGTGCCGTCTCCGGTGATGTCAACGGAGATCAAAAGGCATCGGGTCTCGCGATACAGCCTCGTTCCGATCTTGATCAGATCCCGCAGAAGAATCTCTCTGCCGCGGCTGAGGGAACCCTCGAGCAGCAGCTGCGGATATTTGCGGAAATGTTCCGCCGTGCTGATGTTGTTTTTATTCATCGCCGTTCTCATTTTTCATCCTTCGAAGCGGGTCGGGGCTTTTTTCCCTGCTGGCTGACCTTGTCCGCAATCCGGCAGTGTTATTTCCGGTTCATGAACATGAGGAAGTATGCGGCGACAAAGCCTAGATGCAGTGCAGCGATCTGCCTGGCCAGCAAAAAAATGAAATGCTGGTTCGTTGCAAGCTCCCCGGGAAGATCATCTCTGGCAATTACCACCCGATATAGCAGATGCCAGCAATTATCCCATGGCGGAACCCCATTCGTCAGGAATTTCTGCCAGATGCAATATGCCAGAAAACCGATACACAAAACTCCGAAACTGGTGATGAAATGCCATTTGCTGCGCAATACCCATTCCGGGTAGGCCAGAATGGAACGGCCGAGCGGTGACATCAATTTCCGGTGCAGCCGTCTGGAATGGATCCTGAAATAGGCCGCTTCCCCAACTTTTCCTTTGCTATCCAACAGGGAAACGAGATGTTCGAACATTTCGGCCATCGCGCTCAAAAACACGGCATCCCGGATCTGTCCGGTTGCCTCGGAACGGCAGATCCGCGCCATGCCGTTATGGATATCTATATACCGTTCCTTCATATCGAGGTTGGCCCGGACTCCGACGAATTCGCATTCCGCCAGGACTTCGTAATAATGCTTCCACTTGAATGCTTCGATGGAAACCGACGGGGATTTATAGTTCAGAAGTTCAACGGCAACGCTGGCCAGCACAGCGGCATGGATGGCGCCTTCGGCATCGATAATACGCTCTTTCATGTGCTCGGCACGATGCAGAAGCAATGTTGCCAGTTCCAGGGAAACACCAGGGGCAGCGTGTCCGTTCCCTGTTGAAGGGATTACGTCACGCGATCTCAATGGACGTCTGACATCCCGATATTGTCTTCGGATATCGCCGGATCTGAAGAGAAGATTGTAATTCCGGCCGTTGGGAAGCTGACATTTGTTGCGGAGACCGAAAATTCCGGGCAGAGGCTTTTGCGAGATTTCCCAATACTTTACGCCAGAGCCGAAAGCGACGGGATAATGATTCTCATAGCATTTCGGCATGAAAACCCATTGTTCCCGAAGTCGGTTCAACTTGACCAGCCAGGGAATAAAGTGCAGTTTCTTTTGGACCAGGAAATGGAGCTGCTGACGCAGCGGCCCTAAAACGATAAAAATCAGCAGAAAGAGGGGAAAGAATCCGGTGGGCCAGTAAAGGAATGAGAACAGCAGCAGGAATGACGCCGTCACGAATTCCAGCAGATTGATTACCCAGTATCCCCACCAGTAGCCCCCCATTAAATTGAAGGAAAAGCGATTCAGGTATTCGCGCAGGGTCTGAGAAAAAGTCCGTTTTTCGGACAGGTGTTTATGGCGATGGACGGACTTGAAGAAATCGGCAATGGACTTGCGGCGTTCGAAAACCTTTTCATCGGCATCCGCAGCAGTGGTAAACACGCAGAGATCTACTGTCGTCAGCATGGGAAAATGTTCTGCACGTTTCTCCCCGAAGGCAATATTGTTTTCATTGAATTCCTGATTGGCGTCGGGGAATTCGAGGAAAACATCCTCGAAAGCGACCATATACGGTTCCTGCTGCCGCCGCATGCCACGGGCAAGAGGGATCGCCCGAACGGGGCTGCCGTCGGATGATTTTCCCAGGAGCTCCTCCATCGCCGCTTTGGATGTCACGGGAAAAGCACGATAGCCGAAACGATAGGCGGTGTAAGCCGTCAAGGCGGCAAAATTGTGTTCCTCGTCGATGGCAAAAGCAACATCGGTCCGCGAATAGTTCAAATGCTCAGGATTGTACTTCCCAGCATGGGCCCGTTCAATCAGAACACTGCGCAGTCCGTCTCCGTCGAAGAGGGGGGAATATCCGCCGCTGCAGAGGGTCACGGCCCGGTCGAGCGTCATCACCCCTTCCTCTTCGAACCCGGACCATAACACTCCATCCCGGTACAACGGTATCCATTGAATCTCGGGGAAAGCGAGCATCAGCATGCCTTGGACCGAAGTAAACACATGGATAGTTTCAGCCGCATTCGTCGTTTCCGATTCCACGATTTCGGGAAAATCCATTATCCCAATGAAACGGTCATGAACCAAATCCCCGCTGAGAATTTCTTTTTCGATATCATCGAAAATCAGATGAAAAAGTTCGAGAGGCTCTTTTTTTGCTTCTTCGGGACTCTCGTAGGAAAAAGAAAATACGGGACTGGCCCCGTTCAGGAAATACCGGGCTTTAACGGCCCGGGCGATGGCGTCAGCCATCAGCCTGGATTTTGAAATGACAAAATATTTCAGCATCGCTATTCTTCGCTGTCATCGGATATCAATATTCTGAGGATCCGATCCTTAAGCTGCTGCCGCGCCGTGTCAGCACGGTCGATCCTCACTGCAAGCAGGGCGGCCAATGAAGTAAGATCTTCATGAAGCCTCTTCTGACGATAATGCTGCCGGAGATGTTTGGACATTTTGAACAGAGCAACCGTGAGTATGGCATAAAATGCCAGATAGATGCAGATGAAAGCGGCGCTGATCAGTATCCTCAGCCAGACTGCCGGTTGTTGGTCTTTGAAACTCCTGGACTGGGAAAGGAACCTCAGTTTCCAATTCTGGAAATCGAAAACCACGGCAGCATGCTCATTTTCGGTTTTACCGGTCTGAACCTGGGTCCCGCCTTCAGATGCTGTTGAGGGGGGCGTAAGCCAGTGATCCACCATCATCGGGGACAAGGATGCGGCCAGCCATAAAACTGCAACCGCAAGCAGACGGACCCATGCCCAGACCGGTATTCTGCGGGCCTGCTTATTCCGTTCGGCCTGGGCCAATTCCTTTTCACAGTTGTCGATAAAAAGTTTCAAACGTTTCCAGCTCTCACCTTCGGCAGTCAGCTTATCGGTGAGAAACAGGTAATTGAGTCGCTCCAGTTTTTCTCTCAACAGGGCATGATTTGCCGGGTCGCGCACGATTTCGACCGCCGTGGGCAATTCTTTGACAGTGATGGTTATGGAGAAATCTTCGCTGTCCGATTTTGCGATAATATCGTCAAGTTTCTTGACCCATTCACACGTTGTATTCATCGTCAATTCCCTCGCAATTGCTGCACGATCACTTCCGCGACCAGATTCAAGTTTATTTCGGAAATATCACCCTTATTGATTTTTGTAATCAGATCCTGCAGGAGCGGTGTATCTTTCACTATGGTCTTTTCGGATTCTGACAATTCGGCTGTTCCCCCGTAACCTGCCAGCCACCATTCACGGTTGCGCAGATAACTGGTCCTTTTATTCCCCTCGGGCAATGCCGCGACTGCCTGACAAAGCAGACACAGGGCACGGAGATGTTCACAGTCGCCGCCGCTGCCGGCGCCGCCGATCGCTTTACACATCTTGTCGATCGTCTCGGCCGTCTGCGGCGGAAAAATGGCGTCGTCATGATATAAAATTGCCGGGACCCCGTTATAGCGGCTGACCGAAAAACATTGAAACTTGCAATCCCTGAAGCCGGCAAGGGTTTGATTGAACTGGTTCAATTCCGTCAGGCTTTGCGCGCCGAAGTGGATGAAAAGCCGGATTTCCGCTTTGCCGATCTCGTCGTCGGGGATCCCGCAAATACCCAGATATGTTTTAACGCTGCTTCGAAGCCTGGCCAGTTCGGCGGCAATTTCATCATCGGCCTCCTTCCGTTTGCAGGCTTCGTCGAGCCGGTTTTTGTCGGGTCCATAGAGAATCACCACCGGAAAATCCGGATTGCCCGACGAGCAGAGGATCGTCCGTCCGGAGCCCGGTTCCAGCTGCTCCTCATATTCGCCTTCGAAATCCCAGATTTCCTCGGCGTTCTTGGCCCAATAAACGCTGATGATCATGCTTCGCCTTCACCTTTCCCGTTAGGGAGGATATTCATCACCGTGTTGACCAACACCAGTTTTTCGGGGTACTTGCGGAATATGGTCGATTCGACAGTGGTGAACGGCAGCACCCGGGCATCGTCCGGAATGTTGTCCGGACGCCCGCGGCCCGTCGTAACGACGACGAAGGGAACGACGTCTTTCAAATCCTTCAGAAGTTGGCCGACGGTCTCCTTGTCGTGGGCGCTGCACCATTTGTCTATGACGCCCTGATGGATGATCAGGATGTCATATCGATCCTTCTCAATCCCAAAGTTTTCTTTGCTGCCCTTATATAACTGGACAAAGTCGGTTCGGGCGGGGCGCGATGCTTCGGCCATCGCGAAATCTCCCGCAAAGATCCGCATTTTCCGGCAGGCTTTCAGTTCTTCGGGACGGGTTGCGAAGAAATTGCAGACCCGCTCGTCGACGAGCAGCACCCGCAGCAGCGCGTTTTCCACCAGACGGACCGTAAAGTCGAGGTTTTTCAACTCGAACTGGTCCAACGCATTGAGATAGGACTGCGAACCGCTCAGCGCCTCCGCATAGAGACTGCTGCTGGTGTTGTCATGCCGCACATAGCGGATCGTGTGATCTTCCGGTGATTTGGGCGTGGCAATGTTCACGTTGTCAAGAACGGGCTTTTGCTTTTCATCCTCTTCACTATCACTCTTATCATTGTTCCCGGATTTTTTCTTTGACCAGGATATTTTCGGCAGAGTCAGGATGTCCTCCTCATATTTGCGCAGGAAAATATCACTGGTCTGATAAGCGGAGTTGAGTTTGTCCACGAGTTTGCCGAATTCGGCGGAGGTGCCGGAATCGGCCGGACCGAACAGCAGTTCGATATTCTTCTTGAGCATCGAACTCGGATCGGAGACATTGTCGAAGATATCGCTGAGGTTGCGGTCGGGGGACTGGACCTGCGACGGCTCCAGTTTGCCGCAGAAAACATCCAACGCCGCATTGAGCTTTTCCTGGTCGGTTTCCACCAAATGCTTAATCAGAATCTTCACGCGGCTTTTCGCCAAACCGCTGTCTCCGCGCAGGTCAAGCTGAAGATTCCGGAGAAATGCACGCTCGAAACTGCTGAGCTCATTTGCAGAAATTATTTCGTCGGAACCGTTGTAAAGTTTTCTCAAGATTTGAACGAAGGTCCCGTTTACGTCGGTCCCGCTCCGGCTGCCCAGCCGGAGCTCCCGTTTGAACCGGTCGCAGAAATGCTGGAGCTGCTTCCGAATATAAACGCGGCTTTCCTCGCCCTCCTCGCCTGGCAGTAACGATTCCTGATCCAGCGGCATCGACGCCAGAAGCGTGGTCAGGATTTTTGCGGTCTTGTTCTGCTGTTCCTTCGTGGCTTCCAGCAGGATGGAATGACCGCATTCCCGGAATACGATGCTGTAGAGATCGCTGTCCCGCATCAACCCCTTGCCGCCGCCGGACGCGCCGCTACCAGCCTGGACTTGAAGGTAAATGGGACCGTCCGTTTTAACCATGGTTTTTACTGCTGCGAGCCACGCCATATAAACGCATTCTTTGATTTTGTCAGGGTCTTTCATATCAACTCGCTTCAACAAATCAGGGTAGCTGATCTTGTAATCATCGTCAGCATCTGTCAGTACGCGGAAGGGGAACAGCCATTTCATTTCCTTGAAAGATTTTTCAGATTCCGGCAGGACCACATACTCGTAATCCAGTTCGGAATAACCATCGCTGTTCTTGTCTCCCCCGTTTATCTCCTCAATGGACTTGATGTATATCCCCTCCTTCTCCATTTCGGGGATGGAACTGATATTTTTCCAATCGTTTGCTTCATCGCCGTTCGTTTTCGACGGATGCGGTTTGACGATCAGAAGTTTCTTCGGCTTGGAAATAGTGAAACGGTAGCCGAGATGATATTTTGCGGTTTCACCTGATCCTTCCAGCACGGCAACAGGAGTGATGATGTCGGTTTTTTTCTTGCCCTCGGTTATCCCGCCGATTACCCCGATACTGCGACGCTGCAGATACCCGGCAGAGATCCTCATCTCGGCAAGACCCCAGTTCTCCCGCCGGAGTTCCCCCTGGTCGGTGATCAGCGGCTGGTCCAGCAGAACCTGTTGTGCCCAGTGCTGCGGGAGTTCCTTGCTTAGATCGATCGTTTTTTTGTCCGAATCCATTTTCGATGGATCGAAAGAACTTGCTTTCTGCAACATTTGGACTTGTTCAGAAGTCAATGGTTCCAGAAGGTTCGCGGCTTGAATCGATTGTTTCTCTGTTACGTCCAGTACATCATTGTCAAGGAGCGAAAGTTGATAGGTCGCGCGTTTTTTGGGTGAAAACACATTGGACATGTTGTCCCAAATGGTGAACTCGACATCGCATGACTCCGCTTTTTCGCGGAAATCGATGTAAATCTCCAGATTTGTTTCTTTGGAATCGTTCGAACGCTTCGACCAGCCGTGTTTGGCGGCGTTGCGGATGATGTTTTCCAGAATGGTGTAAAATGCATGCTGCCCGACCGTTCCGCCCGGGATCGCCAGCGATACATCATCACGCAATATTGGCTTGTTCTCCTCGGGAAGTGTCGCGTAAGAGATAAAATCTTTCTCCATATCCGCAATGTTTCCAGATTTCGTTTCCTGCTTCATTTTGCGCACATGGATCCTGATTTTGGCCTTCTGCTCCGTATTGGTTTGCCGACCCCGGAAATGCCAGGCCCCCAATCCTTCGCTTTCGGAAATATGTTCCAGCAGATGCCGCTGCGAAAGAAACGTCTTCATCAGGTTGCTGACAAAACGGGTCGGCCCGGTCCAGTTGGGGAAGTCGGTGGTCACGGTGGCGATATAGTCCATCCGCTGCTGGATGTATTGGTACAAGACACGGTCGTCAGGCATAGTCCCAATGTTGTGTGACAGCGACGCAAGCACGTGGCTTCCAATGTTATGCGATCCGTTCCGCGACATGATCGAGCCGACAGCAGACCGAACGCTTTTCCAATAAAATTGATCAATTAAAGTTTTAATTCTTCTTTCCTGAATCGGAGATGAGGCAGTTTGACATTTCTGTAAAATATCATTTGCCATTGCGAAAATTTTATTGCTTATATAATTGTTGCCGCAAGCAACAATATAGTAAAGCGTAGAGGTAAATAAATTATTTCGAAACACCATCGGTATAAAGGAAATAAACTCGCCATCTTGTGTCAAAAGTTCACAATGCAGATTAAAACATCTGATTTCTTTTTCAGTCAAATCTATTTTTTGTTTAAAATCGTTTGCAGTTAAAATAATATTAGATCCATATCTGACATAGACAGTTCTTGATCGTCTATATATAAAAACACACCCCATGTGTGCTTCATGAGAGTCCATCCTTCCAAGAATTGAGCCAAGATAAGGGAGATTCTCGTCGCGAATTATGGCGGTCACATGCGTTAATCTTTTGCGAAAATCATCATTCGGATCAGCATAATGGATGTCGTAGATAAAAGGATCTACATTTTTATCCAAAACAACTGCTCCAACATAAGAAAGGTTCCATTCTTTATAAAAAACGGAGTCAATATCAAATGCGTCTCGGAACGCTCGGCCAAACAGTATCGATTCAACTCCAAATTCGCGTTTGGAATACTCAATGGCTCTTTCGGCGACTTTATCTACGATTTCGTATCCAAAATACCTTGACTGGCTGATCCCAGTTTGGGTTTTTATAATTAATCCTAAGGCCGATTCGCCGGAGTAAGGATCGACAATAATTTTCCCTTCCTGCAAACGGAATATTTCAATAAAGTCAAACAACAGTTCGGGCGGCCAGCATACTTCACGAGGTATGCTTCGGCTGAAATCATATTGAGTTCTGAATGGGTTGACGTCATTGGGAACATCAATATTCAGGTAACTATAATTGCATTTTCCCGCGTCCGTTTTTGTAAACAACAAGACAAATTGTGTTTTCGTGTGTCCTTCGCAACTATCTCCTGCTACCTGGTAGGTATATTCTTTAAATAAACTAAACCCGACGTTGTTCCCTATTTCTTTGACGTATTCGCCCAATTTGAATTGTACGCGATCATGTGATCCGTATGTAATTTCGTCATTGACATCCAATATGAATATGCCGTCCGCCTTGAGGATACGCATGACTCCCCGAAACATTTGGGTCAAACGTTCCTTGTAACTTTCAATAGGATAGTCATCTGAAAATTCTTGTGTTATATCCTTGTCCTGATATTGGTCCAGTATTGCATAGTTTATCAATACACTTTTGTAGGAGCAGTTTCCATTGTTATATGGAGGACTGGTTATCACGACATCAACAGAACAGTCACAGAATTCGCTAAATGGGTGATAACATCCGTTTTCATACCCTAGACAATCCTTGTTGTATATGATAAATGAATTCATTATAGTATCACCTATCTGTCAGCATTGACAAGTACCAGCGGATATTTCATTTCTTGCTTGACTAGTTTCGTGTTGCCATACACTCCGGTTATTTGGCATACTAAATCTTTAATGTTCATATCTGATCTCGAATATGTTTCCAAATGAATCCTATCAAGATACATTCTTATGCCATCGTACATTAGAATGGATGCCGGAGTAACATTTTTCCCTTTTAGTTTCTTTGTAATCAAATGGAATTCATCTGTCTGAGGAAAATCGACATATACAACACTTTGTGCAGATTTTCCTGCGGCATTAAGGATATAATCGTATGAAAATGCATCCGTTGTCAGTATGATTCCTTTATATCCCCGTGCACGAAGCTCTTTGATGAAAATGCCCATACTGGCGGCCATGCTGCCAATATAGACGCCATCAGGGGCACTTTTAACTATTTTCTCTGCGAATGATGCAATAAGTGACAAGTCCTCTGGAATTGTATCTATTCCAGCGAGGACTAGACCGAATTCATTCAAAAGCGATTTGCTTGCTGAAACGGCACCTCGCCCGAATTCGTCATTAGAACCTACAAGCAGGATCTTTCCCCCGCGATGTTTTTCGCTGAAAAATCTAAAAAGCAACTTACTTTCATCTTTCGCATTTGGGATGTTGCGAATTGCAAATTGATTATCTTTTGTTAAGTTCTCCAAATATACTGCTGCCATCAAAATTTTGCGCGAATTCTTCAGGATAGGCGATATAGCGTTAGCAACGGAAGTAAGATCGCAATAAATCATGTCAACATTGTCGACATCCAGCAGTTTTCGCGCAGCCACGACGCCTTTCGCAGCATCTGATTTGCTGTCCTCAAGTATAAATTGTACTTTATCTCCATACATTTCCTGTAACAATGGAATTACGGCTTTTTCACTTTGGCCGAAATCCGAACCAAACCCGGTTTGCGCAATAAGAAGTCCGATTTTAATTTTTTTATTGCTGAGTGAATTGTCTTTTCTTAATACAAGACAAAGGTAAAATCCCAATATGATTGCCAACACTATTATCGCTGTGATAGAGAGATTAATTATTTTTTTTCGACGATCCACTTTTTATTCTCCTTATGTTGATTTCTTATCATGCAAAATTATTCGTAATTCTTGACTTTTGCATGTTATGATGCGGTAATTAAAAGCCCCGCACAATTGTCGTAGTGCGAATGACGATTTTGTTTTTCCGGTTCATTCTTTTTTTCCTTATTGGTGTTTTCCGTTCACGAGAATATACATCACGTTTCTCTTTAATTCAAGCAAATTCCATGCCAAACCGGGAAAAATCCTTCTCCAGCAGGAAATTTGGAAAAATTCTGTGATGTTTTTGTTGCATTTTCAAAAACTCGTGATATATTTATCACAAAACAAGGTAAACACGATGGATCATATACTGATTGTTGACGATGACCGCGATTTCCGGGAGGCGCTGATCGGACGGATCGGCAGCCGCCATTCCGTGGTCTGCGCCGATTCAGTCTCCGCCTTCCGTGAAATATACCAGGCGGGAGCATTCGATCTGATCGTGCTCGATATGCGCCTCGAAACCGACCGCGACGGATTGGCGCTCCTGAAGGAGATCACTGCCGCCGATCCCTACCAGCTGGTGATCGTCGTCACCAAATATGTCGATACCGAGACCCACATCGCCGCCATCGAGGGGGGCGCCCAGCTTTATCTCAACAAGGATGAATTTCCGATCCCGTTCATCGCACAGATGATCGACGTGATCCTGCGGCAGGGACATCTGCGGCGTCAGGTGGCATCGCTGGAAAAACGACTGGCGGAAGTCGATTCGCCGGACATGGTGATCGCCAGCGGGGAACTCCGAGAACTGCATGCGAAAATCGTTCAGGTCGCCGAAGACAGTGAAGTCACCGTCCTCATCCGCGGAGAAAGCGGGACGGGGAAGGAACTCGTAGCCAGAAACATCCACCGGCTCAGTCCGCGGCGGAAGGACGGGCCGTTCGTGGCCGTCTCGATTGCGGGACTGAACAAATCCACCATCCACAGCGAACTTTTCGGACATGAAAAAGGGGCATTCACCGGAGCGGCCGGACAGCATAAAGGATACATTGAGGAAGCGCACGGGGGAACCCTTTTTCTGGACGAGATCGGTGACCTCGACCTCGAAACCCAGGTCAAGCTGCTGCGGGTATTGGAAACGCGGACGGTCCAGCGTCTCGGTGCGATCCGCGAGATCCCGGTGGATTTCCAATTGGTGACCGCCACCAACCGGGATCTGGGCGGGATGATCGAGCGGGGGGAATTCCGGCGCGACCTGTATTACCGGCTGCAGGCGTTCGAGATCAGGGTGCCGCCGCTGCGGGACCACCGGCAGGACATCCCCCAGCTGGCCGAACACTTTCTTGCCGGCATGATCAAGGCGGGCCGGACTACGGCCGGCGGATTTCACCGCAGGGTCATGGAACTTTTCATGCACAGCGAATGGCCGGGAAACGTGCGGGAACTGCGCAATGCAGTGGAATATTCCGCGATCCAGGCACGGGCCCATGGTGAACCGCTGGTGCTGCTGGAACATCTGCCGGCCTCGCTGACCGGCGGCACGACCCCTGCGGCGGAAACGGCAGCAGCGGATTTTCACCGTCATCTTGCCCGGGCCGAAATCGAATACTGCAACCGTGCGCTGACGGATTCTCCGGGGCGTGTGAGCAAGGCCGAGCTGGCAGGTCGGCTAGGGTACAATGACCGGTTCGTATTTCAGCGCCGTCTGCGCAAGGCGCTGGCCCTTTGCCCGGAAGCGGAACGGGATTTCCCGGAGGTGGTAAAATTCTTTGCGTGATAAAAATATCACATCCGGTCCGCGGTTTCCGCGTGGAAAAACTGGCATGTAATTTGCTTGATTATAGAATTTGGGGATTAACGACATGACACCGAAACCGAAAATCCTGATTGTGGACGACATTGCGGAATATGCGATGGCGTTCGAAATGTATCTGCCGGATGATGCGGAACCGTTGCGTGCGTCGTCCGCGGAAGAGGCCAAAACGCTTCTTGCCGGCCGGGGCGCGGCGGATCTGGCGATCGTCGATGTGCGGCTGGACAGTTCGCGCGAGGGAGATACGAGCGGCATGGAACTGCTTTCCTGGATGCGGAAAAATTATCCGCAAATGCCGGTCATCATGGTCAGCGCCTACCAGACGTTCGAATATGAGGTCGAAGCGCTGGAGCGGGGAGCGTTCCGGTTTCTGAAAAAACCGCTGCAGCCGGTCGAGGTCAAGGCGGCGTTGAAGGAGGTTCCCCTGTCATGAATCTGTTTCTGCAGCTTCTGGGCAACGGGCTCGTGCAGGGAGCGATGGCGCTCTGCCTGGCGGCAGGTTTCGGCTTCGTTTACCGTTCCCTGCGGATCTTCCATATTGCGATGGGAGGTCAGTTCGTCTTCTCGTGCTATGCATTTTATTTCTTCGCCGTGCGGTTGAACTGGGGGTTCTTCTGGTCGGGGCTGACGGCGCTGGTACTGTCGGCGGCTTTCGGCGTTCTGATCGAGCTGGCGGTTTACCGGCCGTTCTTCAAAAAGAACAGTTCATCCGGGGTGATGATGATCGCATCGCTGGGGGTGATGATCATAGTGGAAAATCTGATTGCGCTCGGTTTCGGCAATGAGGTGAAAACGATTTCCAATCAGCTGGAACCATCGGCGGTGCTGGGAGGACTGCGGTTCACCCGGATCCAGCTGATCCAGTTTTTCGGAGGGATAGCAATCTTTGCGGGAGCGGGACTGCTGACCGGATATGTGCGGTATTTCAAAGCGGTCTGGGCGATGGGGGAACAGCCTGAGCTGATCCCGGTGCTGGGGCTGCCGCAAAGTCTGCTGCGGCTGACGGTTATGGTGCTGTCAAGCGTGATGATCGCGGTGCCGGCGATTCTGATCTCCTGGGATATCGGCATGGATCCCCATGTCGGGATGCACTATCTGCTGCTTGCGTCGGTGGCGGTGTTCTTCGGGGGGACCGACCGTTATCTGTCATGGGGAATCGGCACCATGGTTCTGGCGGTGCTGCAGAGTCTGGCGGTCTGGAAATTTTCGGCGCGCTGGACGGATCTGGTGACCTTCGGGGCGCTGGTGGTGATCCTGCTGTTCCGGCCGCAGGGAGTGTTCGGAACCCGGAAACGGCTGGAGGAGGAATCATGAATTATCTTCTGCATATCTTCATCATGCTGGCAATCTACG
>SUWI01000109.1 GCA_015061565.1 Lentisphaerota bacterium
AGTATTGAGCATGACTTCAGGATAAACCGCCCGCGCGGTGACCGCGGTTTATCCTGAAGTCATGCTCAATACTGCCGCATACTACTACACGGAAAAACCGCCCGAAGGAATCAAGCCGGAGAAAAATGTCTGCATCACGCTGTGCGACACGTTGAGCAACTACGCTTTTCCCCACGGCACGCCCGGCAATACCCGTTTTTACAAGATTCTGACCGCCTGGGGAAAAATCGCCGGAACGCTCCGGATCTGGGATTATCACACCACTTACGGTTTCAATCAGTATGGAGCGGTGATCCTGCCAGTGGTCAATGAGGATATTTTCAATGTGACATTCAAGCTGCTGAAGCAGAATCATGCCCGGCGGCTGTTCAATGAATTCGGCGTTCATTTCATGGATGATGCGCACGATTTCCGGGTCTGGATGTTTTCCAAAACGTCGGAAAATCCGGACTCCGATCCGGTTGTCCTGCTCGACGAATTTGCCCGGGGGTTTTACGGCCCGGCTGCAGAAAAGTTCATTGCTTACAGGAAACTGCTGCGCGAATCCCAGAACCGGAAAAAGCCGTATATCACCATGATTACCGCTCCCGGAGCTTTGACGCATCTGGATCTGCAGACCGTGGTCACAGCACAGAAACTGTTCGATGAAGGCGAAAAACTTCTGTCCGGCGACAGAATCCGGCTCCGCCGCTGGCATCAGGCCCGTTTCGCGCTCGACCGCGCCGTCCTTCAATGCGGCTATGTGCTCCGGGCGGAATATTTTCGGAAACACGGCACGCTTCGCGGCTATCCCTTCGACGATGCACAACTGAAAAAACGCTGCCAGGCGAATTTTCAGGAACAGTATGACCTGAATAAAAAACTGCTGAACCGGTTTTTCCTGAATCTGGAGAAACAGTTTTTCCTGCGCGAACAGGAACGTTTCAATACCTACACTTATCAGGAAAAAGACTTTCTGCCCCCGCAGCGTTTTGCCGCTTTGAAACCCGATCGGTATGTTGATCTTTCCGCATTCTGTTTCAATTCCCAGTACCGCGGCATGCAGCTGGTGCGCGATCCGGATTCCCCGACCGCCTGGGCCATGCGCGACAAACTGCCGGCGAACCGCAATTCCGCCAAATACAAGTCCATGCAGAAAGGTTTTTCCGCCGGGATCTATTCATATACCACCGGCGACCGCCCTGCCAAATTTCTGACGAAACAAATCACCGGTCCGGGCTATCAATGGTATAAGATCGCCCGTTCCAAAGTCGCGGCGGATGAATACCTGTATCTGTTCGACTGGATGCTGCAGATCAATCTTTCCGAAGCGGTCTGCCGATTCTCACCGAATACGGTTTTCGATATTTATGCCAGCATGAAATTTACCGGCGAGGCGTTCCCGTTCGGAAAAAAAGGCGAGCTCAATGCCGTCTGGTGCGACCGTCTGGTTCTGGTGCCTGCCGACCTCAAGATTGGAGACTGATCCCGGTGTTGTTCGGGCTCCCGGAAATCCTGTGTCTTCAAATCCTGAACTTTTGTTGAAAAAAATCAGAAAAACCGCTTGTAATTCCAGGAAAAAACCATTAAGGTATCAGGTAATCCAGAAAGGACTCGAAAATGAAAATCACTGGAACGTTTCTAGATGAAATCAGTTACGATATCCCCCATCAGAACTGGGGGGAAAAGGAATGGGAAACTGATTTCCGCAGCATGAAGTCGATCGGCATCGATACGGTCATCCTGATTCGCTGCGGCCTGCGTCAGAGCATCGCGTTTCCCTCGGAAGTTCTGATGAAACGCGTGAATGCCCTCGAACCGTTCTGCGACCTCACCTGGATGTTTCTCCGACTGGCGGAAAAATATCAGATGAAATTTTATTTCGGGACCTATGACTGCGGGCTGGAACCGGAACAGATCGATTTTCAGAACGATCTGGAAACCAATATGCGCGTGGTCGAAGAAGCCTGGAAACGCTACGGCAATTGTCCCGCTTTCGGCGGCTGGTATCTGTCGAGGGAAGTTTCCCGCAGCCGCGGCCGCACCGCCGAAGGATATGCCAAACTCGGATCGTTCTGCAAAGAGATTTCCAACGGTCTCCCGGTGCTGATCTCTCCGTTCATTCAAGGTGTGAAAGCCAATGCTGAGCTGGGGATCAAGGCGGGGTCTATTGCTTTGGAACAGCACGAAAAAGAGTGGGACAATATTTTTTCGATGATATCCGGCAGCGTCGACACCATCGCATTCCAGGACGGGCACGTGGATATTCACGAGCTGCAGGACTACTTGGAAATCAACATGAAACTCGCCAACAAACACCATCTGCACTGCTGGACCAACTGCGAGACTTTCGATCGTGATATGCCGATCCATTTCATGCCGATCAAATGGGAAAAGATGTGGCACAAACTCCGGGCCGCCGAAGCGGTCGGGATCGAAAAAGCCATCACCTTTGAATTTTCCCACTTCATGAGCCCGAATTCCGCATACGTTCAGGCTCATGGACTTTATAACCGTTACCGCGAATACGCCGGAGTATGAAAATGAAACAATCCGTTCTGCTGCATCTGGGACCGGGAAAAGTCCGTCAGGCCGGGCCGCTGGGGAAAATGCTGGATCTGAGCATCGCCAACCGGCTCAAAAAAGTGGATTACGTCAACCTGGTCGATCCGTTCCGTTTCCGTGATGAAAACGACAATGCCTGGCGCTGCGAGTTCTGGGGAAAAGTCGTCCGGTCCGCGATCCTTTCCTGGTGCGGCAACCCCGATCCCGAACTCCTGCAGATCATCAAGTCGACCGTCAACGATATGCTTTCCACGCAGACGCCCGACGGCTGCATCAGTTCCTATCCGGCGGAGCTCCAGACCGGCGGCTGGGATGTCTGGGGACGCAAATACGTCCTGCTGACGCTGGCGCGGTATTACAATTTCATCGAGCGGGACGAACGGATCCCTGCAGCCTGCAGCCGGCTGCTGAGCCATCTGATGACCCAGCTCGGGCCCGATGCCAAGGATATTCTGGATTCCGGCTGTCATGACGGTCTGGCTTCCTCCTCCATTCTGGATGCCGTGGTCGAAACCTGGCGCATCACGCACGAGGAAAAATTCCTGAAATATGCCGAATGGATCGTCTCCCGCGGCGGATCGAAAAAACACAATATTTTCAAGGCGGTCCTCGAGGGGGTGCCGCCCTGCGAACTCGGCAACGGCAAAGCATACGAGATGATGAGCTGTTTCCAAGGTCTGGCGGAATTGTATGTCGAAGTCGGAAACCCCGAATATCTCGAAGCGGTGAAGGCGTTTTACGAGGCGGTGCGCGACCGCGAGATTTTCATTACCGGCGTCGGCGGGTCCAAAGATTCAGTGGGCGAATTCTGGAACGATACCGCCCTTCGTCAGCTCGAAACGGACTGCGGCGGCTTCGGCGAGACCTGTGTTACCGTCACCTGGCTGCATTACTGCGAATGCGTCCTGCGTCTGACCGGCGATCCCCAAGTCGCCGACGAGCTCGAAAGAAGTCTTTACAACGGCATCCTCGGCGGCGTGAATGTGGACGGCGCCAGCTGGGTGCATGTCAATCCGACGCCGCTGGCCGGAGTTTCCTGCAAGGAGTCGGCCCCGGACCAGATCGGCAAATGTTTCAAAAAGCCCTATGACAACCATGACTGCTGCCGCGCGCAGGGGCCAGAGGGACTGGCCATGTCGGCTTATACCGCCGCTTTCACGCGGGACGATACGGTGTTCATCAATTTCTACGAAGATGCGGAAATCGACTTTGTTTCGCCCGGCGGACAGTCCGGCAGGATCCGGATCGAGGGCGGCTACCCGGCCTCGGCCAATGTCCGGATCGACCTGCAGCTGGAAAAGAGCGAATTGTTCATTCTGGCGCTGCGGATCCCCGGCTGGAGCGGCAAAAAGACCGCCGTGTATGATGATGGTGTGAAGTTTTTACCAAAAAAACTTTTCGGCGATGCGAGCCGATACTTACGGATCCAGACCGCATGGCCGAACGGAGCCCGTCTGGTGATCCGGTTCGACCGCAATATCCGGGCCGTGCGCAATAAGGACCGGGCCGCGGTGATGTGCGGTCCTCTGGTCATGGTTCAGGACCGCCGTTTCGACAAGCCCGATTCGGTGCTGCAAGACCTCGATTTCGATCTCGCAGAACCGGCGGGATCCGGTCTCGCCGCGCTGATGAATCGCCATGGACAATATCTGATCGATTACGCCTCGGCGGGCAAACCGTTCGATCCGGATAACACGCTTTGCATCTGGATGAAAACGAAAAAATAAGGTTGCGTTCCGTATAAAATACGATCCGTTCTCTTCCTGCTTAACGTCCGTCTTTTATATGGCAATTATGGCAAAGAAAGGACTTTTTGCAGCTTTCTGACATCCAGTTCCCGCGGCATACAGTTGGAGGAAATGCATAAAGCCGCAGCCGTTCCGGCACCTTCGCCCGTGATCATGCAGCCGGGCACGACCCGTACGGATGACTGCATGGCCCGGTCCGTGGAAATGCAGCGTCCGGCGACCAGAAGATTTACCGTGTTTTTCGGCAACAATGCCCGATAGGGGATCCCGTAATTCTCTCCGGGACCATAAGCGACTTTCCGGATATTCTGTTCGACCGCGGACTGTTTAGCGGCATCACTTTCGCCGGAATGGATATCGATCGGATAAGCAAAAGAACCGATGTCATCTTCGAAATGGCGGCGGCTGAAATAATCATCGGCGGTCATCCGGTATTCACCGATGATCCGGCGGGATTCCCGCACGCCGAGCATATCCGCGGAAGATGTCAGCGAACTTTGCTCGAATCCCTTCACATGATTCCGGAAAAACTGATGATACTGCAATGCCAGTTCACGGCCTTTGCTCCAGGCTTCGCTGCGGGAAAAAATATCCAGCACATCGGTATCGTAAATATGTCCCAGATTCCCGGAACCGCTGGCATCTCCGTTTCGGAAAAAACCGACGAAATGGTGTTCATCGACCGGCAGATCGTGATTTTTCTCCGCTTCTTTCCACTCTTTCCGGCCGATGCCGTTGCGCCGGTCATCCGGAAATTTGACATTGTCATACATCACGCAGAGGGTCGGCGCCATGACTTTGCCATTCTCATCTCCGTATTCAAAGGGGACGTCGGCCAGAGCTGCCAGGTTGGCATCTCCCGTGCAATCGATGAATATCCTGCCGCCGACCGCGAAATTGCCGCACGGCGCAAAACATTTCAGCGCTTTCAGACAGCCGGCTTCAGCCACGCAGTCGGTGACAACGGTTTCATAAATGACTTTGACGCCTGCCTCTTCAAGCATCCGGTCCGCGGTCTTTTTCACACTTTCCGGGTGAATATTCTGCCAGTGGTAATCAGGTTTTTCCAGCTTCATATCCGCGACGATGCGTTCCACGAATTCGAGGCAAATACCGTCTGCGAGGATGTCTTTGCCGTCGGTCATGCAGATGATGCTGGTCAGCAGTCCCCGCGAGGCCATGCCGCCGCAGCAGCCGCTCTGTTCGATCAGCAGTGTGTCAGCGCCGTTCCGGGCGGAAGCGACCGCGGCGGCGATGCCCGCGGACCCGCCGCCGACAACCACGACTTCGGCAGAAAGAGCGACTTCAAGTTCCCTCGCAGGGAATACGATTTTTTCTTTCATCAGGACCTCACTTCTGTTTGTCCAAGGTTATGATGACCGGCACGCGGGATGGAATTTCCAGTTCGACGGCAAGTTCATTCCGCGGAGTGAACTCCTGTTCTGCAGGATACAGTGCCTGATAAGAGTATTTCCCCTGCGGCAAAGATTTCTGCAGATCGGCTTTCACCTTCAGCGGCTTCTCGGAAATGTTGTAAAGCACCAGCGCATAGGAACCGTCCGGAGCCTGGAATACGGTTCCGATGACCGCATCCATCAGAATATCATGATACATGGCACTGTAACTGCGGTGCCATTTGACCCGCAGCGGCTTCGCCCCGGAAATGATTTCAGGCTGACGGAGGAGCTGTCCGTAAACAAAATATTTTTTGCCGGCGGCGTAAGCGGCATAACGGGCCTTTGAAGTTGTCTGAACGATCTCTTTGTTGCCATACGTGTAGAGCAGGTTGAAAATGTTCCAGCCCGGCGTCACGCCCCAGCACAGGGCCAGTGCGTTTTTCGCCACATAGCCGAGCGCATTGTCCCGTTCCGTGTCATAGCGGCTGGGCCAGACGCTGTGCATCATGGAATAGTCACCGTAAACCGTCTGCACCAGCGGGATCGCCGTGACGCGGTCGCCTTCCAGATACGCATTGGTCGTGTTGCAGACCAGATAGCCGTCCAGATGGGCGATATTGCCTTCCCAGAAACTTTCGGCGGTGAAACAGAATTCCGGATTGATCTTGCGGGCGCGGGCACGGAGGGTCTCAAGCAGTTTGTGCTGGCCTTTGATGTAACCCGTGCCGCCGCCTGAATCGGAGGAACACGACGGCGTGAAATTCAGATAAGTGCCGCCGTGGTTGCCGGAATCCAGATAGGCGGCGCGGAAGCCGGATTGCGCCATCTTGACGATATTGTCGCCGAGGGCTCTGGTCCACACTTCACCGGGATACGCGATCAGGTCCTGTTCGACTCGTTGGTAGGGCCATTTGATATACTGCCCGTAATAGTTGCGGACCAGATTCTTTTTCGCCAGTCCGGGATTTTTTTTGAAACTCGGACTGTAATCCGCCCAGCTGATGCACTGGATATACCCCATGATGCTGACATCGTTCTCCTTGAGCGATTTGATGACCCGGCGATCATTTTCCGTGAGCGGGAAATGGTCGGGATCGCGGTCATGAAAATACGCGGTGCAGGTGCCCCAGTAGCTCAGAAAAACTCCCAGCGGATACTGCGGAAAATCTTTGCGGAAACGCCGCATCATCGGTTCCTGCGCATCATGTTTGGTGGCGACGTACTGGCCCCATTCGACTATATCCTTGAACCATTGCGGCAGATTTTTGCGGACCTGCGTTTTCCCTTCCCTGCACCAGAACTGTGCAGTCGCCCAGTCCCGGTAAATCTGACAGCCGTCATACCAGTCGCCGTTGAAAGTGCGGATCAGAGTCGGATACGGGATCTCCCAGCTCTGCGGAACCTTCCGCATATTGTTCGGGATATTGCGGACGGCCCAGGAAACGCCCCTTTTCGGATCGGATGCGATATCCCACCGTTTGGCATACTGTTCGGGATCATGCACGCCAAGGTAAAGCCCGTCTCCGCTGTTGTAGAAAACATCCATGTGCATGCTGTGGCCGGAACGGTTGGGCTGATAGATGCGGTTCTTTTTGAATAATCCCTTTTCGACGGGATTCCGGATCAGGCGTCCGTTGAAGAACGGAGTCGCAAGATGATCCAGGTCCGGCCGTCCGTTGATTCCGCCGAGTCCGCCGAGCGCGGGATATTCGAAGTAGAAAACAGTATATTTCCGGGAACGGTTATTGAAACGGCCGCTGAAAACAAAGGACTTGCCGTCTTCGGCAGTCTTGATCTCGACCTCAACGTCAAGTACGCCTTTTTCATCGCCGACCTTGAGATTTTTCCAGCTCATCACGACCGTTTTGCCGTCTGTTTTAAGTTCCGGTTGGGTATTGGCGAACCCGTCCGCGCTCAAATGCAGATCGGCCGCCGAGTCTTCCGAATTCCTGCCGCTGCCGTTGTCGTCGCGTTCGGGATCGACCAAAAGCGGAGCGACTTCCGGCAGTTTGAGATCGGAGGTGTCGATTTTCTTCAGCGTCATCGACCAGATGGATTTCCGGGGCTCGAAATTGAGGAATTCCGTCTTCCCGTCTTTGATTATGCTGTTTACCCCGCCGCCTCGGTTCGGATGCAGAAAACTTATTTCGGCATTTTGAATTTTCAGTTTTGCCGAAGACGGCAGTTTCTTCGCGGGCGCCGGAACGATGGCGATATCGTCGAAATCCGCGGCCTTGCCCTTGACTCGGATTATCACGTTGCAGGAACGGATCCCGGGTGGGATATCAAAAGGAACCTCGAAGTTTTTCCAATTGTTTTCGAGTGAAAACCAGCCTTTGTTCAGCGGTGCGGCATTGTATTTTGCTCCGTACATACTGCACATGAGCTGAAAACTGCCATTTCCCCGGGCCCGCAGCCGCAGGAGCCATTTCCCCTTCGGAGCCGGGATAGCGGAAGTCCGGCAGAAGGCGATTTTCACGGGTGTGATGCGGAGGAATTTATTATTCCCGTCCGCAATGACCGTCATGATCCCCGAGCCTTCTGCTATTGCCCATCCGGAAGGTGCATTTCCGGCATGGTCTGACCCGAAATTTCCGTTGGATATTTGCATCGGGCGCGGCGGAATATACGGTGGCGGCGTTTTTTCACGGCTCCAGCCATATTTGAAGTTGAGCAATGTTTTCAACCAGGCGGGATATGTCTGCCCCGTGACCGTCCCTGCGCCGGAAAGCGCGGCCCCGTAAGTGATGCTGTCGCCCAGACAGAGGATCCGGTCCGTTTTCCCGACCTTTCCGTCAAGCTTTTCAGCCACGGTCTCCGCAAGCAGTTTTGCCCCTTCCGCGGTAAGATGCAAACCGTCTTTAACTCTGGAATTTGCCGCATTGCGCAACAGACAGGTCCGGTCTCCGGACGCGCCGCCTTTCTTCATCACGGCGGCATGGAAATCGTTGAATATGACATTCTGTTCCGACGCAGTCCCGGCGATGAGTTTATTGTATTTCTTTATGCGTTCGGACGGCTTGAGATCATCCTTGTATTTGTGTCTGGCGGAAAGGTAGCTGTCGATGCAGGGATTGCAGGAGTTGAGCACGATCACGGTGACCCCGCTTTTCCGGGCTTTCGCGATCATCGCGGCCAGATTGTCTTTGAATTCCTGTTCCGGGACGATTGCTTTCGAATTCACCGAATCATTGGCCCCGTAGCCGATGACCAGCACGGTCGGCTTGTACTGCCGCAAAACGTTGTCGATACGTTTTACTCCCTGCCGGGTATTGTGTCCGCCGATCCCCGCGTTGAAGACCTGCACCTGCGCCGCCAGCAGCAACGGAAGGAAACAGCCAGCAAGTAAAATTCTTTTTATCATACTGCACCCCGATTTACATCTTTTCCGCACTGATAACCTCGGCATTGACGCCGTAAGCGGTTTTCAGTTCATTTTCCCCGACTGCTCCGGCACTGCCGTCAGCCCGCCAGACATTGGCCTGTTTGGAATGCCGGGCATGAATGACATATTTGTTGCCGTAAGAGCCGTTTCCAAGCAGAGGCACGTTGGAAACCTGAATGCCGTGGTTGGCATTTCCCGGACGGTAAAGCGCACTGTCCATCAGCATGATGAATTTCGAGGGGGCAAAAGTATATTCGGTATTCGAAACATCGTAATCCCGGAAATTATTGTTGATCCGGTATGCCCAGTCCTGATCGACGTTGGTGGCAACATTCTGCCGTGCACGGATGCCGTACGTGTAGTTCTGATCAAAGGTCACCGGCTTGGCGGTCGGACATTTGACAATATTGCAGGCATCCTGAATGGTCTTTTGGGCCGGTATCTTGATATATCCCTCCAGATAAAGCTGATAACTCCAGTTGGAAGTCCCGACTTTCAGAATCGGGTAAAACTCTTTGTTGTCATCGGCATATTGAGCGAGCAGCGACCCGGCCTGTTTCAGATTGCTCATGCAGGAAACGGCATGGGCTTTCTGTCTGGCCGCATTCAGCGCGGGCAGCAGCATTCCAGCTAAAATCGCAATAATGGCGATCACGACAAGGAGTTCTATCAAAGTAAAACTCCAGCGATTGACGGATGAATGATTAAGACGATGCATGATGACCTCCTGTTTTTTTATCTTTTGTATTGTTCGACATGATCCAAGGCTTCTTTCAGTGAGAAAGTCGCCACGCTGGTGTAGTTGTCGCCGCAGCCGTAATACATGAAGACCTCGTCTCCTGTCACGACATTGGCACAGGGGAAGACACATTTCAATCCCCAGTCTTTCGCCATATCCCATTCGTCTTCCGGTTCGAAAACCGGAACGGGAGTCCGGGCGATCACTTTGCGCGGATCCTCCCGGTCCAGCAAGGCCAGACCGATCCGGTAAACACTCTGCCGGTCCACTGCATGATAAGTCATGAGCCAGCCGTCATCCGTGGGGATCGGCACACCGGAAGCCCCGATTTTCAGACATTCCCAATCCCGCTCCGGAGCCATCAGCAGCACTTCGTCCATGATGTCTTCGCCGTCGACCATATCCCACGGCATTTCGCGTTTATTGCTGGACCAGTGCGTGAGGTTGTCCGAAAACGCCAGCCAGATGCAGCCGGGATGATAATGCAGCGGAAGCATCCATGGAACGAATGCAGTCGGACGGTGGAGCATTGCGTATTTCCCGTTGATCTTCTCCGGGAACAGCGCCACGTTCGCATCGCAGATATGTTCGCTGGTGATGGGGCCGAGTTTTTCGAAGGTCTTGAAATCATCGGTGACGGCGAGGCCGACCCGGCGGTAATTGTCGGTCCAGGTCGGGTTCATGTTGCCGTTCGGACCGGTGCGGCGGATCCCGAAGGCGTAATCACGTCCGTTCAGGGAACGTCCGGCATACGCGATGTAATATCTCCCTTCCAAACGGGTGATGCGGGCGTCTTCGCA
Organism: Lentisphaerota bacterium; assembly: GCA_015061565.1. Lineage (GTDB taxonomy): Bacteria > Verrucomicrobiota > Lentisphaeria > Victivallales > UBA1829 > SIG94. Next base: position 10,614 of record SUWI01000109.1, read on the forward strand.
TCCTGCGTGATCGAAGTCGCTGGGATCGGCCGAAGGCTTCATCCAGGGTTCATCCTGTTCGGTGAAATGAAATCCGTCGGTGCTTGAGGCGTAACCGAGGCGGATGAGTCCGTCCTTCGGCCGGGCGTCCGCGGTGAAAGTCATGTGAAAGATTTTGCCGTCGAAGACCACACCCGGATTGCGGGCGGTGCCCCGCCATTGGACACCCGGACGCGGTCCGAGGACCGGATTGCCGCTGTAACGTTTGATTTTGAAGCTCATCTTATCAATTCTCCTCTTGATTTGGCATGCATGATGATTTCCGGCTGCAGTTTGACGATCTGCGGCATCCGGAATTCGGGGTCGAGCATCTCCTCCAGCGCGGTTCTGCCCATTTCCGTATAAGGGACTTTCACGGTGGGGAAGTCCTGTTCGAGCGGAAGGTTGATCCCGTCGTATCCTGCGACCTTGGTTTTTTCATTCAGGCCCAAATCTCCGATGGCTTTTTTCGCCCCGAATGCGAGATAGTCGTTGGCGGCGAAAATGAAGTCGGTTTTCTTCTTTTTCAGGAATTTCAGGACCGCCTCATGCGCGAAATCGATCTGGTCGGCGCGATTCCCGCTGACCGCGTTGGTTATGGTCGCAGTGACCTTTACGCCGCCTTTTTTCGCGGTGTCGCGGATGCCGCGTTCACGTTCCAGATAGGTGATATCGTCATCGGAAAGGGCATGGCTGAGGAAGGAAACTGTTTTCGGCCGGTACTGTCCGAATATCCGGGAAGCCAGCCGGCATGATCCGTTATAATTGTCGTTGATGACCGCTGCCATATTGGCGGGCATTTTACCGAAATCGTCCATCTCATAATTCAGCATGAAAAACCGTTTTTGGGGGAACGCTTTGGCCAGTTCGATCCCGTAATGATAATAATTGCGGTCCGTGATGAAAACGCCCCTGAGATTGAATTCGCGGCCGCGGTCGCAGTTCCGGATCATCTGTTCGGGCCCGCCCTGAGCTTTTTCCCCGGTCGGGAGAGGAAGCGTCAAAGTCGGAACATTCCGCCGGATGGATGCCTCCATGACTCCGGCATACAGCAGGGCATGGAGCGGAAAGTTCACGGGATCGATCCTGCCCAGCACGCCGCAGATCGACTGCTTGACCACCCGTTTGCCCGCGGCAACGAAGGTTCCCTTTTTCGGGCGGCGGAAACAATATCCTTCATTGATCAGCGCCTGGAGCGCCAGATCCGCGGTCCGGAGACTGACTCCGGCATCCGCGGCAATCTGCGAGATCGGCGGCAGTTTCGAGAGCGGCGCCAGCCGTCCGTCCCGGATCGCCGCAATAATCGAATCCCTGACCTGACCGTATTTCGTATTTTCCGATGCTTCCGTTATTTTAAAATCGATCATGAAAACCGCCTTTTCCGTTTGATTTTTAATTATCATGATTATTTAGATTATCATGATTATACCTAAATATAATGTGCCGGTCTGAAAAAGTCAAGTCCGGATTCGAATTTTCTGCGCCGGATGCCGAAAAAAAACTGCGTTTCTTTTTCGGCGCATTTTATTTTTCCGGAAACGGCGTTATATTTCCTTGAAATCAAAAATGGCAGCAGTATTGGAAAGGAGCTGAAAATGAATATGCGCGAATACCGTGCGGACGACTTGGAAACGGTCATGTCCATCGCCAATGAGGCCTGGCGGCCAATCCGGCAGATGAGCCGGGAGGCGCTCGGGGACGCCATCTCCGATCTGATGAATCCCGCCGGCGATGCCAAGTCGAAGGGACTTCAGGTCAAGGCCCAGATCGAAAGCGGCAAATACGGTATTGCCGTCTGCGAACACGAGGGCGCCGTGGTCGGTTTCATCACCTGGTTCATCAACGGTCCGTTCGGCGAGATCTGCAACAACGGCGCACTGAAATCTTCCGGCCTCAAAGGCATCGGCCAGACCATGTACCGCTACGTTCTGGACCGGTTCCGGCAGGAGGGCGTCAAAGTCGCCAAAGTGACCACCGGTCTGGACTGGGCCCACGCTCCCGCCCGCCGGGCGTATGAACGGGCCGGATTCAAAAGACATTTGGATTCCACCACTTACTATCTGGATCTGGAGGAGACGGAAAATGATCTTCCGAAAGCTTGAACTGGTGTTTTTTTGGGGGCTGGCGCTGCTGGCCGGCGGCTGTCTGACATCGGAAAACACTCCGGCGGAAAACCGGAAATTCGAGCGTCTTTTCTGCTGGGGCAGGCCGACTTCCGAAGCGGTTGCCGAACGGTATGCTGCCGCGGGCGTGACCGATATCATGGTGGGGAACCGGAAACAGTATGATCTGGCCCGGAAATACGGTATGAAAGCCTATTGGGGATGTTTCACTCCGGCCGGACCGCATCGGCAGGTAATGTCCCCGGAAGAGGAAAAACTTCAGGCTTATCTCACAGGAAAAGACCTTGACCCGAAAATGCCCCGTGCCGAACGCATGAAGATCCTGCATAAACGCCGGATCGAAAAACAGCACCGCTACGGCGGCGAACCGGTCCGGGAGATCGATGTCATTTGCAGGGATATCCCCTGTTTTATCAGCGATGAAGATCTGGCGCTTTCCCGGAAAAAGCTGGATCAGATGATGGCCAATGCGCCGGACGGCGCCGCGGGCATGTTCCTGGATTATTTCGGATACATGAACAACCGGGGCTGCTATTGTGAGAAATGTCTGGCCAAATACCGGAAATATCTGGCTGAAAACAAACTGAAGGACAAGCCCGAAAACCGGACGGCATTTTACCGGGAAAAACTGGCGGAGTATTACAATAAAGTCATTGATTACATCAAGAGCAGGCATCCGGATTACAAGATCGCGGTGCATGTCTATCCGGATTTCCGGAACGATCATCTGTACGGCAACCGGACCAAGGCGGATTACTGCGGGCAGACCGTTTCCTGGTATTTCAAATTCGATGAGGCAAAAATCCGGAAATATACGAAATTTGTGATCGCCCACGCGAAGGATCATTTCCCCAATGTGGAAGGCCTGCCGTTTATCGGCCTCAGCGCGGATCCCGGCAGCAGTCTGGGATACAAGACCCCGGCGGAGGTCGAGCACGATCTCCGGACCATCCTGTCAGCCGGCGGCCGCACGGTGATGGTCTGCAACGGACACGATATCCTGAAGCCCGGATACTTCGAGGTGTTCAGGAAATACTGCGTCCGGAAGTGAATCGTCACTTGGCGGATTTATATTGTATCTTCGCCCATTCTTCGAGCGGACGGTCATCCGTCAGCAGATCCTGCGGCGGCCGGGTATTGGCCTCGATTTCGCCGTAAAGCAGTTTCACCGCCGCCCGCTGCGAGGCCGGACAATAGGAGCCGGTGTTGATGACGGCCGCCGGAGTCCATGGATTCTCCGTTATCACGTAGGGCGAGAACAGGGAAACGGCGATCACCTTGCTGTGCCGGAAATTGCTCATCATCCAGATCATTTCCGTGGTTTCTCCGGAGATCCGGCCCGAGTAGAACGGATTCAGCGTGAAGAGCACCAGTACCGCATCGTATCTTTCATCGCTGACTTCGGAATCGACCAGGTGCAGACAATTCAGTTTCGATCTGATGGTGATTCTGGCATTGCGTTTTTCGAGTTCGTCCAGAAAATTCTCCACGCGGGGATAGTGACGCAGATCCTGATCCCGGAGCCGTTCGGGTTCGTCGGCCACGACCACCAGCAGATTGCGGTCGGACTCCGGTTTCAGCGGCAGGAAATGATTGCGGTCGCAGACCAGCACCGTGCCTTTTTCGGCGATTTTCCGCGCGGTCAGTTCGTATGCTTCACCGGGTTCCTGCGGGGCGGGGAGCTGCCCGTTCCCGAGCAGGCCGCAGGCGAATTTCATTTCCAGCACGCGCTGCGCCGCTTCATCGATGCGCCGTTCCGGAATATCTCCGGCATCCACGGCTTTTTCGGTCAGGTCGAAGATATCGGTCTCCGGCCAGAGCATCACGTCGGCGCCGGAGTTGATCATGGTGATCATCCGTTTTTCGTAGCTTTGGAAGGAAACGAATCCGCTCATGATGAGGGCATCGGTGACCAGCACACCCTCGAAACCGAGCTCCTGCCGGAGCAGACCGGTGCAGAGCCGGTCGGAAAGCGTGGCCGGGAAGCAGCGGTCGTCCACGCACGGCAGCCCGATATGTCCGGCCATGATCGCTTTCACGCCCGCACCGATGACGCTCCGGTAGACTTTGCCGTAAGTCGCATCCCATTCGGTCCGGGTCATCCGGTCGAGGGCCACGCCGATATGCTGATTGCGGAAATCGACGCCGTCACCGGGGAAATGTTTTGCGGTGGCGCAGAGTCCCTGGTCCTGCATGCCGCGGATGATCTTCACGGCGAGATGAGCGACCAGTTCCGGATCGGACCCGAGTGCGCGGGTGGCGATGGTCGGCCCGAGCCAGTTCATCACGATATCGGACACCGGACCGAAAGTCCAATGGAAGCCGCACCAGCGGGCGCGCTGAGCCAGCACCTTGCCGAATTCGTAAGCCAGCTCGGGATCGCGGGCCGCCCCGACGGTGGTCAGGTTCGGCAGTTCCCCGCCGGTCCCGTTTTCCAGGTCGCCGCAGATCAGCAGCGGGATTTTCGCTTCGGCTTTCAGGGACTCGACCGCTTCGATCCCTTTGACCCGCTGTCCGATCAGGTCGATCACATCGCTGCCGGAAAAATAGCTGCCGAACGGATACCGTTCCATGATTTCCGAGTCGGACATTTTGTCGCGGAGGAATTTCAGGTTCCGGGAATTGAATTGGACCATCTGGCCGATTTTTTCGCGAAGGGTCAGCGTTTTGAGATATTGCGAAGCGGTGTCCCGGACAGTCTGTGAATAAAGCGTCATGATCGATTCCTTTCCGATTGTTTATTCCTTGTATTGTCTTTTTCTGTCTTATCCATTTCCAGTTTTCCCAGAGCAGTTCTTTTGCTTCCATGCCGTTGAAATTGACCATGCGGAGGAAAAGGAATGCCCGACGAATAATGTACACCTTTTTCCGATGATTTCCAGCGGTTTTTGCTGGATAGACTGAATAGGCTGGATAAGCAGTATAGGCCGAATATTATTGACTGCCTATCATGCCTGTCAGGCCTATCAGGCTTATTTTTTTCTTCGCTCATGTTCCGCATAGCATTCATCGAATCTTTTTGCGTGTTCGTAGATCAAATGCCGCATCCACATATTGCCGCCGCGCCCCATCTGATCTGCCAAAGCATAACGCGCGGCGGTGTGCGGATCGGCCATAATCAGCCGCAAAACATCATCGTATTTTAAGCAATTATGCATGATATTGCTTTTGATGGGGTTTTCAAAGGGCTGAAAGAATTTCTCCGCATCATTCCCTTTGAACATATAGTTTTCCGGCACGGCCATTTCAAGTAATCTGGAAAAGATTTCCCTCATTTCGCCCCGGCCGGCAGTATCAATGACCAGAATCATTCCATTGTACCGGGTAATGCCGCAGTCGCTGTGGCGGAATTTTCGGACTGCAAATTCCAACATTTTCGGATGATCGCTGGAAATGTTCTCGGAAAAACAAACGCAATCATAGTCATCGAAATATGGATTCAAAATATCATAAATCTTATTCGCTAATTTCCGGTTGATGGCATACAGCAGCCGCTGCCAGTTTTCACACAATTCGATTTGCATGGGTTTTCTCCTGTGATTTGGAAATAAGCTGGATAGGCTGAATAGGCTGGATAGGCAATTATTGTTATGGCTTGTCTGGCCTATCCGGCTTATTTGGCCTATCCGGCCTCTTCTTACCCGCCTGTGCCATGCTGTGTCCCCAGCCGCCGCCGGAATAACGCAGAGTCTGTGCCTCATAGTTCCACTTTTCCCACAGCCGGATCGGCAGACCGATGAACAGCCAGAACACCAGATACAAAAGTCCTTCCACCAGCGCCAGCAGCAAATATCCGATGTTGATAAACAATTCCTTCACCTGCATTCCTCCTCAAAACCGATTCGATGGGCCTGGTTCACGGCTTTCCCGGCGGATTCCTGTTCCAACGCCGCCAGATGCCGCTGATTGTCCGCTTGCCCGCCAAGGTAAAACAAGCTCTGCCGCACAGTCCGGAAATCGCCCGGCGTGAGGTTCGCGATCCGGGTCAGTCTTTCCAGTTCCGGGTCAGAAAGAACGGTATGGAACATCTGCTCGAAAAACAGTTTCTTCCCCGCGTTGTCCAGATAATCGAATGCGATTTTGAAGGTGAAGCGCCGCCGGACGGCCGGATCAAGATTCTTGAGAAAATTCGTTGCGCCGATCATCACCCCGCTGTAATTTTCCATACGATGCAAGAGTTCATTGACCTGTGAGACTTCCCAGCTGTACTGCGCCCGTTCCCGGCTCTGCAGCAGACCGTCGATCTCATCGAAAAAGAGAATGGAACGATTTGTCTCCGCTTCGTCAAATGCCGCGGCAATATTCTTTTCCGTTCCGCCGACCCACATGGACAGGATATCGCTTCCCATCCTGGTGACGACCGGAACTTTAAGTTTCCATCCGAGGTAATTGACGAACTCGGTTTTGCCTGTTCCCGGAGGTCCGGAAAGGAGGAGGTTCATCCGCGGCCGATCCGGATCGCCGGTGTTGTCCGCAAGGAAATTCCGGACTGCGGATTCGATGTCGGCAAGCTCCATATC
>SUWI01000110.1 GCA_015061565.1 Lentisphaerota bacterium
TGCCCTCGCGGGAACCCAAGCCGTGGAACGTGATTTCGAAGCTTCAACCCCGGTGATCTAGTGTCATGACATGTAGTGCGCGCATTCCGTATTCTCTGTCTTCTCCGTATTCTCCGTAAAAGTCCGCGTTTCATTATTCCCGCAGCGGGGATTCGGTGACGGTGATGTTCCGGAAGGATCCTTCTTCGCCCGGTTTTTTCAGCGACAGAGTCAGCAGCAGGACATAACAGCGGCGTCCTTCTTTCAGCGGAATGTCCTTGACGATTTTTGTCTTGTTCCAATCTCCGGTCCCGTTGATCCTGCCGGAACTGCCCGCGATCGATCCGGGTTTGCCGTTGAATTGTCCCTGAAGACTCCAGAATACCGGGGTCCCGCTCTTCATTCGGGATTCGAGTTCCAGTGTATAGCGGCAGCCCGGACGGACCGGGATGAATGCGGTCATCACAAACGTTTTTCCGTCTTTTTTCCGGAGCGTGTGGACCCCTGTCTTGCGGTCGAAGACATAGTCCGAACCGCTGCCGGCACTGCCGGTGAAGATCCCCGCCTGATAGTCCAGTTTCCACGGTCTGACGGGCGGCGGATCGATCCCGAGGATGCGGAAGCTGCGTCCCGGTACCTTCAGGGTCACCTTGCCGTTTTTCACCGGAAAGTCGTTCTGCAGATATTCTTCCCGGACCGCAGCGATCCCTTTCCCGAACGGACCGAGGTCTATCGTGGTTTCCGCCCGCATCGGATCGGAGTTGCAGACCATGACCAGCGTGTGATTCCCGGGCGTGGTGTAATAGGATATCCGCACCCGCGGGTCGGACGAAGTGATTTCTTTCTGGCGGTCGAACCGGTGGAACACCGTGCCGCGCTTTTCGATCCCGTAGCGTCGCTCGATATTCCAGATCGTCGCCATGACCGGATTGTAAGCAAAACACGAAGTCATGTCGATGTCGTAGAGCAGCAGCATGGTTTCCGCTGCCTCGGTCGCGCGTTTTTTCTGTTCGGCCGGCAGCGATGCCCGCTGCTGGGACGTGACCGTGCTCCAGCAGATCACGCCGGTGCCGAGCACGTTGCGGTTAAGCTCGGATCGCAGGATCAGTTCCGGAATTTCATCCGTGAACGGATAGAGCGTCCGCGTGAAAATCGCCTCGAACTGTTCGCCGGGGAAAACGAAATCCGCCAGCCCGTTCAGCATCGGGGTAAAACTGCGCTGGGCGTGGCTCCAGACCTGTTTCCCGGCGGCATGAGTCTGCCGGACGGTGCGTTTGAGCAGTTCGCGTTTGGACAGCAAACCATACGTCTTGATCTCCCGCCCGAACTTGTCTTTGAATCCGCAGCCGTGAAGCGGATTGCCGCAGCGGTGATTGCCGCAGAGATCGAAGTAGACTGCTGCGACGATGTCTGCTTTCGGATGCGCCAGCAAGGCGGCGATGTTGGCTGAATAAAAATCGTTCAGCGAGCCGGCGTTGCAGGCGGAAAGCGTATGCACTTTCTCCGCCTTTACCGTACCGTCGCGGGAATAGCGCTGGAAATTGAAGGTGTATCCGGCCGCGCCGGGGATCTCCCAATACTTCCTGAAATAGACTGCTTCCGGCGCCTCGGCCCCCATCGCGTCCGCCATGCCGTAAATTCCCTGGCTGTCCGAACGGGTAAACTTGAAATGCTGACTGAAGCGCCAGTTCGGTTTGTAGGTGGAAACGCCGGTGAAGGCCTTCCCGCCGAATTGAGTCATCATGAATCCCGGCCAGGTGTTGTCACCGAGCCGGACCGAGCGGAAGATTTTCGGCAGCGGACGGGTCGGGGTGGCCGTGAAAACCGCGCAATACGGAACTTCGGACGGCATTTTCACCGGACGCGTGATCAGGTCGACTTTGGCAGAGCCGTTCGTCAGATCCACATGATAGACCGGCTTTTGCGGATCGTAGATCCAGTTGGCGTCATTGACGGGAGCAAAAGCGAATCCGCCTTTTTCGGAGACCATCCACAGCTCCCTCAGGGAATTGTCCATATCGTTGTCGAACAGGAAATCTCCCTTGCCGTTTTTCCAGACGTGCGGCCGCATCAGATATTCATGGAAACCGGGCGCCTGCTGCCAGGCCAGATTCATGGATCTGATCTGAGGTTTGCCGCTGACGGTCCAGTCGAACTTGATCATGCCGTCGAATTCGACCGTCGTGGCATAACGGATGGAGCCGCCGTCGATTTCGGCGCTGCCGGTGTAAGTGACCAGCGAATTCTTCCGGACGGTCTTTCCCGCTTTCCAGCTGCCGACCGCACGGCCGTTGACCAGCAGCCGCGGCGGTTTCACGAACAGCGGTTTGCCGGCAATGTAGATCTGTTCCGGCAGCGGTCCTTCGCCGAAAACATATTGCCGGTTCCACAAGGTTATTTTCCGGCCTTGGACTGCGAAATCCTTCCAGATCGCCGGCACGGAATCGTCATCGCCGTATTTATTGCCGATGAATGAAAGATCGGGCCGGACGATCTCCGCCTTTTCCTGGAGCTTGCCGAACCGGGTCTCCAGCACATATTTGCCGGGCAGGGTGAGGTTTTTCAGGAATTTCACGTTCTCCCCGGCTTTGAAATCCCATCTGCCGCTGCGGGTGCTCCTGTCCGGCAGCCGGAGTTTCCAGTCCAGGTGGAATTTCCCCTGCTTATAAAGTTCCGCCGCTTCGGGCGGCAGGGAAATGAAGTCGAATTCCGCCTCGATCTGATCGCTGTCCCGGCCGTTTCCGCGGTCAACGCCGTTCAGCGTGATCTCATAATTGCGGACCGCTCTGGCATTTTTGCCCGTGCACAGGACATTGAACTGGTTGCCGATCTCCAGCGGGGTAAGGGCGCGGGAATAGATCTTGCAGTCGTCCGTCAGCGTGAGGTTTTTGGTATGGTCATCGTTGTGGAACACATTCCGGAAGCCGATGAAGGATTTCGGATCCGGCTGCAGATCCAGCGATTTGCTCCGTTTGGCCGGCAGATCTACTTTGCCGCAGAGCTCGCCGTTCAGATACAGCGACAGGGACGTGTCCCAGGTGACCGCGACCTGGAACCATTCGTCTTTCCGGAATTTCGCCAGACTGATGTTGACCCGGCCCACATCGCCGAAACGGTGCGGCGGTTCCGAAGAATACCAGTCCCAGTAAAGCACGCCGCCGTATTCATAGAGCAGGTACTGGACATAGCGCGACCCCTGCGTGAAACGCAGCTGCGCGTATGCCACATTCCCCCGTTTCGCGGCTTTTCCCGGTTGATAATCCCGTGCCTGGATCCACATTGTCAGCGTGCCCTGTTTCCAGTCGGCGTTTTTCAATGCGGAATAGATCAGGTTCTCCTTCGTTTTCGGCTGATAGGCCTGTTTCCCGTCGAACCCGACCGCGCCGCGGAGCAGAAAACTCTCATTCGCCATGGTCCGCGAATCGGCTTCGCCTTTCGCCAGATCGGCCCGCGTGCCGTAGTTGTCGAAAGTGACGCAGAACGACAGATCCGGATGCCGGATCTTCTCCGCCGTCGGCACACTCTTGAATTCCGCTGCGGACAGGGAAAGCGCCGCAGCCGCCAGCAGGTATGAAACCAGCATCTTTTTCATTCGTTCAGCATCCTTTCCTTAGATTATTCGTCGGCGTTATCTTCATCCAGCTGGAATTCGAAATCGTCGAACCAGACCTCTCCCTTGGCCGACCCCGAGACGCCCAGCGTACAGAGCAGCAGTTTCGCCTGTTCCCATTTCTTCCCTTTCGCGGGGATCGAAATGGTATAGACCAGACGCGTCCATTCCCCTGCGGCCGATTTATGGGTCCCGTAAACGCCGTTGTTCAGGAACTGCACCTTTTCGTTCAGCCCCTGAAAACTCATCGACACTCTGACGCCCGGGTCGGTCCCGTTGGTTTTGTACCAGACCGAAGTGGTGTAACTCTTCCCCGGCGTAATCGGCAGCCGCCGCAGGAAACACATCGATTTGTTCAGCGGGCAATCCGGACCGAGCGTGATCTTCAATGCGCCCGGCGCGGTCCGGCCGGTTTCCTTGTCTTTGGTCCCGGCCGCAACCATGTCTTTGGCTTTCCACGTTCCCCAGACCTTCCCCGAGAAATCGTCTTTGAAATTTTCCGTTCCGAACATCACGCTCCCGGTCAGAGCCAGGACCAGCGCCGCCACATGTTTTCCGTTCATTTTTTTCATCCTTTCATTGGGGTGATATTCTGAATATGTCAGTTGATATATGGACTGCCTGCGCCCTGCAGGGGATGCAGATTTTTGTGCTGTTCTCCGTCCTTCACCTGTTCAACGTGCTTGTCCTGCATCAGAACATTGCAGCGCAGGCTGTGACGCGGGGCGAGATAGGAGTAATTGCTGAGGAGCGCGTTCGGAATCAATGGAGCAAATCCCCAGGCGTAGCTTTGGTCCCACTTTGAGGTGAAAAGCGGGTTGTTTTTGACATTGTAAACATCACCTGCGACCCCGGCTTTCGAAGGCTGCCGGACTTGCATGATCTTCCTCAGCGGATAATTGCCGGTTCCCAGCGTGATGCTTCCGAAACGCATCTCCATCTGCAGGGTGATGCCATAATACTTGTTGTCTTTATACCGGCTGCCGATCAATGCAATATTGTCCAGTTCCGCCTGCGAGGTCCCCGGACAAATATAAATGTTGGACGGTACCTTGATATAACTGCCCAGCAGATGATCGAACCCTGTATTGATTCGGTATTGTCCGGGAATATATTCATAGTAGTCGTTTTCATACATGGACATGGCCGTTCCGATCTGTTTGCATTGCGAGGCGCATTGGGTTGCCTGGGCCCGCTTTTTGGCCGAATTCAGTGCAGGCAGCAGCATCCCGGCCAGAATCGCGATGATGGCAATTACAACCAGGAGCTCGATCAGTGTGAATCTTCTCCTTTGAATTGTTTCCAGTTTTTGTGTGATTTTCTTTCCCATTTTCATACACCTTTCGTATATAGTTGATTTGATTGTCCGGAAGATAATACCGGGGCGATCCGCTGTTCGCCGGGCAGCGGCGCGGCCCGGGTCTTTTCGAAGTGTTCCATCATGCAGATCATCGCGGAAATGACCGAAGCATAATCCATATCCAGAAAGTCTATGTCGGGATTCCGGTTGATGGTGTTGCCCGAGCCGCGGAAAGCGGTGATCCTGACCTCATCGGGTACTTTCCCGGTCCGGAACCAGAACCAGTTCAGCATGGGCATCGCTTCATCGGAGAGATAAAATACCCCGTCGGTGCCGTCGGACAGAAACGGACGCATCGCTTCGGCGATCGCATTCATGCATTCCAGCGGATTTTCCAGATCATGGGGATTGCCGATGCAGTCCACCCGGCCGCCGCCCCGTTCGAAAGTTTCCGTAAACGCTTCCCGCCGCAGATCGAACGGCTTGTAATCGCCGCCGTTGCAGAATTCGATGGTCAGCGCGTGACGGCACGATGCTTTCAGCAGATTTTCCGCGGCCATGCGTCCCGCCGTCCGGTTGTCCAGGCAGACCAGCGGATATTCCGGATCGGCGTTCTGTTCGTCCAGCATCACCAGCGGCAGACCCGCCGCTTTCAGCGAATCGGCCGTCGGCTGAAGCACGTAGGAAACGAAAATCAGGTCAAACTGACGCAGTTTTCTCAAGATCTCTTCCGGACACGCCGCGGCTTGATGCGGGATCAGGATCAGTTCCAGCGTGAAATCACCCGAATTCCGCTGAAATTCTTCCCAGAGACGCTGATAAAGTCCGAACGAGAAACATTGTCTCCGCGGATTGCCGGCGGCGCAGAACGCATAACGGCCGACTTGTTTTTTCGGCGGCAGGATCCGGGTCGTCTGGTTTTCCCGCAGGATGATCCCGTTCCGTTCCATGCCGTCCAGGACTTTCCGCACGGTTCCCCGGCTCACGCCGAGCCGTTCCGCCAGTTCCCGTTCCGCCGGCAGCAGCGAATCGTTTTTCGCCCGGAATTCGCTGATCACGCCGTATATTTTGTATTTGACATCTTCGCAAATGCTCGGCCGTCCCATTCCCGTTTCTCCCTAGTTTTTATACCAGCTGGTATTAATTTAGCATAATGATTTCGCAATGTCAAGCCGCTCCGGCTGTTTTTTGCTGAATTTTCTCCCGCAGAGGGAATCGGTCAGTGAGGTGTGGCGCGGGGGCGCGAACTCAAACGGAGAAAACGGAGAAAACGGAAATCGCGCAAGACATGGCTTGGCAGGAACCCTCAGGTTTTCGCGGCTTGGAAATCTTATACCGCGAGTTCGGTTTCCGCATTATCATTTTGTATATTGAGATCCTGGGACATGGATGAACACGCGGAAAGCGCACTCCGGTGATCTCGCGTCATGACTCGTCTTCCGCGGCGTCGGACTTATCCGACAGGTCCGACCAGTCCGACAAAGTTCGCGGAAAAACCGGCATTCGCGCCGGCTGCGGCGCAAGATCTCTGTCCTGCCGCTCATTTCTCCTTGCCGTAATCCCGGGGCGATTTGCCGTAGAACCTGTGAAACTGCCGGGAGAAATAATTGGCATCGTGAAACCCGGTCCGGAAGGCGATCTCGCCGACCGATGAACGGCCGGCGCGGAGCATCGCCGCCGCTTTTTTCAGCCTCAGATCGAGCAGGAAAGCACCGGGGGAATGTCCGGTTAACCGACGGAAATGCAGCCGGAAATTGGCAGGGGACATGCCGGCCTGTTTCGCCATGCCGGAAAGCGGCCAGTCCCGCTCCGGATGCTGGTCTAACATCGCCAGCACACTGCTGATCTGCCGGGCATAACCCGTGCCCGATCCGCTGTCCAGCCGGGCATGGCGGAGACAATGCGCGAGCAGACAGAGAAACAGTCCCCGGACCGTGGTTTTCGCTCCCGGATCGCGCCGGCAGGTCTCGCGGCAGATGTTTTCCGCATAGTCCAGCGCACGTTCGAAAGCATTGCCGGAAAGCGAAAGCAGTCCGGTCTCATGCCGCAGCGCGGATTCGAGATTCGGCTGCACCTGGAACAGCATCTGAAAGGCCGGCAGCGGCGCCAGATCGGCGGAAATGGCCTCAAAAACATCCCGGCAGAACAGGATGTTGTAAATGCGCAGGCCGTCCGGCTCGAGATAACCGTGCACGCAGAACGGCGGCACCAGGATCAGGTCGCCCGCCCGGATCGGCAGGGCTTCCTCGTTCATATAATGCCGCGCCGAACCCGAACAGACCAGGACGAGTTCGTAAAAATCATGGCAGTGAAAATCCGGATTCGAGGCCGGCGAATGACGGCTGGACATGACCAGAAGATTCAGATCCGGCCAGATCCGCATCCCTTCGAAATAATTGACTGCCGCTTTCACGCTGAAAAATACTCCTCTTTTCAAGTCAATTTACACCGCAGGTGAACGCTCTGCAAACAAACTTTAGCAGATAATGCAGATTTTTTTGCAAAATAGTTAAGGTTTTTTTCGAAAACCAGTGTAAATTAAGGAAAAATTCCAATTACTGATAATCCTTAAACAGAAAAGGACGAGAAGATGAAAGAGCTGATGAAAAATTTTCGTGCTCCGGGTGCGGAATTCCGCGGGGCGCCGTTCTGGGCTTGGAACGCGAAACTGGATAAAGCGGAACTGATCCGGCAGATCCATATTTTCAAGGAGATGGGCCTGGGTGGATTTTTCATGCACTCCCGGGTCGGACTGAATACGGTCTATCTGGGCAAAGAGTGGTTCGAATGTATCAAGGCGTGCGTGAACGAGGCGAAAAAACTCGGCATGCAGGCGCATCTTTACGATGAAGACCGCTGGCCGTCCGGCGCGGCCGGATCGCTGGTGACGCGCGACGACCGCTACAAATACCGCTACTGCTCGGTGAACATTTACTCGCGCGCCGCCGATGCGCTCAAAGAGGAAAACGGCACTCCGCTGGCCTGGTTTTCCGCCAAAGTCTCCGGTTCCGTGAAAGACAAAAATCTGGTCGTCAAGGATCCGGTCCGCCTGAAATCGCCCGCCGATTTCAAGTTCGGACGCGGCCGCAAGCTGATCCGGTTCGCGGTATTCCTGGCGGAAAATGATTCCTGGTTCAACGGCGCGACCTATCTGGATTCCCTGAACCCCGAGGCCGTGCAGAAATTCGTGGAAGTGACCCATGATATCTATTTCCGCGAGGTCGGCAAAGAATTCGGCAAAACCGTTCCTTCGATCTTCACCGACGAGCCTAATTTCTGGACCTGGGGCAAGCATGGGATCTCCCTGCCGTGGACGGACAAACTGCCGGAGATTTTCCGGAAAAAATATAACCTGGATGTGCTGGACTATTTGCCCGAACTTTTCTTCACCTCCGTGCGCAAATATTCCTCCGTGCGGGTCAAATATTACAACCTGCTGACCGAACTTTTCTGCACCGCGTTTTCCGGCACGATCGGCAAATGGTGCGGCGCGCATAATATTCAGATGACCGGTCACGTCCTGCTGGAAGACCGCCTGGCTCAGGCCCTGTATGTCGGAGCCGCGATGCGGTTCTACGAATATATGCAGATGCCGGGGATCGACCTGCTGACCGAACACTGGCGGATTTTCAACACGGCGAAACAGTGCACCTCCATGGCGCATCAGTTCGGACGGAAACGGCGGCTTTCCGAGACCTACGGCTGCACCGGCTGGGATTTCCCGTTCGCCGGACACAAGGCGCTCGGCGACTGGCAGTATGCGCTCGGGATCAACTTCCGCTGCCAGCATCTGGCCTGGTATTCCGCCGGCGCGGAAGCCAAGCGCGATTATCCCGCCAGCATCTCCTATCAGTCCTCCTGGCATGACAAATATCATGTGGTCGAGGATTATTTCGGCCGTCTCGGCGCGGTCATGTCCGCCGGCGAGGAAATGTGCGATCTGCTGGTGATCCATCCGATCGAAACCGCCTGGCTCAAGGCCGATCTCAATGACATTGCCGCCGCCCTGAAAAAAGAGGAAAAGCATTTCATCGAAGTCACCGATACTCTGCTGTCGCAGAAACTCGATTTCGATTTCGGCGATGAAGAGATCATGTCCCGCTACGGCAAGGTGAAAGACGGCAAGGTCATCATCAACAAGGCTGCCTACCGTGCGGTCCTGGTGCCGCGGATCGCCACCATCCGCTCGACTACGCTGGCCTTGCTGAAGAAATTCGCGGAGCAGGGCGGCACGGTGGTCTATGTGGATGCTCCGCCCGCGTTCCTCGACGGCGAACCCTCCAAAGAACCGGCCAAAGCCTTTGCCAAATTCCGCAAAGCGAGCCTGTCCGGCTCCGTCAAACTGCTGGAAAAGGTCACCCGCCGCGTTTCGGTGATGGGACCGCAGGGCCGACAGATCGGTCCGGTGCTGGCACGCCTCGCCGATGCCGGCAAGGCCTATTCGCTCTTCCTCTGCAACTACGGCGCCGAATTCAAGACCGCGACGATGCAGAATGATTGTCTGGTGCGCGACCGCAAGCTGAAATTCCCCGAAGCCAGGGTCGAAGTGATCGTGCCGCAGCGCGGCAAGGTCTATGAACTCGATCCGCTGAACGGAACCGTCAGCGAGGTGAAAGCCGCTTACCGGAAGGACCGTTATGTCTTCGATACCGCCTTCGAAGAACTCGGCTCGCATCTGTATCTGATCACGGCGGAAGATCCGGGCAAGCTCCTGAACGCACCTGCGGCGCCCGCGCTGAAAGCGGCGCGCAAACTGCCGGCCTCCGGCTGGAATTTCGAGCTCAACGAACCCAACGTGCTGGTCCTCGACCATGCCGACTGGACGGTTGACGGAAAAGCCAGGGGCAAGAATGAATTCTTCCTGAAACTGGACGACGACCTGCGCGGTCTGCTGGACAAGCCGGCGCGCGGCGGCTCCATGGTCCAGCCGTGGCTGCGCGAACAGGTCCCGGCGAAGAAGACCGTGAACTTGGAACTTACCTATCACATCCGGATCAAGGATGTCCCCTCTGCCGACTGCCGTCTGGCGGTCGAACATCCGGAACTGTATCAGTTCGAGCTGAACGGCAAGAAGCTGAAAGCCGAAGTCGACGGCTGGTGGTGCGACATCATCATGCAGTGCATCAAGGTCCCCGCCAAACTGCTCAAAAAAGGCGAAAACCTGCTCGTTCTGCGCTCGAAATATCATGAGAATCTGCCGGGACTCGAATCCCTGTTCCTGCTCGGTGAATTCGGCGTGTCGGCAGGCGAGACCGTCACTGCCCTGCCGCAGACCCTCGCGGTCGGCGACTGGTGCGCGCAGGGACTGCGGCACTATGCCGGCAATGTGACCTACAGCCGCGAACTGGAAATTCCGGCCAAAGGCGCGCAGCTCGAATTCGGCGACTGGCGCGGTGTCCTGCTCGGTGTCCGGATCGACGATGGGAAAGAGTCGGTCCTGCCGTGGCCGCCGTACCGGGTGATGCTGCCCGGCGGCAAACACCGGATAGCGCTGACCGTTTACGGCAGCCGCCGCAATGCCATGGGGCCGTTCTACTGCAAGACCGCCTGGCCGTCCTGGACCGGACCTTATCAGTTCAAGCTGAGCGAAGTGAAAAACCGTCAGCTGGTTCCCTGCGGACTGTTGACAGAACCTGTGCTCAAAGCGGTGAAATAAATCTTCAAAGCCGGTTCAAGGCTTTCCCGATCATCGGCAGGAAATCATCGGCTATATACCCGCGTGAACCCAGCGGAGCGGTGATTTCCGCCGTGTATCCGTGCAGAAAAACCGCCATTCGGATGGCTTCGAAAGGATCCAGGGCAGTGTTGAGAAGGAAAGCACCGACCAGGCCGGAAAGGATGTCGCCCGTGCCCGCGGTCGCGAGGGCGGGGCAGCCGCTGAGATTGACCGCATACCGGCCGTAAGGGGCGGCCACGATGGTGCGCGGACCTTTGTAAATTACAAAGGCATTCAGCCGGTTCGACACTGCGCGGGCAAGTTCGGAACGGGACATGGCGCCGGTATCCAGCTCCGGGGCGTCCGCGAGCCGTTTCATTTCACCCGGATGCGGCGTGATCACCGTCAGATCGGGGCGTTTCTTCAGTTTGGCAATCAAATCGGGGTTGGATGAGAGCAGATTCAATGCGTCCGCATCCAGCAGCAGCGGGGCAGGGACGGCCAGCATTTTCTCCAGAAAACCGACACATTCGATGGCGGTCCCCATGCCGGGACCGACCGCGAACGCACCGGCTTTGCCGGACATGGCGAGCAGTTCCGAAGCGCTCCGGGCAGTGAAAAATCCGGTTTCGGATGAGAGACGGCGCACGATCAGCGCTTTCGGAATATTGGCATGGATCTCGGCGTGTTCCGGCAGACAGCAGGTGACGAGTCCGGCTCCGGAACGCAATCCGGCTTCCGCGGCGAGCAGCGGCGCACCCGGATAATGTTTGCAGCCGCCTGCGATGAAAAGATGTCCGCGGGTGTATTTGTGGGCGTCGAAAGCCTCGCGTTTCAGTTTCCCTTTCACCGTGGAAAAATCGGTGCACTCGATGGTGTCTGGCAGTTCGTTCACAAATGATTCGGGAATGCCGATATCCATCACCCGGAGCCTGCCGGTGTGACGGATGCCCGCCTCGGAAAACATGCCCGTTTTCGGGGCCGCCATGGTGAAGGTGATATCGGCGGTAACGGCATCGGGATCGGCCTCGCCGCTGTCGGCGTCCAGACCCGAGGGAATATCCAGCGCGGCGACCGGTTTGCCGGAGGCATTCACCAGTCTGCACCAGGTCCGGTAAGGTTCGCGCAGACTGCCGTGAAAACCGGTGCCCAGCAGACCGTCCACGATGACCGTAAGCGGGGCGGCCAGATCCTGTTCCGTCAGCGTATCGGAAATATGGTCGCGGACCGAGACCGGGAGGTGTCCGAACATGGTCAGGGCATCGCCGGAAAGTTCGGATTCCGGCGATGCACAGTGGAGCGAGACGCTGTAATCGGCATTGGCGAGCATTTCTGCGACCACGAAAGCATCGCCGCCGTTGTTGCCTTTGCCGGCGAGAATGCAGAATTTCGGAGCCGCTTCGCCGGGGATGTCAGCCGCGAAATTTTCCAGAATGCCGGCGGCGGCCCGCAGACCGGCGATCTTCATCAGACGTTCTCCGCTGATACCGGCTTCGGTGATCGTGCGGCGGTCGAGGCCGCGCATCTGGGTTCCGCTCACTGCTTTCATGGCTGTCTCCTGGGTTTATGAGTCGAGGGGAAAAGAAATATCCGCGATGTCGGGATGGTCGGTCATCAGCATGACCAGCCGGTCGAAACCGAGCGCCGAGCCCGCACAGGGCGGAAATCCATGGTCGATCGCTTCGAGGAATGCCGCCGGTTCCGGATATTCGGCCAGGTTCTGCTGTCTCCGGGTTTCCGCAAAACGGCGGAACCGTTCCCGCTGGATCTGCGGATCGATGAGTTCGCCGTAGGTGTTGGCCAGCTCAATGCCGCCGAGATAGATCTCCCAGCGTTCGACCAGCGTCGGATCGCTTTCTTTCGGCCGTGCAAACGCGCCGAAACGGACCGGATAATCGATCAGCACACAGGGCCTGTCCTTGGGGAGTTTCGGTTCGACCTGGTCGACCAGCACCAGTTCGAAGAGTCCTTCCTCTTCAGCGCATTTGTCGGCGCTGCGTCCGGCAAAACGTGTGAACGCTTCGCGCACGGGAATGACCTCGAATTTTTCCAGCGAAATGGTTTCGCCGTTGAACTTGAACGAAGATTCGCCATGCAAGCCGCGGCAGACCGAAAGGAGGAAACTCTGCGTGAAATCCAGCAGATCGAGATAATTTGCGCCGGCCTGATAGAATTCGAGCATGGTGAATTCCTGCCGGTGGCGGCGGCCGTTTTCGCCGCGGCGGAAACAGGGACCGAGCTGATAGATCCGTTCCATGCCGGCGGCGAGCAGACGCTTCATCTGCAGTTCCGGCGAGGTGCGGAGGAAAAAACCGTCCTCGGTGCGGGGCGCTTCGATATATTCTTCGGCGGCGGGTGCGAGGATGCCGACCGGGGTTTCGACTTCAATAAAATGCGCCGCATCGAAGGCGGCGCGTAAAAGAGCGGCGATCCTGGCCCGGGCGGGAAAATTCCCCGCCGCGGCGAGCAGCCGCCCGTATGAAGTCAGGGCAGGGGAATCAGCCTTTGCTGACGCGTTCGGCATAACCGCCCGTCCGGGTGTCGACTTTGATCGTGTCGCCCTGATTGATGAAGAGCGGGACCATCAGTTCATACCCGTTGTCCAGTTTGGCGGGCTTCATCACGTTGGAGGAAGCGGTGTCGCCGCGGGCGCCGGGTTCGGTCTCCACCACCGTGCGGGTGATGAAGGTCGGCAGGGTGATGTCGATCGGCTTGCCGTTGTAGAACAGCACGTTGCAGACCATGTCATCCAGCAGGAAATAGGTCTTGTCGCCGAGCTGGTCCTTGGTGATCTGGATATCTTCATACGTTTCGGAATCGCTGAAGATGTAGTTGTCGCCGTCCTGATAGGAATAATGGACTTCGCGTTCTTCCAGATTGGGGACGTCAACCTTGTCAACCGGGCGGAAAGTGCGGTCCATGGAACTGCCGTTCACCATGTTTTTGAGGCGGCAGCGGTAAAGCGCGGTCCCTTTGCCCGGCTTGCAGAATTCAAAGTCCGTGATGACGTAGGGAACGCCTTCGATTTCGATTTTCAAACCTTTTTTCAGATCTGCGGCAGAATACATGTTCACTCCATTGTTTTAAGTTGTATTTTGTCAATGCTGTTATTGTAATATATCACCTGTGAGCGGATTTTTCAAATCACTGCGCCACGATGCGTTTGATATTTTTCTTTCCGGCCTTGAGGATCGCGCCGCCGGCGGGGATCTCGCTCTTCATGATGTTGCGGTCGGCACTGTCGATCCGGACATCGTTGAGGTAAGCGCCGCCGCCCTGGACCAGCCGCCGGGCATCGCCGTTGCTCTTGCAGAGACCGGCTTCGACCAGCAGTTTGACGATCCAAATGCCCTCTTCGGGGATGGTGACATTGCAGGTCGGCAGATCGTCGAGGACCGCGGCGTCAGCCTGGACTTTGGCGATCGAACTGGTGGTCGGGATCTTGTTTTCCTTGTCGGCGAAACCGAATTTCGCTCCGGCACCCAGATAAGCTTTCGCGGCATCTTCCTGCGAATGCGCCAGCGCAGTGGCCTCATAAGCAAGAATTTCCTTGGCACGGTTGATCGAGGCGGCGCAGATGTTGTCGATCTCGTCGATCGGCAGACCGGTGAAATAGAGCATCAGTTTGCGCACATCGGCGTCGTCCGTGTTGCGCCAGAACTGATAGTAATCGAAGATGGAAGTTTTGTTGCGGTCGAGCCAGACCGCGCCGCCGACTGATTTGCCGAATTTCTGTCCGGTGGAACTGTTCATCAGCAGGGGCAGGGTGATGCCGTGGACTTCCTGCTGGGCGATCCGGCGAACCAGTTCGGTTCCGGCCGTGATGTTGCCCCACTGGTCCTGTCCGCCGATCTCCAGGCGGCAGTTGTATTTCTGATTCAGCATGTAGAAATCGTAAGCCTGCAGGATCATGTAGTTGAATTCGAGGAAGGAAAGTCCGGTTTCCAGACGCAGTTTCACCGATTCGGCGGTCAGCATTTTGTTGACGCTGAACTTGGAGCCGATGTCGCGCAGGAAATCCAGATAGAGCATGCCGTTGAACCAGTCGGCGTTGTTGGCGAAAACGGCATCGTCCGGGGAAATGAACTTGGAAAGCTGTTTCTTCAGGCATTCGGCGTTATGGGCGACGACTTCCTTGGAGAGGATGACGCGCGCCTCGCTTTTGCCGGAGGGATCGCCGATCTGTCCGGTGGCGCCGCCGACCAGCACGATCGGTTTATGGCCGGCCTGCTGCAGACGGCGCATGGCCATCACCGGGAGCAGGTGGCCGACATGAAGGCTGTCGCCGGTCGGATCGAAGCCGGCGTAAAAATATACCGGACCTTCGGCGAGAAGTTGTTTGATGGCTTCTTCGGAAGTGTTCTGGTAGATGAACCCGCGGGCTTTCAGGTCCTCAAAGGGGCACGACGACATTTTTTTCACCTTTCAGTTTGGTTTTGTTAAAGATTCCGCATTTTGCAGGTATCTTATTAATATATCATCAGGATAGTTGATTTTCAAGTTTTTCCGTTAAATAATCGCGCTTTTTTCAGCAAAAAGTTTGATAAAAAGACCGATCGATGTATATTGATTTGCCAAAAGTGAGGAGCAATGAAAATGATCTACGAAAAAGAACGGGAACAGGTGGCTGCGTTCATGCGGCGTCTTTACCGTCAGTTCCTGACTACGACCAGCGGCGGCAATATCTCCTGCCGTCTGCCGGACGGCAATATCGCCGTCACCGCCTCGCAGTCGGATAAGGCCAATCAGCAGGCGGCGACAGTCGGCGTGGTGACCCCGGACGGCAAATCCCTGACTCCCGAATTGAAACTCAGCATCGAAACCGGTCTGCATCTGGCCATTTACCGCGTCCGGCCGGATATCGGGGCGATCGTGCATGCGCATCCGGTCACGGCGACTTTCTTCACGGCCGCGGACGAACCGATCAACATGCACCTGACTGCGGAAGCGTATGCCGTGGTCGGCGAAACGGTGCGGATCCCGTATGCGCTGATGGGCACTCCCGAGCTCGCGGCTCTGGCCGCGGAAAAAATGCGGGATTGCGACTGCGGTCTGATGGACAATCACGGCGTCATCACGGTCGGAAAGACCTTGCTTTCCGCATTTGATAAGATGGAACTGCTGGAATGTGCGGCGAAACAGACCCTGATGGCCTGCTCGCTGAAAGCGCATTCCCTGACGCCTGCCCAGCTGCTGGAACTGGACCGTTTCGTCGGCCGGAAATGACGTTTTTCTCTTTTGTTCCTGCGAAAAAAGCAAAAAAAGCGATTTTTCCCGCCTTTTTTCCGTTTTTCCGATTGACTTTATCAAGATTCCGGTTATGTTAAGACCAAAGACGGATCATCCGTTTAATCAAACCATTCAAGAAAGGTATGAAAAAAACATGGTTACTGCAATCATTCTGATCAGTGTCGAGCGCGATCTCATCTTAGACGTGATTGACGAAATCCTCAAGGTCGACGGCATCATGGAAGTGCATTCCGTGGCCGGTGAATACGATCTGGCGGCGATCGCCCGCGTTGAGGATAACCAGCAGCTTTCCATGATCCTGGCTGACAAGATGTGTCATCAGATCAAGGGCATCAACCTGACCAAGACACTGATCTCCCTCGGATCCTATTACAACTACGACACCAAGGCTGCGTTCTCCAAGAAAGCCAAAGCCGCTCCGGCCAAGAAGGCCGCGAAAGCCAAAAAGAAATAATCAGCCTCAGAATTGATTATGGAACGCCGATCCCGGAGCAATTCGCGGATCGGCTTTTTTCAATCTGAAATGAATCTCAGGACCGTCTCATGAATCCATCCGACCGCGCTGCGGAACAGACCGCATTGGAAATCATCGGATTTTTTTATCCGGAAGACACGCCGTTCCGGCAGATGCTGCTGAAACACAGTTATCAGGTCTGCGGCAAAGCGCTGGAACTGCTGGACAATCCGTGTGCCCGGGAATTGAACGCGGTCCGGGAAACGGTCGTGACCGGCGCCCTGCTGCATGATGTGGGGATCGGCAGATGCCATGCTCCGGATATCCTCTGCGAGGGAACGGAGCCGTATATCGCGCACGGCATCATCGGAGCGGAAATGCTCCGCCGTCTGGCCGCGGAAACCGGCCGCGATCTGGAAGGTTACGCCCGGATCTGCGAGCGGCATACCGGGACGGGGCTGACCGCTGCGGATATCCGGAGACAGAACCTGCCGCTGCCCGAACGGGATTTCCTGCCGGAGACCGTCGAAGAAAAACTGATCTGTCTGGCGGATAAATTCTTTTCCAAATCGGGCGACATGAAAGAAAAAAGTCCGGACCGCATCTGCCGTTCCATGCAGAAATTCGGACCCGATACCTTGGCTCGCTGGCATGCACTGTGCCGGCTGTTCGGCGTGGACTGATCAGAGCTTGAATTCCAGTCCCGGCAGCAGCCAGGAAAGGACCTGTTCCCTGAATTCCTCCGGATCGACCGCATGATCGGTCCGTTCGATCCGGAAATCGAGCTCGCGCAGGATCGCGTCGATCTCCGGACGGAAACGTCTGGAAATATCGGACATCGTCACCGCCTCGCCGGGCTGGAGTTTCGAGATCAGGCGATAGGCGAGAAAGACCCCGCAGGC
>SUWI01000111.1 GCA_015061565.1 Lentisphaerota bacterium
CGCGGAAGACAATATCAGCAGTCCTGCCGACATGGCCCTGCTCGCCGAATATTGCCTGAACCATGACAAGCTCATGCAGTGGGCTGCCATGCCCAAGGCCGATTTCCGCGGCGGAAAAACCGAACTGGTGAACCATAACAACCTGCTTCCCGGACGCAAATACCCCGCGCCCGGTGTGGACGGACTCAAAACCGGATTCATCAACCGTTCCGGATACTGCGTCACCGTTACTTGCATCAGGGGCGGCAAACGCCTGATCGCGGTCGTCACCGGGTTCGATTCCGGCAAAAACCGTGATCTTTTCACCCGCAGTCTCCTGAACTGGGGATATGCGCGCCGTAATGATCCCGCCGCGGCCAATCTCAAGACTGCCCAGATCAAACCCAAGCCGGTGTCCCGTCAAGTCCGGAAAACCGCGGCCAAAAAGCCCGCCGCCAAGAAGACCGCGACCAGGAAAAAACGCAAGTGAGCCCATTCGAATTCTCAGCGGCCGTTCCACACGACCGCTTTTTTTATCTCATGTCCAATGCCGTTCCCCAGTCTGGACGATGAGAAGAAAAATGAAGAATGAAATTGATTTTATGAAAAAAACAGTTATATTATGAATGAAACCCGCCAGGGAGGATCAAATGTGCAAACTGGATGAAATCATGGCCAAGCGGGATGAAATTCGTGCGTT
The DNA here is from genome assembly GCA_015061565.1 of Lentisphaerota bacterium. Classification (GTDB taxonomy): domain Bacteria; phylum Verrucomicrobiota; class Lentisphaeria; order Victivallales; family UBA1829; genus SIG94. The sequence continues at coordinate 680 of SUWI01000111.1, forward strand.
GGCTCAAAAATACAAAGTTCTCCGGATCTTTGTATTCGGTTCCTGTGCCCGTAAAGAGGAAACGCCGGACAGCGATATTGACCTGATTGCCGAATTCGGCGATAAAGCGACTTTATTCGACCAGACCGGCTTGGAATTCGCCTTGTCGGATTATTTCCATTGTCCTGTGGATGTCGTTTCTTATAAGAGATTGAGAAAGAAAGACCGTTTCAGCCAGAATGTCCGCCGGGAGATGCTGGAATTATGCTGACGGATCAGGAACGCATTGACCACATGATCGAAGTGATTGACCATCTTCTGGAAATCACTGCCGGAATGACGGTGGATGTATATATTTCTTCCATTGAAAAACAGTATGCTGTCAAATATGCTCTGATTATGCTGGGGGAAGATGCCGCTTCGATTTCGGATGCGGTCAAGAATCAATTCCCGAACGTACCATGGCGCTCCATTCGCGGTATGCGCAACATGATTGCTCATGATTATATCAAAACTGATGATGAAATTGTTTTTCAAACCGCAGTAACCGATATTGCCCCATTGCGGGAACGGTTGATTGCCGTTAAAAATGCAATTTGACGTGGGCGAAAATTCATTTTTCATTTGATAAACTATGCAAGCGTCAGTTGAAACAGGTCGTTTGAAATCTGTTCTGGTGCAGAAACCCCTCCGTATCCTCCGTTTTCATTCGTAAGAATCCGTATTTGAATTCGGCACGGGTGAGGAATCGGCGACTTTCCGCGAACTGATTTTACGGATGATTACGGACTGTTACGGAGTGCCGACTGTTTCCCGCACACTATTTTCGATTTGCTTCTTGAAAAAACAGTAATATACAGTATATTATCAGGTTATGAATTTCAGACCGTAAAAATGAAGAAAGGATATAGCAAATGAGCGAAGAAAACACCAACGCTCCCGCTCCGGAAGTGAAGCAGGAGGACATTTTCACCCAGCGCCTGAACAAAGTTCATGAAATCGAAGCCGCCGGCGGACTGCCGTTCGGACGCCGGTTCGACAACGTCATCAAAACCGCCGAGGTCCGCGCCCAGTACCAGCCCGACCTGGCTCCGGAAAATCAGCCCGAATTCACCATCGCCGGACGCATGACCGCGTTCCGCGCCATGGGCAAGTCCATTTTCGCCGATGTCAAGGATTCTTCCGGCAGAATGCAGATCTACGTCCAGCGCGGCACCGTCAGCGACGACGAGTTCGCCGCCTTCAAGAAACTCGACCTCGGCGACATCATCGGCGTGACCGGCGTTCCGTTCACCACCCGCACCGGCGAACTCACCATCAAAGCCCACAAGGTGACGCTCCTGACCAAATCCCTGCGTCCGCTGCCCGAAAAATTCCACGGTCTCACCGATATCGAACAGCGTTACCGTCAGCGGTATCTGGACCTCATCACCAACGATGAAAGCCGCGCGATTTTCGTGACCCGTTCCCGCATCGTCAGCGAGATCCGCAAATTCCTGGAAAGCAAAGGGTTCATGGAAGTCGAAACGCCGATGCTGCAGGCCATCCCCGGCGGCGCTTCCGCCAATCCGTTCAAATCCTATTACGAGGCCCTGAGCTGCCCCGTTTACATGCGTATCGCCACCGAGCTTTATCTCAAACGTCTGATCGTCGGCGGATTCGAACGTGTTTTCGAACTCAACCGCAATTTCCGCAACGAAGGCATCGACCGTCGCCACAATCCCGAGTTCACCGCGCTCGAACTTTATCAGGCTTACGGCGACTGCAATTCCATGATGGATATTATGGAAGAGATGGTCACCACGCTCGCCATGAAGATCAACGGCACCACCCAGGTCAAGAATGCCGAAGGCACCGTGATCGAGCTCAAACGGCCGTGGCGCCGCGCTCCCTACCGTGAACTCATCAAGGAAAAAATGGGTGCCGACTGGTATGACCTCTCCCATGACGACAAATTCGCCAAGGCCAAAGCTCTCGGACTGGATGTCACCCCGCAGATGAACGATCTGGAGATCACCCACGAGATCTACGAAAAGGAGATCGAACATACGCTGATCCAGCCGACCTTCGTTACCCGGCTGCCGGCTTATCTGGTACCGCTCGCCAAGAAGTGCGAGGACGATCCCACGCTCGTCGATGTCTATGAACTCGAGATCAACGGACAGGAGATCTCCCCCGGGTATTCCGAACTCAACGACCCGATCGAACAGCGCAAGCGGTTCGTCGAACAGGCCGAACGCGAGGGCAAGAAACTCGAAGAAGCCATCGACGAGGACTTCCTGACCGCATTGGAACACGGCATGCCGCCCACCGGCGGTCTCGGCATCGGCATCGACCGGCTGGTCATGCTGCTGACCGGCGCAGAATCCATCCGCGACGTCCTGCTGTTCCCGCAGATGCGTCCGAAATAATCCGCGCCGATGAGCGTCACCGGTCAAATCCTCCGACAGGCCTGTGCGGACGGTTCCTATTCCTTCCGCGTGGGCACCTATCTCCGTGCCGGAAAGTTTTCTTTTCCGGCCTCGCCCGAAAGCCTGCTGGAATACGGCCGGATTTTGAAGAATTCCCGCAGTGTGGTTACCGGATTCGATCAGCATGAACGTTTTTTTGTCAAGCAATACCGCAAAAACGGTCTGATGCGGACCTTGAAACGAGCTTTCCTTTATCCGCGATCCTATCGCTGTCTGGCGGCGGCTCTGCGTCTGCGCCAGCTCGGCGTGGAAACGCCTGAAGTCCTGCTTGCTTCGCGCTATTGTCTGATCACGGAGATCCTGTCCGGCGTCCGGTTCCTGCCGGAATGTCCGGAAACCGCGATCGCCGCGGCAGCGTTGCTGGTCAAGCTCCATGAGGGCGGCCTCCAGCACGGCGATTTCAACCTGCGCAACCTTTATCTGACGGCCGACGGCGCGTTCGGCGTGATCGATCTGGACGGCTCCCGTCTGTATCCCGGAGCAGTGCCCGAAAAAGTCCGTTTTCTGGAGCTGGCGAGGCTGGTTTCCTCTTATCTCAAGAGCATCCCCTATACCCCGGATGAGGTGCCGAAGATCACGGCGGAATTTTCGGAGGAATATAAGCGGCTGACTCATTTCGATTTTTACGGACCGAAACTGCTGGCGCGGATCACCGATCTGGCCGCCCGGCGCTGAAAGGAAGCTGATGATGGGCAAAGCGGAAATCGCCAGACAGAATTTTCTTTCCGGCTGCAACTGTGCGCAGTCGGTGCTCTGCGCGTTCGAAACCGAATGCGGACTGGATCATGAAACCGCGCTGAAGCTGGCTTCCGGATTCGGCGCGGGTATGTCGCGGCTGCGCGAAACCTGCGGCGCGGTTTCCGGCATGTTCATGGCTGCCGGCCTCATTTTCGGCCCGGCCGATCCGACCGACAAAGCGGCCAAGGATGCGCATTACGCCGAAATGCAGAAGCTTGCCGGGGAGTTCCGGAAAGCTGCCGGGTCGATCTCCTGCCGCGTGCTGCTGGGATTGGATCATTCCGGACCCGATACGCCCGTTTCCGAAGCCAGAACAGCCGAATATTACCGGAAACGTCCCTGTCCCGATCTGTGCGCATTGGCCGCCGGGATCCTGGAAAAATATCTGAACCATGAACTATCGTGAACCGCTGTTCCGTCCGCCCGCCGAGGCTGAAAGTCTGATTTTCCAGGTCGCTTACGGCTGTCCTCACAACACCTGCCGTTTCTGCGGCATGTACAAGACCGTGAAATATCAGCTGCGGAATGAAAACGAGGTGCTGGCCGAGATCAGGGAAGCCGGAAAGCTTTACGGTGATTCACGGCGGATCTTCCTCGCCGACGGAGATGTCATGGCCATGCCGTTCGACCGGCTGAAACGGATCCTGGACGAGCTCAATGCGGCCTTCCCGCGACTTGCCCGGATCAACCTTTACGCCAACGGCAGTTCCATCCTGATGAAAACGTCCGAACAGCTCCGGATGATGCGCGAACGCAAAGTCCATACGCTGTATATGGGCCTGGAAAGCGGGTCGCAGACCGTGCTCGATCTGTTCGGCAAAACCGAGCGGGCGGAAGATATGATCGCCGCAGTGCAGACGGCACAGAAATGCGGCTTCCGTCTTTCGGTCATGATCCTGCTCGGACTGGGCGGCAGAAATTATTGTGAGGAACACATTACCGGCACGGTCCGGGCGTTGAACCGGATGCAGCCGGCTCTGCTTTCCGCCTTGCGGTATATCCGAATCCCCGGACTGGTTTTGCCGCCGGAATATATCCCCGTTTCCGAATATGCCGTAGTTGAGGAATTGCGCCGGATCATTGCCGGACTTGCGCTCGAACACACGGTATTCCGGGCGAATCACACCTCCAATCCGCTGCCGCTGTCTGGACGTTTCCCCGCCGACCGCGAAAAACTCCTCTCCGTGCTGGATTCCGAGCTTGCTTCCGATAGTCTCGACCGCGAAGGCCCCGGCCGTGAACCCAGTCCGTTTATGCTGTGAACGGAGAATGGGGAATACTGGGAATACTGGGAATACTGGGAATACTGGGAATACTGGGAATACTGGGAATACTGGGAATACTGGGAATACTGGGAATACTGGGAATACTGGGAATACTGGGAATACTGGGAATGACCGCTCCAGGCTTTTTTCCCTTATAACGCAGCAGATACGAGCAATAAATATCCTTGTGAACGGCCGGTGAAGGTTCGAATCATCTATGTTCAGATCCTGTTTTTATCAGCATTGGAATGACCTTGCACCTTTTATCGGAAGCGGTTTTTATTTTTTTCCGGCCGGCATCAGCTTATCCAGCAGTTCTTCCACCGAGATTTCCTGTGCAAAATATTTGCGCTGGAGCTCTTTCGGTGAAAAGCCCGTGCGCTTCCGGATCAGCCGTGCAAAATAGTTGCTGTCGGGAATGCCGGACAGCGCCGCGATCTCTTCGATCGAATTGGGGAAATTCAGCAGCAGGACCGCTTTCCTCAACCTCAGATTCAGCAGATATTGTCCCGGCGGTATGCCTGTGATTTCCGTGAAATGATGCCGGAAACAGCTCGGCGACATGTTCACCGTTTCCGCCATCTGCCTCAAAGTATAATTTTTCGTGCAGTCTTTTTCCAGCATCCGGATCACCTGTCCGATTGGGAACAGGTTCGGATCCGAAACGTGATCGGCCGGCACGCAGGACCGCAGCAGAAAAACCATCATCCGCATGAATTCGAAATACGCATTTTCGCGCCAGCCGGGAAGCCATAGCGTAGTCTCGTTCCGGATCGTTTCCAGAATCGGGATCAGTTTTGCCTGCGCTTCATCATCCACCGAATTCAATTTCGAATGCCGGTTTTCCCCGCTGTTCACGAACCCGAAGAGATTGCCGTATCCCGGCAGATTTTTCAGGTCGATTTCGGCTTTACCGGTATCCAGCAGCGAGGAATGGAACAGAACATTGTAATGGCGGAAATTTTTGATTTCGGTATACCGGTGAACCGTCCGGTCGGGAAACAGGAACACGTTGCCGGCGTGGACCCGTTCGCTTCCGGCTCCCGTTTCGATACGGGCCGAGCCGCTGCAGACGATCACCAGTTCGTAAAAATCCTCATGCCGATGCCACTTGTTCCCCATTGCATGGTAGTTCGGCATTTCCACTTTCAGCAGGCCTGCGCCTTTGAACAAATTTTTCAAAGAAAGGCTTTTCGGAATGTCGGTTTTCATCATTTTTCTCCCAAATCGGACAGATTATGCTGATAAAAAGTCAATTTGTCACTGGTATTTTTCTTTTTTTCATTTATATTTAATATAAATTCAATACAGCCATTTTTCAATTGAGGATATGATTTTTATGCTGAAAAATAAAAAAACAGTTCCCGATGCCGGTTTCCAGGCCGGCGATTTGCGCGTGGACAATTTGTCCGGTTATGTCTGGATCGGCAATGCCGAGCCTCGTTTTTCGTGGAAAATGAGCTCGAAACCCGGCGATATGCAGAAAGCATACAGCATTCAGGCGGCTTCCTCGGCGTCTTTGCTGGACCAACCCGATCTCTGGGATTCCGGCTGGGTCGGATCGGAACAGTCGATCGGCATTGTCTGGGGCGGCTCCGCCTTGAGATCACGTCAGCGGGTTTTCTGGCGCGTCACCTTGAAGAATCAAGACGGGGTCTGTTCGATCCCTTCCGAGCCCGCCGCTTTCGAAGTCTCCCTGCTGCGCAATGCCGACTGGAAAGCCCGCTGGATCTGTTCCGACGCCGGCAATCCTTCCTGTTCCTCGCCGTGTCCGTATTTCCGCCGTGAATTCATGCTGAAGAAGGATCCGGCGCGTGCGGTGCTCCATGTGACCGCCCGCGGCCTTTTCGAGGCCAGAATCAACGGCCGTCGGGTCGGCGACGATCATTTCGTCCCCGGCTGGACCGATTTCCGCAAACAGATCCAGTTCCTTTCCTATGATGTCACTGCACTTTTGCGCAAAGGGAAAAATGCCGCCGGGGCCATCCTCGGCGACGGCTGGTACTGCGGGTATCTGAGCGGACGCAGACGCAATACCTACGGCGAATATCCCGAACTGCTTTTCCAGCTCGAGATCGAGTATAAGGACGGTTCTTCCGAACAGATCTTGTCCGGCAAAGACTGGAAATGCGCCACCGGTCCGATCCTCGCTTCCGATATTTACGACGGGGAACAGTATGACGCGCGGCTGGAAATGCCCGGCTGGGATTCCCCTGCTTTCGACGATTCCAAATGGAAACCGGTCAAAGTCGGCGAGCCCGCCTCAAAATCCCCCGCGCTCGTCCGGAAATGCTGCCCGCCCGTCCGCCGCATCATGGAACTCAAACCGGTGAAAATTCTGAATCCGCAGAAAGATATTTACATCTGGGATTTCGGCCAGAATCTTACCGGACGCATGAAAGTCCGCCTCAAAGGCTATCCGGGACGGCTCTATTCGTTCCATTTCGGCGAGATGCTCAATCCGGACGGCACGCTTTACACGCTCAATTACCGCAGCGCCAAATCCACCGATTACTACACCTGCGCCAAAAATCAGGAAGATGAGGTATGGGAGCCGCTGTTCACTTTCCACGGCTTCCGCTATCTCCAGATCAACGGTTTCCAGTATTCCGGCGCAAAGCTTGAGGATATCGAAGCAGTCGCCGTGGTCATGCACTCCGACCTGGAAGTTACCGGTTCGTTCGAATGCGGTCTGCCGAAAGTCAACCGGCTTTACCGCAATGTCTGCTGGGGCCAGCGCGACAACTTCCTCGAAGTCCCGACCGATTGTCCGCAGCGTGACGAACGGCTCGGCTGGACTGGCGACGCCGATGTCTTTGCCGGGGCCGCCGCTTTCAATATGAACGTCTGCGCCTTTTTCCGCAAATGGCTGCGCGATCTGCGCGAAGCCCAGCGTGAGGACGGGGCGGTTCCCTGCATCGTCCCGAATCTTTTCGACAGCAGCTGGGGCGCCGCCGTCTGGGCCGATGCCGCCGTCCGCATCCCCTGGATCATGTATCAGCGCTACGGCGATCTTGCGCTCCTCCGCGAGTGTTTCGGATCCATGAAAAAATGGGTCGATTACCAGAAAAACACCTCCAAAAAACTGATCCGTCCGAAAACCGCTTTCGGCGACTGGCTGGCTTTGTCCGCGGTCGAAACACCCTCGGAACTGATCGGCACGGCCATGTTTGCCGAAACCGCCCGGATCGTCGGCGAGGCCGCCGCGATCCTCGGATGTGTCAAGGACGCGGTGAATTACGACCGCCTTTCCAGACAGGTCAAGGACGCTTTCCGCAAAGAATTCGTCGATGCGCAGGGCCTGCTGAAAATCAAGAGCCAGACCGCCTGTGTGCTCGCTTTGCAGTTCGATCTGCTGACCCCCGAACAGGCCCGCAAAAATGCCGCGCTGCTGGTGAAGCTCATCCGCGACAACGGCAATCGGCTTTCCACCGGCTTTGTCGGCACCGCCTGGCTCACTCACGCCCTGAGCAAGACCGGCAATTCCAAAACCGCGTATGACCTTCTGCTTCAGGAAGAATTCCCCTCGTGGCTGTTCTCCGTCAACCAGGGCGCCACGACCATCTGGGAACGCTGGAATTCCTACACGATCAAAGACGGTTTCGGCGATGTCAACATGAACTCGTTCAACCATTATGCCTACGGTGCGGTGGCCGAATGGATGGCGGCCGTTCCCGGCGGCATCCGGTTCGACGATACCGAGCCCGGCGGGAAACGACTGATCTTTGCCGCCGAACCCGATCCGCGCATGAAACAGGTGCAGTGCGGTTTGGAAACTCCCTACGGCAAAGCGCAAAGCAGTTGGAAATACGAGCGCGGCGCATGGAAATGGCAGATCAGCGCCCCGTGCAATACCCGTGTGAAACTGATCCTGCCCGAGTTGAATGCAAAGAAGATCACGCTGAACGGGAAAACGGTCAAAACACGTGAATTCGAGCTCGAAAACGGTTCATATGAAATTCGTATGGATTTGAAATAAAACTACGTAACTGAAAAAGGAAGGGAAGTAATTATGCTGAAGTCAAAAAAACAATTCAACCGTTCATCCCGTGTGTATCGGAGATTTACTCTGATTGAGCTTCTGGTTGTGATCGCGATCATTGCCATCCTGGCGGGAATGCTGCTGCCTGCGCTGAACAAAGCAAAAGAAAAAGCGAAAGGGATACAGTGTGTAAGCAATTTGAAACAACTCGGGCTTGTTTTCACCAACTACATGAACGACTATAATGACAATCTTCTTTTTGACCGGAATGGTTCGTCCTGGTGGCTGGATTGGTGTATTGAACTGAATTACATTCCCAAGGGCGGAAAAATGGCTTACTGTCCGAATGCGAAAGAGAACTATTTCGATCCTTCTGCAGCGACTACGGAAAAAAACCGGATGCTGTATTCGACTTATGGCAGAATTTCTACCACGGATACCCTTCACAGCGGTCGCAGTTTTAAATGGGAGATTGGTGTCAGCGGTGCAAAGATCAGCGGCTATTCTGCGCGCCGTATGCAATATCCATCTGCATTCATTACCGCCGGTGACAGTTATCACAATGAGAATTATCCGACTCGCTCTTATGTCAAACCCAGAGCATCAGGAGGTCCGAATTTTGATTTGTCAGCCCACTCGGGAAACGGAAATTTTCTGTTTTTGCCTGGACACGTAACACCCTATCGGAAACCAGTGGAGATCCGTGATTTCCTGCTGAAAAACCCCTGTGCCGACGGGTTGGGAATTCCGACTCTTTATGCTTATTACTCCAAAACAGAGATTACATTCTAAGGTCGAATGAGGAGAAATAAGAACCATGAAAAAAACACTGTTATTGGCTTCCTTCTTTTTCGCCGCGGCATTGAGTGCAGCGCCGATTTTCGAAGAGAAGTTCGAGGACCCGGAAAAAACAGCCTTTCTCGACATTGAAATCGAGGCGGATGACCCCGCTTCGGGAGAGTTCTGCGGTCATCTCGCATATTCTGCCAATGCGAAATCCCAGATTCGACTGGCGCGAAGCCGCAAGGTCATTCCCGTGGAACCGGGACAATGGTATCGGCTGAGTGTCAAAACCCGGAATGATGTAAAACTCGGCGAAGTGAAATTCGGGCTCATCGAGAGCCGCAGTGCGGAGAAAAGGATCTCGCAATTTATCGACTATCACTGGAAAGCGGTCTCGCTGAACATCACCAACTGGCACACCAGCACGCTGGAATTCAAAACCGCCGCCAACACCAAAGGTGTGGTGATTTACCTCCGCAGCGAAAACAATTTTTCTGGCTCCTCGTGGTGGGATGACATCCGGCTGGAAAAGTTCGAAAAGAAACTGCCGCCCGTTGAGATCAAGCCATTCCGCGCGGCAGGTTCTTTCACTGATATCCCGACGCGATCCGCATTTGCCGTTACCGAGGGTAAACGCGGGGTGGTGACGAGAAGCAAAACCCAATATTTCTGGGAAACGCTCGACCTCGCCAAAGAAGAAATCGATGTGATTTACCGCGATCTGCCGCCCGGCGCCGAAATCAAAGCGACCGTCATTCGCAACAAGACGGTCTGTTTTCAGGAAGTGCGAAAACTTTCCGGCAGCGGCAATGAGCGATTTAACATCAAATTGGACCAACTGCCCGAAGGAATCTATCTTTTCCGGGCGGAACTCCGGGTGGACGGCAAAAGGATTGCCGCCCAGGAAAAGGAACTCTGGCGCATTGATTCCCGGAAAAGCGTTACCCCGAAACATGAGGATATCCGCAAAGTTTCCTGCGGTCCCGGTCGACAACGGTTGGTGAACGGAAAAATTTTCAATCATATTTACGCGGCTGCGGCTCCTACTTGGGGCTTGTTTTCCCATCACAAGGAATTCTGCAAACCGGATGTGGAAACCTATATCCAAAACTTGCAGGAACAGTTCGGTCAGGATGTTTTCGTCGTTTGGGCTTGGCGCGGACCGAAGTGGGACAACAGGCGGAAGGAATTTCTCCAAAAGGCCATCGCCGATTGCCGGGAGTATCTGGATTTTCTGTGGAAGCATAATTGTTATGGGAAAGCATGTATCATCATTACCCCTCACAAAAAAGAAGAACCGGATCTGGAAGAAATCCGCAGTTTCGTCCGGGGATTGAAGGATCATCCTGCATTGTATGAGTGGTATCTCGACGAGCCGGAATTCCGGCACACGCCCGAGGAGATGATACGGATTTCCTCTGTCGTCCGGGCAGAGGACCCGAACCATCCGCTCTACATCAATCTCTGCGACCCCACCCGGTTCCACCTTTATGCACCGGCTTCCGACATCGCTTCTTACGATATTTACCCATTTCCTGGCGCATCCCTTATCGAAAGCCAGAAACGGACACAGGCTCTGCTGAAAGCATTTCCTACGTCGCCGTTCGACTCCTATTTGCAGATGTTCAATTTCAAGACAATGGACATGCCCACCTTCGACCAGCTTCGTGCCTCGTTTCTGCTGGACAGGATCAATGGCTCTCACTCGCTGGTTTCGCTCTCTTGGGGAAGCACGAATCAGAGTTTTCAGACCGATCCGGAATTGCAAAGTTATTACCGCGCCATCGTTTCCATGTTCCGACGTCTGGAACCGGTCCTCCGGAATCCGGGCACCCCGGTCAAGATCATATCTTCGCACGAATTTGTCGTTTCGGGGGTGTTTCAAGACGGGAACGATCCCGTTCTCATAATCGTCAATATTTCCGGCGACACCCCCGCGGATGTAAGTTTTGTCCATCCGTCTTCCGCGGCGGAGGACTTTTTCGATCCGGAATGGAAATACACCCCGGAAAACGGGAAATATCATTTCGTTCTCGGTCCCAATCAATCCAAGGTCTTGCGCCTGAAAAAATAACCCAATCAAAGAGGAAAACATGAAAAAGCATTATCTTTCCGTCGCGGCCGCTTTTCTTGCGGCTCTCACCGTTTCCGCGTCTCCGGCAACCGAGGAAGCCGCAAAACTCGTCGCCGATAAAAATCTTCCGAATCTGGTGAAAAACGGCTCTTTCGAGAAAGTAGGGAAAGACGGTCGTGCCGTCAACTGGTCTTTTTGGAAATCGGATAAATCCAACGGAAAAGTTGAATTTGAGAAAGATACCGGGGTCAAAGGTACAGGCGCTGTCTTTACTGGGGGCAGTTCCAGTCTGTTCACCGCGGTGAAAGTCAATCCCGGGGAAAAAGTTTATGTCAGGATCAAGACCTGCAAATCCGGAGAAGGAACCGCCTCTCTTTCCCTTCGTTTTCAGAATGAGGAAAGACAATGGCTTCCCTTCACAGTCAGAAAAAAGATTGCCTTCCCCAAAGACGGCGAATGGACCACTGCGGAAATCGTAGTCAAAGCACCGGCAAAAGCCGCGCGCGTTATTCCCATGATCGGGGTTTCCGGGCTTGACAATTTGGATAGCCGGATCGTTTTCGATGAAATCGAACTTTACAACCTCTCTCCTGAACCGGAAGAGAAAAAATGAACAATCCATTGAGTCTGCCTGAATCCGCGGTGGAAAAGAGAACTGAAAAATGGGTTTGATAGACTGGCTGATCGTAATCATCCCGACATTTATCATTGTGTCTATCGGGATCTACTCACGGCGCTATATCAAGGGAGTGGCGGATTTCCTCTGCGCGGGCCGGGTGGCAGGACGCTATGTGATAAGCATGGGTTCCGTGGCTACAGCGCTCTCGATTATCGGGCTGGTCGCCTATGTGGAAATTCATTACAAAACGGGATTTGCCTTGGTCTTCTGGAATAACATTCTGCTTCCGCTTGGAGTGATGATTAGTTTGTTTGGTTATTGCAACTATCGTTTCCGTGAAACCAAAGCAATGAGTTTAGGACAATTTCTGGAAATGCGCTATAACCGTGCGTTTCGTATTTTCGGTTCCGCGCTGCGGTCCCTGACGGAAATGCTGACCAATATGATCATGCCTGCAATAGCGGCCCGTTTTTTTATCTATTTTCTGGGACTGCCGCACAGCGTGGACATATTCGGGTGGAGAATTTCCACCTTCGTGCTGATTGTGCTGATTTGTATGACAATCGCTGTTTCGCTGATCTGTTTTGGAGGAACGTTGGCGCTGCTGATCACCGATGCCTGTCAGGGCATGATTCTCTTCCCGCTGATGGTGGTGTTTGTGGTATTCATCCTCTATAAATTCAGCTGGAATGGCGAAATGATTCCGGTGATGATGGACCGCGTGGCGGGAGAAAGTTTTCTGAATCCTTATGATATTAAGAACCTGCGTGACTTCAATATCTTTCTGGTGATACTGAACGTGGTCAGCACGCTTATGCATCAGGCAAGCTGGATCGGTGCGGGCTATACGACGGCGGCGAAATCACCCCATGAACAGAAAATGGCAAATCTGCTGGGAACGTGGCGCGGAGCGTTGAACAGTCTGCTCTATGTGCTGATAGCGATAGGAATAATCGCCATCATGAACCATACGGATTTTTCAGGCAAAGGCAAGGAAGTCCGCACGGAACTGAGCTCGCATATCGCGGAACTGCTGGTCAACAAGGAAAACCGTGCCGATTTCAACCGGCGCATACTCTCAATTCCGGAACAGAAACATGTGATTGGGAAAGACCTCCCGCTCTCGCAGAAACGAAATCTGGATACGCCGATTCTCGAAGCGGCGCATTCTGCATTCAAGGCGTATGAAACGATGGCTGTCATGGCGAAAAATCCGGAACTGAGTTCGGAAAGTCTCTTGTTCCAGGAAGCCGAAGCGCGCGGAAATGCAAAATTTCAGGAATACAAGACGCTCTATCACCAGCAGATGATGGCGGTGGGAATGCGCAAACTACTGCCGACAGGCATGCTTGGGATGTTCTGTCTGCTGCTGATCCTGGCAATGATTTCAACCGATGACACGCGAATTTTTTCAGCAAGTCTGACCATCACGCAGGATGTGGTGCTGCCGCTTTGTCCGAACGGGCTGACACCAAAACAGCATATACTGGCAATCCGGCTGGTGTCAATCGGGGTGGGAGTGTTCTTCGTTTTCGGAAGTTTCCTGATGTCGCAACTGGATTATATCAATCTGTATTACACTTTGATGACCATGTTGTGGACGGGCGGATGCGGGCCTGTCATGATTTTCGGTCTTTACAGTCGTTTTGGGAATACAGCTGGAGCGTTCGCCTCGGTATTGTCGGGCATGTTCCTTTCCATCGGCAGTATTTTCGTCCAGCGGAACTGGGCGGGAATCGTCTATCCGTGGCTGGTGAAAATGGGCTGGGTGGAAGGATTCGGAAAAATTCTGGAAACGATTTCCGCGCCGCTGAACCCGATTGTGGTGTGGAAAATGGACCCCGTGAAATTTCCAATCAATTCGTATGAACTGTATATGATGATCATGATAATCACGCTCATCATTTTCTGCACAGTCTCGTATGCCACGCAGAAAGTGCCGTTCAATCTGGACCGGATGCTGCACCGCGGGATTTACAATACCGACGGAGAAAACAAAGTCCGCGAAAAATGGACCCTTTCCAATGTGTTTTCCAAACTGATTGGAATTACTCCGGAATACTCGTTCGGAGACAAGTGTATCGCATGGGGAGTGTTTTTCTACAGCATCATCTATAAATTCTTCATCGCGTTTGTGCTGGTGGTGATTTGGAATGCTGTGTCACCGTGGAAAATTGAATGGTGGGGTTATTATTTCTTCATCACCACCTTACTGATCCCAGGCATTGTGGCGTTCATATCGACCTTCTGGTTTGGGATCGGCGGAGCGGTGGACATTTATCGGCTGTTCCGCGACCTGGAAAAACGTATAGCCGATCCGCTGGATAATGGATGGGTCGAAGGGCATGTTTCGCTTGCGGACAAAGCAGCATTCGACAAACTCGAAAAAGAAGGACGGGAACGGAAAACCGCTGAGTGATATACCGGCCAAAACATTGTTCCGGCGGACATGGACGGAAAAATCTGGGAATGTGAAAAAGTCACATTCCCCGGAGAAAAAAGGGACTTGCCGCAGTCGCTGGATTTTGCAGTCGGATCGCGGCATAGTATGTCCAAAAAAGATGAATCAACAATTATAAAAGACGGCGAAACCATATTTCCGGACTCTGCCGCTGAAAGTGTCATTCGGAGTGACCCTGATGTTCTTTCTCGGCACGGAATCGGAAGTCCGCCAGTTTTCCCGGATTCAGCAGCAGCTGCGGATCGGATCCGAAAAATAAGGAAATGCGGCCCCGACAGGGCAGGTGCGGAATTGCCGGGATCGCCCGATAAGTAGCCTTTCCGGTGATCCCGGGTCTCCGTTCCGGTTCCCGCGCTCGTCTGACCTGTCCGACTGGTCCGACCTGTCCGGCACCGTTCGCGGAGACTGGGTGCAGCATGCGGTTTTCTCTCCAGGACTTATAGGATCCATAAGACTTATCGGTCTCATCAGGCTTATCAGAAAACTGCCGCCCGCTGAAAAAAAGATTTTTTTTCCGAATCGCGCTTGTTTTTATGGAAACCGGCAGTATGTTATTTCCCGGATGAAGTTTTGCCGCACACAACGGACTTTGAACGGAAATGATGTATGGGCTATAAGAATGTGGTTTTTCCAGCCGGGACCAGTTTTCTGGTGACCGGCGGGGCCGGTTTTATCGGTTCCAATCTGTGCGAAGCGCTCCTGAAAGCAGGATGCCGCGTCCGTTGTCTGGATGATCTGTCCACGGGAAAACAGGCGAACGCGGATCTGTTTCTCGGACAGCCGGGATATGAATTCATCCGCGGCGACATCCGTGACCTCGAGACTTGTCTTTTCGCCTGCAAAGGGATGGATTACGTGCTTCATCAGGCTGCCTGGGGCAGTGTGCCGCGTTCGATCGAGATGCCGCTGTTCTATTGCGCCAACAACATTCAGGGCACGCTGAACATGATGGAGGCCGCCCGGCAGAACGGGGTGAAACGGTTCGTGTATGCCTCCAGTTCCTCGGTCTACGGCGACGAACCGAATCTGCCGAAAACCGAGGGCAGGGAAGGGAACCTGCTGTCTCCTTACGCTTTGACCAAACGCTGTGATGAAGAGTGGGCGGCGCAATATACGCGGCATTACGGGCTGTTCACCGTCGGATTGCGTTATTTCAACGTGTTCGGCCGTCGTCAGAATCCCGATGGACCCTACGCCGCGGTCATTCCGAAATTTATCAAATCGCTGCTGAAAGGCGAACGGCCGGTGATCCACGGAGACGGCCGGCAGAGCCGCGATTTCACTTACATCGAGAATGTCATCGAGGCGAACCTGAAAGCCTGTCTGGCGCCCGACGAAGCGGCGGGACAGGTATTCAATATCGCCTACGGCGAACGGGAATATCTGATCGATATCTATCATGCCCTGACCCGGGTGCTTCAGGTGAAGACCGAACCGGTTTTCGGTCCGGAGCGTCCGGGCGACATCCGGCACAGCAATGCGGACATCTCCAAAGCGCGCCGCCTGCTGGGATATGCCCCGGATTACGATTTTGCCAAGGGCCTCGCGGAAGCCATCCAGTGGTATAAAGACAACCTCTGATTCCGTTGTAAGAATACGAAAAAAACTCAGCATCTTCTGAAATTTGAGACCGATTGGAAAAAATCATGATGCCGGTAATTCGTGCCCAATTACCGGCATCATGGTAAGTATGCGCGGCATGCTCATTGACTAGTCGATGGAAATTCGATACAGGCTTGTCAGTAGGAACTGTGAGCGAAAGACAAGGGTGTCCATCGCGAGGTGGAATCTGAAAGAAGTCCGTAGCGAAATCCCGGTCTGACGAACAGAAACCGCATATAAGGCAATCTCAGGATGGACGAGTTTGCTTGCCAAAACGAAGTCCGATACTGACCGAGTCCTGAGGTGTAAATGCGGCAGATATATGGGATGAAAGCCAATGAGTTTATCCGCGGAGGTCTCAACGGAACGGGCAGCGAAAGCATCGCCCAACCCATGCAGTGATGCATGACTGAACGTTGAGAAGTCAGCA
>SUWI01000112.1 GCA_015061565.1 Lentisphaerota bacterium
CGCCTCCAGCGGCACCACCGGCAAACCGATCGTGGTGGCCTACACGCAGGAGGACCTGGAAGTGTGGGCGACCGCCATGATGCGTTCCCTGGCCGGCGCGGGCGTGACCGAAGGCGACATCATGCAGATCTCCTACGGCTACGGCCTGTTCACCGGCGGTCTCGGCGCCCATTACGGTGCGGAAAAGCTCGGCGCCACGGTCATTCCGGCCTCGGGCGGCAACACGGAACGCCAGATCATGCTGATGAAGGATTTCGGCGTGACCGGCATCGCCTGCACCCCGAGCTACTTTGTCCACATGATCGAAGTCGCCGGCAAAATGGGGATCGACCTGCGCAAGCTGCCGTTGCGGCTGGGCATCTTCGGAGCCGAACCCTGGACTCCGGAAATGCGGCATTTCATCGAAGAATCCGCCGGGATCAAGGCGTATGATATTTACGGATTGTCCGAGATCACCGGACCGGGCGTGGCCTGCGAATGCGAATGCCAGTGCGGCCTGCATGTGTTCGAAGATTTCTTCTATCCGGAAATCGTCAATCCCGATACGCTCGAAGTCCTGCCCGACGGACAGGAAGGGGAACTGGTGCTGACCACGCTGCAGAAGATGGCCATGCCGATGATCCGCTACCGGACGCGCGACCTGACCTCGCTGGTCACGGAAAAATGCGCCTGCGGCCGGACCATCCGCCGGATCTCCAAGATCTCGCACCGCAGCGACGACATGTTCATCATCCGCGGCGTCAACGTGTTCCCGTCCCAGATCGAAACCGCGATCCTCACGGAAGGCAAGCAGCTCCTGCAGTATCAGATCATCCTGACGCGCGAACACAGTCTGGACAACATCACGGTGAACATCGAAGTCACGCCGGAAATGCTGAGCGACAAGGTCAGCGCGATGGAAGACCTGACCAAACGGTTCGCCCATGCGATCGAAAAAATCATCAATATCCGCGTGGCGGTCAAGATGATGCCGCCGAACTCAATCCCGCGCAGCGAAGGCAAAGCCAAACGGGTATTCGACCAGCGCAACCTGAACTCCTAGGAGGTGCATCCATGAAGATCAATCAACTCTCCGTCCTGCTGGAAAACAAGCCCGGCGCCCTGAAAAACATCTGCCGTCTGCTGGCGGACAATAAAATCGACATTTCCACTCTCTCGGTCGCGGACACCAAGGATTTCGGCATCCTGCGCCTGATCGTGAAGGAATGGGAACGTGCGCAGAAACTCCTGCTGGAAAACGGTCTGGCCGTCACGGTCACCGGAGTGGTCGCCGTCGAAGTCGACGACCAGCCCGGCGGCATGTGCCGGATCCTGGATACGCTGGACAAGTACTCCATCAATGTGGAATACCTCTATGCGTTCGTCTCCCGGATGAAAGGCAAAGCGGTGGTGATCCTGCGTTTCGATGCGCCGGATGTGGCGATCGAACGGCTTTCCGCCGACCAGGCGGTCAAATTCGTCGGTCCGGAAGTCATTTTTGCCGAAAAATAAACGTCCGGCGGTTTTTTCCGTTTGCAAAAAAATAAAATCGTGCTATTGTGAGAGGAACATTGTTAAAAGGATGAGTCTGGTATCATGAGGAAATATGCGGTAATTTTCACGATTTCGGTGATGCTGTTTGCATTTTTCTACCCTCAGCCCGAAGCTAAGGCAATGGACCCTGTCACCATAGCGATCCTGGCTCCGATCGCCATTCAGGTGGCCAAGACCATGATGCCGTATGTTGTCCGCGGTCTGATCAACATGAGCCGGATGGGCTTGAAAGCAGGCAAGGAGCTGGTCAGCATCCTGCGCCTGCCGCTGGGACTCATCCAGGTGATTTTATTGTTCCCGTGGGGCCGCAATTTCTCCAGCGGGCTCCGGAATATAGGTCATGGCGGCGTGGCGCCGTTCATGTTTGCGTTTTATTGTCTGCTGTTGCCGTTTTCCGCCTTCGGAGTCGGCTTGTAGCGGCCTGTACCCGGATTGTGTACCTATGCCGCCGCGGAAAAAACGCCCGAATGAGTTCATGGAGTCCATTCTCCGTCAATGGTACGGCAAAGACCAGGGCGAAGCGGAAATGCTGCGTTACACGCCCGAGACCAGACCGATCTCCGATCCGCTGGACAACGTGATGAAGAAACTGGTCCCCCCATGGGAATGGAAAATCCTGCAGATCCAGGAAAACTGGCAGGAAATAGCGGGCGCGGACAATGCCCGGCGCTGCCGCCCGGCTTTCCTCAACAACGGTATTTTCTACATCGAAGTGTCGCATCCCGCCTACCGCATCGCGCTTGAGACCCCGACAATCAAAAAACAGCTGCTGGAACGGATCCAGGCCGTGACCGGTCCGGAACTCTGCCAGAGCCTCAAATTTATTGCCGGCGGACGTTCCCTGCCCCGGAAATGATCGGTTTTTCCATACTCAGCCGTTCCGGTATTCCCGCGGGGAAAGGCTGTAATTTTTCCGGAACTGCCGGGAAAAATAATTGGAATCCGTAAAACCGCAGTCCTGCGCGATCTCCGTAATGGTCTTTTCCGTTTTGAGCAGCATCTCGGCGGCTTTGGCCAGGCGCACATGGAGCAGATAATCGATCGGCGAATAGCCGGTTACTTTCTTGAACACGGGCAGCAGAGTGCTCGGCGCCATGGCGGCGATCCGCGAGATCCGGCCGATGGTCCAGTGTTCCCGGTAGCGGTTTTCCAGCAGGCTGATCAGTTCGCCCAGGCGGCACAACGAACGCGCCATCGGATTCCGGATGCGGGAATATTCCCGCGAAATGAACACGAAGATCTCCAGCGCCTTGGCCAGCAGGATCAGGTCGCTGCCCGGATGGTCCTCCTTCACTTCATCGGCCATGCGCTGCAGCTCGGTTTTGAGCGGATGCATCGTTTCCGGCGGGATATGCAGCCGGCTCTTGAACTTGTGGCTGCGCCGGTAAGTCGGCTCGAACAGGAAAAAAGCATTGAATCCGGAAAGCGAACGCAGGCTGTGCAGATGGTCTTTCAGATAGGAATCGTCGAACATGATGTTGTACATGCCGAGCTGGTGGCGCTCCTCGAAATAGTGCTCGGTATTGCCCTGGATCAGGAAAATATCCCCTGCGGTCACCGGATAGGTCACCCCGTTGATCCAGTGCGTGCCGCCGCCGGCGGTGATGATGATCAGCTCGGAAAAATCGTGCGTATGACGGATATCGGTCAAGTCCCCCTCGTGCTGGACCCGCCGGTCTCCCTGAATGGTCCGCAAAGCTATGGGACAGCCGTCTTTCGGAAAGAAATCGGCCCGGTTGGCGATCACGGTCTGCATGGCATCCTCCTGAATTCGTAAGATAATGCTAATAATTCGTAATATAGTCAAGGTTTTTTAAAATGAAAGGGATATATTGAGAAAAGTTTCGGAAATTTTCCGCCCAACATCAACAAAAGGAGAACAGAAAATGCAGGGAACATTCCGTTTTTCATTCGGTCCGTGGAACATTCATGAGGGAGCCGACCCGTTCGGTCCGGAAGTGCGCCGCACCATTCCTTTCAACCAGAAGCTCGAAGCCTACAAGAAAATGGGTTTCGACGGCGTGCAGTTCCATGATGACGATGCCGTTCCGAACATGGCCAATCTTTCTCCGGCCGAGATCATCAAGGAAGCGACCGCGCTGAAGAAAGTCCTGGACGACCATGGACTGACGGCCGAATTTGTGGCTCCCCGCATGTGGTTTGCCCCGCAGACCATCGACGGCGGCTATACCAACAACTGCCCGAAATGCCGTGAATACGCGATCGAACGCACCAAACGCACGATCGATATCGCCGCTGCGCTCGGCACCCGGAATATCGTGCTGTGGCTCGCCCGTGAAGGCACCTATATCCGCGAAGCCAAAGACCCGGTGGTCGCCACCGAACGCATCGGCGCCGCGATCCAGACCATGCTCGACTACAACAAAGACATCCGCATCATGATCGAATCCAAGCCCAATGAACCGATGGACCACACCTACATCCCGACCATCGGTCACGCGATCGCCATGGGTCTGATGACCAATGCTCCGGAACGCGTCGGCTGCCTGATCGAAACCGCGCATGCTCTGCTCGCCAACCTCTCGCCCTCCGATGAAATGGGCTTCGCGCTGGCACACAAGAAACTGTGGAGCGTGCACCTCAACGACCAGAACGGTCTGAAATTCGACCAGGACCTCACCTTCGGCGCCGTCGATCCGCGCCGCGCCCTGAACCAGGTCCGCGTCCTCGACAAGCACGGTTTCGGCAACAACGGCGAATGGGTCGGCCTCGACGTCAAAGTCATGCGCACCCAGAAAGAGGGCGTCGACATGAAGCACCTCGAATACAGCCGCAAGATCTTCCTGAAACTGCTGGAGATCTCCCGCTCGCTCGATGATGCCAAGATCGAACAGCTCACCGCCGAACGCGACTACGAAGAGCTGAACTTCTACATCCTCAACGCGATGCTGAAAGGCTGAGTCATGAGGATCGTCGCATTCGGTGATTCCATAACCGAGGGCAAAGTCGGCATCTTGCCGGAACAGAACTGGCTGCTCCTGCTGGGCAAAAAGCTCGGACCCCGTTTTGAGCTTTTCAATGCAGGGGTCGGCGGCAATTCCGCCCGCGAAGCCATGGCACGTTATGAAAAAGACGTGCTTGCCCTCGAACCGGATGCGATCCTGCTTGAATTCGGCGGCAACAACAACGACCCGCGCAATCCTGGACGTCAGGTTGACGATGCCGAATTCAAGCGGCACTTGCTGGATTTCAGATCCCGGCTTCCGGAAAACTGCAAGGTGGTCATGATCACCTTCCCGCCGATCATCGATGAACAGCATGCCTGGAGGGAAATGATCCCGGGCGGCAAGCTCGATGACCGGCTGCAGTCCCAGCGGCAGATCGTCCGCGATTTCGCGGCGGAAAACCGCTGGCCGCTGCTCGATCTCTACCGCCTCATGTGGGACCGGAGATATGAACTGATCCTGCCCGACGGCGTTCATCTCAACCCAGCCGGACAGGTATTTTTCGCGGAAGCCGTTTATCAACTCATCAAACAGGAAGGTTGGCTCGAACAATGAAGAGAAAAATCAGAATGGGAATGGTCGGGGGCGGCCCCGGCGCATTCATCGGCGCAGTTCATCGCATCGCCGCCCGTCTGGATGGCGAAATCGAACTCGTCAGCGGTGTTTTCGGCCGTGATCCGGCCAAATCCCGCGCCTGCGCGGAAGAACTTTATCTGGATCCCGCCCGGGGCTATGCGGATTATCAGACCATGATCAAGTCCGAACTGGCCCTGCCCGAAGATCAGCGGATCGATTTTGTGGCGATCTGCACCCCGAATCAATTTCACTTCCCGGTGGCGAAAGCCTTCCTCGAAGCCGGCTTCCATGTGCTCTGCGAAAAACCGCTGGCCATGAGCTCGGCCGAAGCGCTCGAACTCGAAGCGCTGGTCAGGAAGAACGGCAAACTGTTCTGCCTGATGCACAACTACACCGGATTCCCGATGGTCCGCCAGGCCCGGCAGCTGATCGCCGAAGGCAAGCTCGGCACCATCCGCAAGGTCAATGTGGAATATTCGCTCGGCTGGCTGGCCGCTCCGAATGCGGGCAAACAGGCCGCCTGGCGCGTCGATCCCAAACAGGCCGGCATCTCCGGCTGCATGGGCGATATCGGCACCCACGCCCAGAACCTGATCGAATTCGTGACCGGCATGCCGATCCGTGAAGTCAGCGCCGAACTCGCCACTTTCGTCCCCGGCCGTGCGCTGGACGACGACGGCAGCGTGCTGCTCCGCTTCGACGGCGATGCCCGCGGCGTCATTTTCGCCAGCGAAGTCGCCACCGGCGAAGAAAACAATTTCATCCTGAAAATCTACGGCGACAAGGCCGCGCTCGAATGGCATGAACAGGATCCCGAAAACCTGATCATCCGCTCCAACGATGCGCCGATCCAGATCCTGCGCCGCGGCTGGCCCGGCACCGGCGAAGCCGCCGCTCAGAATTCCCGCCTCCCCGCCGGACATCCCGAAGGTTTCATCGAAGCGTTCGCCAATATTTACAAGATGTTTGCCGAAGCCATCCGCAGCGGCAAGCCCGGCGATTATCCGTCCGTCTCCGACGGCGTGGCGGAAATGCGCTTCCTCGAGGCCATCGTGGCCAATTCCAACGGAACTGAAAAATGGACCAAGATCGTGAGGTGACACCATGGGAAGACCTGTAACACTTTTTACCGCGCAGTTCAGCGACATGCCGTTTGACGATCTGTGCAAACTCGCCCAGAAATGCGGTTACGACGGACTGGAAGTCGCCACTTTCGGCGGTTATCTCGATATCGAAAAAGCGGCCGAAGACCAGGCTTACTGCGATGCTCTGAAAGCCAAAATGGCCAAATACGGCCTCAAGCTCTGGGCGATCAGCAATCACTTTGCCGGTCAGCTGGTCTGCGATCCGAACAACGACAGCCGTTCCGACTGCTTCGCCCCGGCCCAGTATGCCGGCAATGCCGAAGCCAAACGCGAATGGGGCATCCGCTGCATGAAAGCCAGCGCCAAGGCCGCCCATAACCTCGGCGTCAAGGTCGTGACCGGATTCACCGGCTCCCCGATCTGGCATCTGTTCTACAGCTTCCCGCCGGTCGGCCCGCAGGACGTCGACAACGGATTCAAGTATTTCGCGGAAAAATTCAATCCGATCATGGATGAATATGCCAAATACGGGATCAAGTTCGCGCTGGAAGTCCATCCGACGGAAATCGCGTATGACCTTTACACCGCCCGCCGCGCGCTCGAAGCGCTGGACAATCGGCCCGAATTCGGGTTCAACTTCGACCCCAGCCATCTCTTCTGGCAGGGCGTCGATCCGGTGAAGTTCATCAAGGCGTTCCCGGACCGCATCTATCATTGCCATATCAAGGATGCGGAAGTCACACTGGACGGCGAAAGCGGCATCCTGAGCTCGCATTTCAACTTCGGCGATGACCGCCGCGGCTGGGATTTCCGCAGCCCGGGTCATGGCAAGATCAATTTCGAAGCGATCATCCGCACGCTGAATAAAATCGGATATGCAGGACCGCTTTCGGTGGAATGGGAAGATTGCGGCATGAACCGTGAATTCGGAGCGGCCGATGCCGCCAAATTCACCCGTTCGCTGGATTTCTCCTCCTCCGAACAGAAGTTCGATTCGGTATTCAAATAAGAGGTTTTCCGCTCTGCGGATCCCATTTAACAAACAACAATAAGACGGTTGGAAAGCGGCCCGCGTAAAAAACGGGCCGCTTTTCTATTGGCCGCTTGCATTTTGGAAAACAGCCGGAATAACGAAAAACGGAACTTTCAGTGCTTCCCGGCGCGGTCGCGTTTTTTCCACAGCCAGAACGCGGCGGCGGATTTGAATCCGAGCATCGCGGCGATCTCCTTCTGCCGGAGATTTTTCGCCGCGCCCGCGACAAAGCCCCGGCGGACACAATTGATATATTCGCCGATCGTCATGCCGTATTCGGCCTTGAAAAGCCGCATCAGGTAGAAACGGTTGAAGCCGGTCAGCTTTTCCAGTTCGGTCATGGAGGCGTTCCGGCCGTAATGGATCGAAATGTGATTTTTGATCCAGGCGGCGATCTGTTCCGGATTCGAGCGGACTTCCTGCGGCTCATGGGCGGAAAAATAGTCGATCTCTTCGGCGAGGATCCGGGCGATGCTCAGATAGATCTCCTGCCGCGCGGGGGAAGATCCGGGTTCCAGCAGAGCGCGGTCCCAGCGTTCGTTCAGCAGCCCGAGCAGATGGCCGGAATGTTCCCAGTTCAGCATCCGGTGGCTGTGCTGGGAATGCCGGTTGAGGCAGAACACGCCGAACAGACGTTTTTCATGAAAATGGATCCAGATATGCCGGAAGTCAGTTTTTATCGTCCCGTAATCGCATTGATGGGGGATCCAGCGGTTGATGAAAAACGCGTCGCCGGGCGCGGCGGAATAGATCCGGCCGTCCAGCAGGAAATCGATTTTTCCGGACAGGACGAACAGAATCTCGCGTTCGGGATGCGACTCCTGACTGCGGGGATTTTTCGTTGAATCCAGGTTGGCCGCATCGGTCTCGTCATGGCAGCAGCGGATCTCGATCCGTTCTGCGGATACGGTATCGGAATTTTGCTTCATCGCGTCTTTATCCTTTCCGGAAGGTTACTATAACGGTCCGGCAGCGAAAAATCAAATCAAAAAGTCAGGATTTATATATTTTTTTCAAAAATGATATATTGCATAACGGGAACGGACAAGGTATATTGGCTGGAGAAAACCACCGCCGGTCATCGGGAAAACGGGACCGGCATAAAATTCAAGGAGGCAATGCAGATGAGCAAACTGGCAATCGACGGCGGCAGCAAAGTATTCCCGGAAGGATTCGGATTCGAACCGTGGCCCCCGGTCAACGAGAAAACCGCGGACCGTTTACGGGAGGTCTATCTGAGCCACAAATGGAGTTTCTACGGGGAAGTGGAAAAGAAATTCGCGGCGGCATTTGCCAAATATCATGATGCAGCCTACGGCACGTTCATGGTCAACGGCACCGTGACACTGGAAACGGCGCTGAACGCACTGGGCATCGGCCCGGGCGATGAAGTCATCGTGCCGAGCTGGACCTGGATGGCGACCGGCATGGCGCCGGTCTTCCTGGGGGCGACCCCGGTATTCGTGGACGGCCAGGCGGACACGTTCTGCATGGATCCGGCGGCCTTCGAGGCGGCGATCACCCCGCGGACCAAGGCGGTCATCCCGGTGCATCTTTTCGGTTCGATCTGCGACATCGACCAGATCGTGGCGATCGCGAAAAAACACGGGATCAAAGTGGTGGAGGACTGCGCCCACGCGCATGGCGGCAAATGGGAAGGCAAAGGCGTCGGCAGCTTCGGCAACATCGGCAGCTTCAGTTTCCAGCAGTCCAAGATCATGACCGGCGGCGAAGGCGGCGAATGCATCACCGACGATCCGGAACTCTTCGACCGGATCGGACGCATTTCCCACATCGGCTATCAGTTCGCGGCCGAACGCGGCAAACCGGCCGGACCGCCGCCGACCAATCTGATCTGCCACAACTACCGTGCCACCGAATTCCAGGCAGTGATCCTGATGGACCAGCTGGAAGCTCTGGACGCGGACAGCAAATACCGGGCGGAAAGCGCGGCCTATCTGCGCAGCGAACTGGAAAAGATCCCCGGGATCTCCACCCAGAAACCCGGCCACAAAGCCACGATGCAGAGCTATTACGTGTTCGGCATCACGGTCGATCCCGCCATGCTGAAAGAAGGCAAGACCAAGGCTGACGTCATCGCCGCACTCAATGCCGAAGGCGCCGTGGAAGTCTTCGCCGGCTGGGGACAGCCCACCTACAAGCAGAGACTCTTCAACCTGTCGCCGGACCGGTTCCGGGTGGCGAGCAGCGCCGTGGTGGAAGACATCATCTACAACAAAATCATTCTGGCGGACATCCGCTGGCTGATGACGACCCGCGCGAACCAGGAAAAACTGGTCGAAGCGTTCCGCAAAGTCATGAAGGAATACTCGAAATGAGCCGGCCGATCCTGTTCGGGGCGGCGGAAAACATCGTCGAAGTGCCCCTGTTCGCCGAACTCGGCGGCTACGGTCCGTTCCGCGGCCGCCGCAATATCGGAGTCCGCGATCCGCTGTGGTGCCGGGTGCTCACGTTCAATGACGGCGACCGCCGGAACATGATCGTGGTCACGGATATGATCTCCTCCGGCCAGCTGGAATGCCGTCTGCTCCGCATGGAACTGGCGGAACAGTTTGCAATGTATCCGGAATCGATCATGTTTCTGGCCACGCATACTCATTCCGGCGCCTGCGTCCACAGCTGCGACGTCGGATACGGCGAACCGAATGCCGAATTTCTGGACAACTGGCGGCGCACAGTGAAAAAGACCGCTGCTGAAGCGGTCCGGAACGAGGAAAACTGCCGGGCGCTGGCGGGGAAAGCCCCGATCAGGAAACAGCTTGGCAGCCGCCGCACCACCAGCGAGGACAAACATACCGATCCGGAGATCCGGTTCATCAAGTTCGTCCGCCAGGACGGCACCGTGAAGGCGCTGCTGCACAATCACGCCATGCACGGCGTGGTCTTCGGACCGCAGCTGCTGGTCTCCGCCGACTGGATGGGCGACGCCAACGCCAAGATCAAAAAACGCGGTCTGGCCGAGATCCCGTGTTTCCTTTACGGCACCGCGGGCGACATCAACGTGATCTGGACCCACAAAAATCCGGCTGAACGGCATCTGAACCTGGACTGGATCGGCACCAGCTATGTCGATGACCTCGAAGCGGCGCTGGCCGGAGCGGAAGAGATCGAGCTCGGCCCGTGCCAGGCGATCCTGAAAGCGGTCGAACTGCCGACGGAACCCGTGGTCGCCGCGGAATACCGCGACATCGCCGAAAAACTGCTGAAGAAACTGCCCAGTCCGTTCGAAAAACTGCTGAACTTCATCCATGACCGGATGATCGAAATGGCGGTGCTGGCGGACAACGGACACGATTTCCGGGTCATCCGCGATCTGCAGGTGCTGAAGATGGGCGACCTGAGCGTGGCCGCAGTTCCGGGCGAACCCTTCCTCGCGGTCGGCGAGGAGATCCGCGCCAAATCCAAAGCGAAATTCCCGCTGGCGGTCTCGGTGGCCAACGGCGACGCCGGTTATTATCCGACCAGAGAAATGTTCGAACAGTATCCTTCGATCTTCGACTGCGACGATTTCGGCGCCTTCGGCTTCTACGAAGTCTGGTTCGGACCCGGCTTGCTGCGGCCGAAATTCAAACCGTGCATCGTCGAATTCCTCACCTCGACCCTGCTGAAAATGGAGAATGAATTATGAGCAAGGAGTATATGAACGTCGGCGTGATCGGCTGCGGCATGATCTCCGACTGGTATTTCAAGGCGGCTTCCCGGTTCAAGCAGATGCGGATCATTGCCTGCGGCGACCTGAAGGTCGAGCTCGCGAAAAAACAGGGCGAAACCTACTCGATCCCGGTGAAATCCTGCGATGAGATCTATGCCGATCCGGAGATCGAACTGATCCTGAACCTCACTCCGCAGAAAGCGCATTACGCCGTCTCCAAGCGGGCGCTGGAAAACGGCAAGCACGTCTACAGCGAAAAACCTATGAGCGTGACGCTCGCCGACGCCAGGGAACTGATGGCGCTGGCGGCCTCGAAAGGGCTGCGGATCTGTTCCGCTCCGGACACCTTCCTGGGCGGCGGCCCGCAGACCGCGCGCAAGCTGATCGACGACGGCTGGATCGGCCGTCCATTCGCCGGGACCGCGGTGTTCATGGGCCGCGGACCGGAAAAATGGCCGCACGCGCCGGCGTTCTTCGACATCGGTGCCGGTCCGATGCTGGATTATTCGCCCTACTTCGTCGCCCAGCTGATCAATATGTTCGGACCGGCGAAATACGTGACGGCGTCGGTGACCAAGGCCACGGAAGAACGGATCGGCGGACCGGACACGGTGCCGCATGTGTATCCGGTCAAAGTGCCGACCTTCCAGAGCGGGATCATCGAATTCGCCAACGGCGTGCAGATCACGATGATCGGCAGCTACGACGTCTACCGCGGCACGCACCCCTCGATCGAGATCTACGGCACGAACGGCTCGCTGAACATGCACAATCCGAATTTCTTCGGCGGCTCGGTGAAGCTGTTCCGTCCGGGATATGAACAGTGGCAGGAGATCCCGACCGCCTTCGATTACAACACTGACGCGCGGAGCATCGGCGTGGCTGAAATGATCGAATCGATCCTGACCGGAAAGAAAGGACGTATTTCCGGCGAGATGGCGCTGCATGCACTGGAGATCATGCTGGCATTCGAACGGGCCGCGAAAGAAAAACGCCGGATCGAACTGGAAACGACCTGTGAGCGCCCTGCCCCGATGGTTCCGGTGTCCGAAGACGGCAAACTGAGTTAAGGAGAAAAGAGCAATGAAAAAATCACAACTGGCAGTGCAGCTCTATACGCTGCGGGATTATCTGAAAACGGCGGGCGCGGTGGACCGTGCTTTCGCCAGGATCCGTGAAATCGGTTATGAAGCAGTCCAGATTTCCGGAGTTGCGGCTCCGCTCGCAGCAGTGAAAAAAGCCGCCGATGACAACGGGCTGGTGATCTGCGCCACTCATGCCGCAACGCCCGACCTGCTCGGGAACCGGGCGAAAGTGGCGGATGAACTGGCCATGCTCGGCTGCAAGCATACGGCGTTCAGCTGTGTGTCGGATTTCCAGATCATCGACCGCGGCGCGGTGCTCGAATTCGCCGGCGAAATGGAAAAAGCCGCGCAGGAACTGAATCAGCACGGACTCACATTCAGCTACCATAACCACAACATGGAATTCGGCAAAATCGACGGCGAATATATCCTGGATCTGATCTACGCGAACGCGCCGCACATGCTGGCGGAGATCGACACCTACTGGGTGCAGTACGGCGGCTGTGATCCGGCGGAATGGATCGAAAAATACGCCGGACGGCAGATCCTCTTCCACCTGAAGGATTTCCGTCCGCTGTTCTTCACCGCCACCACGGCGCCGGTCGGCACGGGAAACCTGAAATGGCAGGAAATCATTCCCGCAGCGGAAAAAGCCGGTGCGCAGTGGTTCATCGTGGAACAGGACAGCTGCGCCAAGAATCCGTTCGATTCGCTCAAGGACAGCTACGACTATCTGACGAAGAATTTTGTCCGCTGAAATAAGCGTTCCCAAAGCGGTGAAAGAGATCCGTATGATTGATGTTATTTCCGAAAAATAACGAATCGGCTCTTGCATTTGAACCGTTTTTGATTATACTATTTAAAGTGCCGGTAAAAAACAGAAAGGACACAGAATGAAAAGACAAAAAACACTTCTTTTTTCAAGGCTTTTCACATTAATAGAACTCCTTGTGGTTATTGCAATCATAGCAATTCTGGCGGGGATGCTGCTGCCGGCGCTGAACCAGGCAAGGGAATCCGCGCGGGAAATCTCCTGCGCCAGCAATCTGAAACAGATCAATCTCGCCCAGGCAATGTATTCGAGCGATTACTATGAATACATCATTCCGGCCGGAGTCAGAGATTTCATGTCTTCCGCGGACAAGGAAAAATTCAGTTACCAGGGCGGATTCTGGTTCGGCATGCTGGCCGGATATACCGAGAGCGGCAAACCGGCTCCGACGGGAAACGGATACGGGCTGAAATTTTACGGTTCAAGAAAGACCAAAGGCTCATTTGTCTGTCCCAGCGAACAGGCGCCCTTCGGCGAATACGCGGAAGGGAAATACTCCTACACCCATTATATCGCCAATTTTCCCCTTTCCGGAAAAAAGGCGGACCAAAGCTCCACCGCCGGTTACATCCGCAAGCTGAACTGTCTGCTCCAGCCATCCCAGGCGGTCCACGTCATGGATTCGCTGAGACCGAGCAATTACGGAGTGGAAAACGGCCGGGGCATTGCATTCCGTCACCGCACCAGGGATCCGAGACCGCCGGACACCACAACGGCCAGCGCGGTCTGCCGCGGGAAATGCAATTTCACGTTCATGGACGGACATGTCCAGGCTTTGTTCGTTCAGGAATGGCTGCAGAGAAAAGCGTCCGCGGCCTACCCGGAGGTATTCCAATACCGCGAACCGTTCATCGCAGGGTTCGATGCCTACAAATAACAATTCTCACAAAACATACAAAACGAAGGAAAAATGAACATGATCAGAACATTGATCGCAGTTGGTCTGCTGGCCGCGGTCGGCATGGTTTCAGCCCAGGAGGAAATCGCCCGCTGGGATTTCTCACAGGGAAAAATCGACAGCGTCGACGGAAAAATCAAAATGCGGTTCCGGGGCAGCACGAAAATATCCGGACCGGCAGGAAAGCAGTACTTGGATGTCGGCATGACCAACAAAGACAAACCGGAAGGGATCGAGGCGGTCAAAAAATATCCCGAACTGACTCCGAAAGGCGCATTCCGGCTGGAAGCGAAAGTGCGTCTGCGTGAGCGGACCACCACAAAAACGCAAATGGTCATCTGGGATACCAACTATGTTCTTGATGCCTCCTGGGGAAGACATAAGACGAATCCCGACTCCAAAAAGGGATTTGCGCTGATCCTGGCCCGCGCCAAAAGCGGGAAGTTCATCGTTTCCGCCCGTTTCGGTTTCGCTCAGTCGCTGGAACCGGCTTACAGCGCTCCCTTCGATTTGAAAGAATATGAAGACGTGACGCTGGCGGTGGAATACGACGGGATCAAAGAAGTCTCGTTCTTTGTGAACGGCCAGTTCAGCCGGAAAACTGTGCTGAGGACCGGCGGGCCGCTGGCGCAGGCATTTTATCCGCTGACCATCGGCGACCGTTACAACAGCGGTTTTTCGCGTTTTGACGGCCATATCATGGAAGTCAAGCTGACCGCACTGCCCGACCAAAAGAAATAACGGGGCGGACATGAGATACCTGTTTTTCAGTCTGCTCGCGGCGGGAAGTCTGCTGGCCGGCGAACCTGCCGGACAGCAGCGGCGCCTGGAACTGAGCCGTTCCGCGGATCTGAGCATGCAAGTTTTTCAGGATCAAAACGCGGATCCGGTCCTGCGCCGGACCGCTTTCCGGACCCTGCTGGACAGTCCCCGCTCGGATGAGACGTTGAAATCCGGAGTGAAGGATGCCGATGCCGTGATCCGGTGCCGCGCGATCTATGAAATATTCCTGAGACAAGGCGTCAAATCCTATCCGCTGCTGAAAGCCGCAGTCGGGGAAACCAATGAGCAGGCGGCGACGGTCCTGCTCGAATGCGCCAAAAATTTTCCGGATCAGAAAAAATCCATCGAGCTGCTGACTCTGCTGGCCGAAAAAAGCAAAGTGCTGAGCGTCCGGCGCAGCGCCAACCGGATCGTGGATTTTCCTTATTACCGGAAAAGCAATCTGCTGCGGGATGATCCGACCCACGACCATGAGGTGGTGACGGTCAAATCCGTTCCGCTGCCGCAGGAAGGCTGGAGCTTCCGCACCGATCCGATGTCAAACGGTCATCACCGGGGCTGGTTCAACCCGGGATTCAACGATTCGAAATGGAAAAAACTCAAAATCGGAGTCTGGGAAAATCAGGGTTATCACGGCTATGACGGCATAGCCTGGTACCGGATCCGATTCACGATGCCGCCTAAAAGCGAATGCAGCTCGGTCGAGATCCATTTCGGCGCGGTCGATGAGACTGCCTGGGTCTGGCTCAACGGCAAATATGTCGGCCAGCATGATGTCGGCATCATGGGTTGGGACAAGCCGTTTGACCTGAATATCACGGATGAGATCAACTGGGGCGGCGAAAATGTCCTGGCAGTCCGGGTGGAAGACACCGTGGCCGCCGGCGGCATCTGGAAACCGGTGGTCATCAATCTGGTAAAATAAGCGAGGAATCCATGTTCAAAACATTTTACTCCCGTGCCGCTGCGCTGCTGTTTCTGACCGGGATCTGCGCGACCGCGGACGCCGGCATGAAAATCATCGGCCGGAGAGCTTTTCTGCGCAATGAAAAAGACGCGGTGCTGAAAGTCATCGTCCAGGCGGACAAAAACGATCTGCCGTCCATGGAGATCGCGGGATCCGTGGCGGACCGGCCGATCGAAAACATCAAAACTCCGCCGCTGGCCAAAGGTGCCCAAAAAGAGTTCCTTATCCCAGTGGAAACGAGGCTGACGGTCGGAAAGTATCCGATCGAACTCACCCTCCGGGGCAAGGGACCGGATCAGCAGAAAGTGACGGACCAGCTGCTGATCTCACCGCGTCTCCCGGATCAGATGCCCGTCCTGATCTGGGGTATGGGCACGTATCATCATCAGCACCTGCAGGAAGAAGGTTTCACGCACGCTATTTCCGAATACTGGAAATCCCGCAAGTTCGAAAATTACCCGTATTTGGATGAGATGCTGTTCGACGGCTTCCGGGGGCTGGATTCCAGGGCCAATGCCAAAAAGTTACTGAAAGAGAAACAGATTTCCCTGCGTGTGATGCGCAACGGGAACCTGCATCCGAAAAACAGCCTGAATGCCTCCGATCCCGAGATGCAGGACCGGGCGGGAAAAATGGCAAAAGAGAGGGCGGCGGTCCTCCGTGAGTATCCGGTGATCGAGGGTGCGATCATCAATTCCGAACTCCGCGATTCCACCGAGCTGTCCTTCGATCCGCGCAGCAAAGCGGCGTTCCAGAAATTTGCGGGATATCCGATCCCGCTCGAAGCGGAAGAGAAAGCCGGCATTTCCTATACCTCGCTGCGGAAATTTCCGCTGTCGCGGGTCATTCCGGACAACGATCCGATCCGGACTTTCTATAAATGGTTCTGGAAGGACGGCGACGGCTGGAACGTGCTGAACTCCCGCATGGTCAGGGAATTCAAGCAGGAAATGAAACGGCCGGTCTGGACGTTCCATGATCCGGCGGTGCGGGTGCCGCCCGTGTGGGGAAGCGGCGGCGAGGTGGACTGCATCAGTCATTGGGTGTATGCCACGCCGGATCCGATCAATATCGGCGCCGTCACCTCCGAACTGCAGGCGATGGGCAAAGGCAATCCGAACCAGCAGATCATGAACATGACCCAGATCATTGTCTACCGCAGCGCGGTCGCCCCGGCCGGCATGAAAGTCGCCAACGAACCCGCCTGGGTGAAAGAGTTTCCCAAGGCGTCCTATATTTCCATCGCCCCCGATGAGATGTCGATCGCCGTCTGGACCCAGATCTCCCGGCACGTGCAGGGGATC
>SUWI01000113.1 GCA_015061565.1 Lentisphaerota bacterium
GCGTTGTATTTCTGGCAGCATTGCTGTATCTGGTATGGAAAGGACCCGTCAAACGCTCCAAGGCGACTTTTGTTCTGGTTTCCGTATTACTGATTCCCTATCTGATCAATGTTATTCGCTTTACCGCAAAAGGAAATTATGCGCGGCTCTATGAACGCAATGTGGAATTGGAAACGCTGGTTGCTTTTTTTGAATATGAAACAGATGTCAACGGTCTGGTCACAATGGCCAAAAGCCCGAAACTTCCCCGCAATATAAAAAACAACTATTCTGGAAAGATTGTCGGGATATTGGTCATCGGGGAGTCTGCAACCCGCAATCACTGGGGTCTGTATGGCTATTACCGGAATACTACGCCGGAAATGGACAGGATCAGGAATGATATTCTGGTTTTTGATGATGTGGTTTCCGCATTTGCCACCACCTATGCATCTTGCCGGATGATGTTTTCATCCGCAGAATATCCTTCCCAACGGCCACTGGACTATACCGTGTTTCCGCTTCTGAAAGCAGCGGGTTACAAGGTCTTCCTGATTTCCAACCAGTTTCGCCTGGGCTCTTTCGACGGACCGGTCAATATCCTCTACTCGGGGCTGGACCGCAAAGAATTTATGCAGGAAGCGTTTCCGGGCGCCAAAGACGGGATCATGCTCGACCGGCTTCCCAAATATATAGAGGAAACCGATGGTCCGGTTCTGATTATCGTGCATCTGATCGGCAGCCATGGCAGTTACGATGAACGGTATCCGGCTGAGTTTAATAAATTCGGTGATGAGAAGGATCCGGGTAAAAAGGAATTTTCCGAATGGAACCGTCGTCAGATCAATGATTATGACAACTCAATCCTTTACACGGATCATATTCTCGTCAGGATCATTGAAATGCTTCGCAAGCTGCCGGTTCCCGGCTACATGCTTTACTTGTCCGACCACGGCGAGAGTCCCGAAATTTCCGGAAGCCGGACTTTTTTCACCACCTATTTAACTTGTTACGAAATTCCTATGATTTTTTACGGCAATGAACGTTATAAACAATGTTTCCCGGATTTAATGAAAGCGGCCTCGGAAAATCGCGAAAAACCTTATATTACCGACTGGATGAATTACAGCATCGTTTCGATCGCACAGGTCACTCATGCCGGGTTCCAGGCGGAAAAAGATATATTTTCCGCAAAATACAAAGGTCGCGAGAACCGTGATGTCGGGGGAAAGCACATACCTTATCGGCATCCCCGGGTCAAAAAACCATTTTATGTTGACAAGCACGGCAAGGTCAAACATCTGGAAAAACCGAACGGAAACTGAATTCATTTGAAACGGAGGAACCGAACTGATCTTCAGCTCCGCAGCAGCTGATTGCGCATAAGCAGGGCGGCACCGCGCGCGGTGTCTGATTTTTCCAGCCGGGAAAATTCCAGTTTCAGGTCACGCACCGTTCCCGCAAAACAGCTCAGGCTCAACACCCGGTGAATGGATTCGAGCAGCAAATCGCTGATCGGATTAGGACAACGCAATCCTGGAATTTCTGGAGATTTTTTCAGCAGGATATTTTATTGCAACTCTCATTTATCCATTTCTTTTTTTTCGTTTGCAGACGACAAGACACCATTCAAATGACGATAAGATCAGGAATCTGTATTTTTTTTCAGATCACGCTCATTTTCAAGAGCTGAAATTCGACGCTCTAAATCGGCCAAAGTTGCAGCAGATTTCTGTTTGGCTGAAAAAACCAGTATGAGATCGGGGAAAAATTTATGCAGTGTTTGCAACGACATATTCCGTATCTGTTTGTGCCCTGAAATGTAATCGGAGACCCAGCTTTGACTTATACCCCGCTGCTTCGCAAAAGCGCGCTGACCGCCGGCGGCCCTGCATGCGTCCAGAATGGCCTTTTTTACCTCTTCCTCATACATATTATTCAACCTCTTTGTTGACATTTATTTCAACAAAATACACCCTTTTTGGATAAAAACAATTTTTTTTGCCCAAAAAGTTTGATTTTATCTTGATAATTCGCTAAATAGCGTTATAATATAACTGAATAGCGTAATACGGAGGTAACAATTGACAGCATTAAAGGAAATGAGGATTCGGCGGAATATCAAGCAAAGTGAACTTGCAAGACGGCTCAATGTGACCAGGAGTTCAGTGAATCATAATGAAAAACGGGGCATTTCCTGCGTAAAAACGGCTGAACTCTATGCCGCGATACTGCACTGCCGTCCGGAAGAACTGATGGATTTTCATACAGCACGGGAATGCAGGAAATCGTTTTCAGCCAATCTGAAAAGCAAATAAGATTTATCAAGGGAAAGTATACTCAGGTTCCAGTTTAATCTATAATACATTGGAAAATATTGGCAGATGAAAATTAAAAATTTCTTGATCTATCTCTACGTTTATATGATCCTGATTTCCACCTTTATCTGTTTGCTGATACTTAGTGCAGCACTGCCGCACACCCGTAAGTTTGATTCGCTGATGAGGCGTTCAGCCAGGATCCTGGCCAAGGGCGGCGATTATCCGGAAACGTCAGGCGTAACGCTGGATAATTGTTCTGATTCACTGATTTTGAATATAGCATATTCTTTTGATTCCAAACAGCCGATTCGTTCGGCAATTGAGGCGGTCTTTTATGCGGAAAAAGGAAAGGAATTTACCCATACCCTGAACAATATGGTCAACAGCAAAAGAAACAGTTTGGTAAAAGGTTCTTATGCTCGCTATTGGTTCGGCCACAGCGCAGTCATAAAAATCCTGCATTATGTCTGGCATCTTGACAAGATTTATGTTTTGTATGGTTCTCTGATTCTCTTTTTGCTGTTTATCTCCGTCGTGCATGCTTATAAGACGGCGGGTTTTCCCGGTCTTTTCGCCTTGTATATTGTGCTGTCGCTATGTAATTTTCAGGTTTTCTTTATGTCCCTGCAGTTTACTCCTGTGATCTTCATAGGTCTTGGAGGCTTGATCTGGGTCTGCCGCCAGCGAGATATTAGCAGGCGAAACGTCACATTCTATATATTGGGGATGCTGACTGCTTTTTTAGATTTGCTGACCGCGCCCATTCTTGCGTTCGGGATTCCGGCGTTGTTTATCTGCGGAAAAGATTTCCTGCAAGCGGAATCGGCAAATGGCCGGAATTGGAAAAACTGGTTCCGGATTTGGTTCGGCTATCCGGCAGCCTGGTTGGCGGGTTACGTTATGTCATGGGGAACTAAAATTTTGCTGGGAATCTGTTTATCCGGCAATGTCCAGCAGGTTTTTCATCAGATATTTCTGCGGATCAGCACCTCGGGAAAATCAATTGAATTTACCCGCTGGCAATCCATCGTCAAAAATTTCCAGTTTCTGTATGATAACAGCCAGTTGATTTTACTGCTGACCGGCATTATTATTGTTCCGTTCCTGATGGTGAAAATTTACCAGTGGAAAAAACATAAACTGGTTTTCAACAGCCGCTTGTTTCTAGGATATCTGATGTTGGCCGCCATGCCGATTGCAGTCATTTTCCTCATGGCCAACCATACTTATATTCATGACTGGATGACATATCGCGGACTGGCGTTGACCTGTGCGGCATTATTCATGTCACTGACGGCCTTTCAACCTGAAAAAAGGTGGATCCATGAAGAAAATCGCTGTTCTGCTGCCATGCTATAATGAGGAATTGACCATTGCCAAAGTGGTCGCCGATTTCCGGAAGGTGCTCCTGGATGCGGAGATTTATGTCTATGACAACAACAGCACGGACCGCAGCAGGGAACTAGCCCGGAAAACCGGAGCGGTGGTGCGTTCCGTGCCGCAACAGGGGAAGGGTTTCGTGGTCAGGAAAATGTTCCAGGAAATCGAAGCGGATTGTTACCTGATGGCCGATTCCGATGACACCTATCCGGCTGAAGCCGCTCCGGAGCTGATCCGGGATATCCTTGCCAGAGAAATGGATATGGTCACCGGCGACCGGCTTTCCACAACTTATTATGAGGTCAATCCACGTAAATTCCACAATTTCGGCAATTCCCTGGTCTGCTTCCTGATCCGGCTGCTGTTCCGGCATAAGGTTTCAGATGTCATGACCGGATACAGGGCGTTCAGCCGGCGGTTCGTGAAAAACTGTCCCATCCTCTGTTCCGGT
Organism: Lentisphaerota bacterium; assembly: GCA_015061565.1. GTDB lineage: Bacteria > Verrucomicrobiota > Lentisphaeria > Victivallales > UBA1829 > SIG94. Next base: position 4,132 of record SUWI01000113.1, read on the forward strand.
TTCGAACTGGAAACGGAAATGACTCTGTTTGCATTGGACCGCCGGCTCCCGTTCCGCGAGATCCCCGTGGCTTACCGCGACCGTCCGGCAGGAAGTGTTTCCAAATTGAATACTTACCGGGACGGTTTCCGGGTTTTGAAAACGATTTTTCTGCTGCTGAGCAATTACCGTCCGATGTTTTTCTTCGGAATGCTGGGGTTGCTGTCCTTGCTGGTCTCCGCCGGTTTTTTCATTCCCGTCCTGATCGAATATCTGCAAACTGGCGCGGTGCCGCGCTATCCCACGCTGTTCTGCGCAGTGTCCCTGGCAATCATCGGAGTATTATTGGTCGCATGCGGATTGATTCTGAAAACCGTCAAACATTATTTCGACTGTCTGGCGGAAATCAATTTGAAGAACTGAATCTCAGTTCCGGAGCAGCTGATTGCGCATGAGCAGGGCGGCACCGCGCGCGGTGTCTGATTTTTCCAGCCGGGAAAATTCCAGTTTCAGGTCACGCACCGTTCCCGCGAAACAGCTCAGGCTCAGGACCCGGTGGATGGACTCGAGCAGCAGATCGCCCAGGCCGGTCAGTTCACCGCTCAGCACGATCATGGAAGGATTCAGCAATGCCACGGCCACGGCGAGCGCGCGGCCGATGCTGTCGCTCACCTCGCTGGCGATGATCCGCGCCGCTTTGTCGTGTTTCGCACACTCCGTGAAATACTGCAGGCTGAACTGTTCCAGGTTCAACACGGTATCCACGCCGCTGCTGATCACCTCGTGGATCCGCCGCCGGATCCCGTTTTCGCCGGCCAGAGCCTCCAGACACCCCCGGTTGCCGCACTGGCACAGCGGTCCGGCCGGGTCGATCACGATATGGCCGATCTCCATCGCCTGATTCGTATCACCGATGAAGCATTCGCCGTCCTTGATGAACCCGCCGCCGATGCCGTCGTCCATGCCGAGATGGAACAGACTGCCGTGCATTGATTTGCCGCGTACCAGATACTCCATGAAAGTCTTGACCATGCCCTCCGGCCAGACGGCCGCTGGAACGCCGTTTTCACGCGACAGCCATTCACCCGTGCGGGCGTTTTCCCAGCCGGGGACATTGACCGCGCGGATCGACAATCCCTGCCGGACGTCTACCAGCCCCGGATCGGCAAATCCGATCCCCTTGACTTTGCTCCATTGCCGTCCGGTTTTTTCCTGGAGCATCCGGATCACGGCACGGATCTCATTGCGGCAGGCGCTCAGCGTGCCCCGTTCAAGCGCAGGCAGCTCCACGGTATGCAGCACATTGCCCGCCAGATCGGCCACGCTCCCGATGGTCCGCCGCACCTGAAAATCGATCCCCGCCGTCCAGAAGTGGTCCGGATCCAGTTTCAATCTCGGCGCTTTCCGTCCGGTCCGTTTGCCCTGCCGGTCCGGTTCATGCAGGATCCCCTCGCGTTTCAGCTCGTCCACCGCCTCGAATACACTCGCCGCCCGGATCCCCACCGCGTCCACCAGTTCCGGACGCGTGACCTCGCCCTGCTGCAGCACGATTTCCAGTATTACAGAACGCAAATTATCTTTTTTCATCTATTTCACGCTAAAAAAACAATTTATATAACCCGTTTCCGTATCATAAAAATAAACTTTTTTCCGAAAAAGTCAAGAAATATTTCAAAAAATATTTGCTTTTTTTTGAAAAGAGTCCATTGTAAGAATAGAAAAACAACCGGAATCAGGAGGTAGTTTATGAAAAATGCGAAAAACCGCCAGATGCGTCTGATGACTGTGGAAGAAGTGCAGGCGTATCTGAAGAAGAACCAGACGATCATTCTGCCGTATGCACTGTGCGAGCAGCACGGATATCATCTGCCGCTGGACACGGATATCCGGAACGCGGAATACACCTCGGCGGCCCTGGCGGAAAAGCTGGACTGCATCGTGGCGCCCGTGCTGAACTACACCTTCTCCGGCGGTATGCTGCCGGGCACGATCAACGTCAAGCCGAACACCTTCTCGAATCTGGTCGGCGAGATCATCGAATCGCTGACCCTGCAGGGCTTCCGTAATTTCATCATCATTCCGGGCCACGGCGGCAGCGAAAGCATGCTCCACCTGAAAGAATCGCTCCGGATCCAGAAATGGCTGAACCCCGCGCTGGCGGACGACCTGATCATACTCTGCCCGATCTGGGATTTCTCCCCGACCTGGACCAAGCTGTTCCAGACCCGCGATTATCATGCGTCCGAAGCCGAGACCTCGCTGCTGCTGCATTGGTGCCCGGAAGTGGTCCGCAAGAAAATCGTCATGGACAAACCCGCCGTGGCGGAACGTCTGCGCGACGATCCGGACAGTTATCAGAAACGGGTCAGCTTCACCACGCTCAAACAGGAAGTCGTCCAGACCTCCCAGCGCGAAGACGTCAAGATCGGCGTGATGGGCTATCCGGAACGCGCCAATGCCGCGCTCGGCGCCAAGATCGAAGCAGAATTCCTGAAGAATGCGGCCAAAGAGCTGAGCAAGGCCATCAAGGACGCCGGCAAGGCCCGCAAGACCGGCAAACGGATCGATCATGCGGACAATGCCAAACTGAAAATCTTTTCCATGTGAGAAGGATCACGGAGTTTCAACCTAAAATCAAATAAAATTTGAAGTTCCGGGCCGAGGGAATCCGTCCCCCGCTCCGGCGCACTTCGACCAATCAGGAGGACAGTATTATGCCTATCGACACAGTTGACAAGGAACATTTCACCGGCGGAAAAACCGAAGGCGGGATCACCAGTTCGTATGCCACCGATGACGGTGTGAAGCTGAAAGTTGCCTATTCCTTCATGGGCAGCATCTACGACGATGCGGAACGCAATGCGGCGCTGGCCGCCATGGCGCAGGACTCCCTGACCATGGGTCCCAAGACCCAGGAATTCCAGGATAAATTCGCCAGGATCCACGGCGTGAAACATGCGTTTGCGTGCACCAACTGCACCACCGCCATGCACGTCGGCACCCAGATCTTCGACATCAAGCCCGGCGATGAAGTCATCGTCACCCCGAACACCTTCGTGGCCACCTCCCTGGCCATCCTGAAGGAAGGCGGCATCCCGGTGTTCGCCGATATCGATCCGCGCACCTTCAACATCGATCCGGCTAAAGTCGCCGAAAAGATCACCTCCAAGACCAAAGCGATCTACGTCGTGCACTATGCCGGTCTGATGGTCGACATGGATCCCATCATGGAAATCGCCCGCAAGCACGGCATCTTCGTGCTGGAAGACTGCGCGCACGCCACCGGCGCCTCCTACAAGGGACGCATGGCCGGCTCCATCGGCGATATCGGCGCTTTCTCCTTCCACTCCCTCAAGAACATCACCACCTGCGGCGAAGGCGGCATGATCACCACCAACCATGACGAATTCTGCCACGGCATCCAGAACCTCCGCTGCATGAGCAACAACCACTCCTGGGGCGAACAGGGTTCCAAATGGACCTTCGGCGACAAAGTCACCATGGAAAAGACCGATCCGATCCAGTACTGGATGCCCGCCCACTTCGACGTGATCCCGCACAACGGTCACTGGGGCAGCAACTACCGCATGAACGAGATCCAGGCCGCCGTCGGCTGCGCCCAGCTCGACAAGCTCCCGATGCTCACCGCCAAACGCCGTGAGATCGCCCACAAGATCACCGAAGGACTCAAAGGCATCGAAGGCGTCGAGACCGTTTACGAGCCCGAAGGCTACAACCACGTGTTCCACCTCTACACCCTCTGCATCGACGAGAAGAAGATCGGCGGCACCCGTGATGAATTCATGCAGACCCTGTATCAGGAAGAAGGCGTGCAGACCATCCTGCATTATCAGCCCACCTTCCACTTCACCGGCCTGCGCCGCATGGGCTACGATCCCAATCAGTGCCCGATCGCCACGGAATTCTTCTACAAGCGTGAAATGAATCTCCCGATGCATCCGCGTCTCACCGACCAGAACATCAAGGACATGGTCGACGGCATCAAAAACACCGCCGCGAAGCTCCGCAAGCGTCACTGCAAAGCCTGAGTGATCCGGCTGGACTGAGATATACAGTCTCAAACCGAAACCGCCGCAGAGAGAGCAATTTCTTTCTGCGGCGGTTTTTCACTTTAAAAAAGGGTATAACTCCTTCAATCTGGCGCGGGGACAAAATCTTCGCATAATCCCAGCAGGAGGGGATGTCTGCTCCTTTTCAATTCTGAAAATGCCGTTCCCGATACTGCCGGGGTGTCATCTTGTAAACCCGCCGGAACTGATTGTAAAAATAAATCGTGCTGTTGAAACTGCACATGCCGGCGATTTCTGAAATCGGCAGTTCGGTCCGCCGGAGCAGATCGGCTGCCATCTGCAGATTTTCCTGAAGTTTGAACTGGATCGGGGAAATCTTATAGATCCGGTTCCACGCCAGGTAAAAGTTGCGGCGGCTGAAACCGTAAGATCGGATCAGTTCCGGCAGAGGAACGCCATTTTTCAATTGTCCCGCCAATTTCATGATCTTCAGATCGTTTTCCGTGTATTGACTCCGTTCCGTTTGGATCGGGATCACGCATTCTTCGATCAGCTCCAGCGCCAGCAAATCCAGAGCATCGACCGAACCCGGCAGAAAAAAATTCTCCAGCTTGTCATAAATCCGCCGAATGATCCTGGTCATTTCCAGAGACAGCATCAGTTTTTTCCGGAACTGCGGATTATTCTCTCCGCTTTTCCAATTGAAAATCCCGGGAGGAAGGATCTGGGAAAAGAATGCCGCTGTCTCGGGAGGATAAGAGAGCCAGATTTCATCATGCGGCAATGACGGTCTTCCGGCGATCCAGGTATCGGGATAAATGATGGAGAAATAGCAAGCTTCCTCACAATCCGGATTGTATTTCCAACGGTTCCAGGTCAGGCAGAAAAACAGATTCGATACCTGTTTGGAATGTGAGCTGTGGCGGAACATGCAGCCGATCGCCGACAATTTGCAGGGAAGGTTCACGACCCGTGGATGATTCTCAAGCTGTCTGATAAGACTGGTCTGCTGTTTTTTCACGATCGCCTCCTGAATCAGATGAAACTGTGAACAATATACGATTGTTTATCTTTTTTTCAATTGCGTCAAGTTGAAAATACGGTCCAATCCGATGAAAAATGCACGAATCATTAATAATTCTGCACAATCATTTATTGCATTTGATTCTTCCCTGTGTTAAAGTAACCGGTAAAGAAAAAACTGGATTGGTGCAGACTATGAAACAATACCTCTGCCCGGAATGGCTGTTCATCCCGGACAATCTTTCCGATAAAGAAACGGACAATGTACAAAAAGGAATCCCCTTCCAGCTGGACGATGCCGGATTCATTGATTTCGATCAGCTTCGTGAAACACCGTTTCAACCGGAAGATGACGGAACCGCATACAACCGGTTCCATCTGGACCGGGATATGGAATTGGGGTTTGGAATGGGCTGCGACTGGTGGGCGGAAGTCCGGCTGAACGGAACTGTGATCTATACAACCTTTCCCAACGGTAATGCATCACCCTGTTTCGATGCGGATAATCATTCTTTCACGGGTCGGGGCCGCAAAGGGGAAAATCTTCTGACCGTCCGGGTCCGGCGCGGCACCGGCAGCTGGAGCTTTGCTTTTATGGAAAGGGACATTGAAGAAATCGACCCCTGCAAGCCGTTGGAAATATCCGCATATCCGAACCGCCTTATCGGCAGGATCAAACCGATGAACGCAGTCAATAACGGTCCGGTCCGAGGCCGGCTGAACAATATCGACAGCTGGAAAGCGGCCGCAATTCCTTATGCCCGGAATCATGATGCGGCTTTTTATTCCGGGTATGGGGGTGAACATATTGTAGACGTTCATGCCGTGTTTCCGAACTTCGATGCCGATCCGGACGATCCTGCGGCTTATGATTTCCTGCTGACGGATCAATATCTTCAATTGATCCAGGAAGCCGGGGCTCAGGTCTTTTACCGTCTCGGCAGCAAAATCGAACACAAAATCAAAAAATACGGCACGAAAGTTCCGCCGGATTTCTGCAAATGGGCTGTGATCTGCGAACATATCATCCGTCATTACAATGAAGGGTGGGCGGACGGATTTCACATGAATATCCAGTACTGGGAAATCTGGAACGAACCCGACCTCGATCCCGACGATGCGGTCAACAAGCGGACCTGGCAGGGAACGGAAAAACAATTTTTCGACTTTTACCGGACTGCGGCATGCCATCTGAAAAAATGTTTCCCGAAATTGAAAATCGGCGGACCGGCATTGTCGGGAAAGCTGCCGTGGATGAAACGGTTTCTCGCCGCAATTTGCGAAGGGGAACGTGTTCCGCTGGACTTTTTCTCATGGCATCTTTACGGGACTCAGCCCAATGCGTTTCAATCCTGCATGCGGACCGTCCGGAACATTCTGGATGAGTTCGGATATAATACTGCTGAAAGCATTCTCAATGAATGGAACTATGTCCGGAACTGGACCGACGAAGGATACCGGAAAACCGTGGAGACGATTACCGGACTGAAAGGGGCCGTTTTCGCCTCGTCGGTCATGTGCGCCGGTCAGAATTCTCCGCTTGATATGCTGATGTATTACGATGCCAGGCCCAGCAGGTTCAACGGGATTTTCGATTTTTATACGCAGAAGCCGCTGAAAGGTTACTATGCTTTCCTCGCCTGGTCGAAACTGGCAAAACTGGGAACGCAGTTCTGCCTTGACACGCATCGCAAAAACGGCATTTTCGCCGTTGGGGCAACCGACAAAAACGGTCATGCGGCGATTCTCATCAACCGGTATTTCGAATCGGACAATCTTCCGGACGCGCTGGAACTGTCCGTGAACCTTTCGGGCAAAGCGATGCGGAATCCGATCGTATATCTTCTGGATGACAGCCATGACTTGGAACAAGTGCCATGCCAGGTCGATGCCGAGGGGAAACTGAATATGGTCTTGAAAGCCAATACTTTGGTCTATATCGAATTCAGCTGTTGACAGCCAAAAGGGATAAAACCATTATGAAGGAGGATACGGGAATCATGAGAAAAAAACAGACACTCGTTTCGGCGGGAAACAGACAGATTTTCACCTTGATAGAATTGCTCGTGGTGATTGCGATCATAGCGATCCTGGCGGCGCTGCTGCTGCCGGCGCTGAATTCCGCCCGGGAACAGGCCCGCAATACGAGCTGTACGGCCAAACTCAAACAAATCGGGACCGCCGACCTGACTTATGCCACGGACAACCGGGATTTCATCGCATCCGGCTTGATCAAAGATAAAGAGGAACAAAGTCACTGGGGACGCTGCTGGTATGAAACCGATCCTTTTTCGCTGCTGATCAAATACGGATATTTCAGCGGGGACACCAAAAAAACCGGCGAGGAAAACTTCACATTCCAGGCGAAATATTACCGTTGTCCCAGCGATTCCTTCAACTGGGGCGGAACTTTGAAATATTATTCGTATTATGCCTTGTTCCCACCGGAATTCCGCTGGAAAAATGGAACGCAATCGAAAAACAGTCTGATCAACCAGACCGTCTGGTATAATTTCTGGAATGCCAGAGTCCTGGCCGGGAAACATCATCCCGGTTCCGCGATTTTCTTAGATTATACTCATGGGCTCTGCCAGAAAAGCAAAAAAGGAAGCAACCATAAAAGAAGCCTCAATGTGCTTTATCTCGGCGGCAATGTGCATAAGGTCACGGAGGCCAGAACCGGCCGGGCCAGTCCGAATGAATCGATCCTGAAAACTACCGACGCCCTACACCTTTCCCGCTGGATCGACGATATTCCCGGCATCAAACCGCGCTGAGTCACAGCATGAAATAGGAGTATTTCGATGAGGAATGCACTGTCTTTTCTGTTGCTTATGCTGGTTTCAACCGTTCCGGCACCAGCTGAGGACAACTTCAGCTTTCCGCAGGATCAGAAAGTTCGGACGGTTGGCAATGCCGTTTTTGAAAAACTGGAAAACGGCAATATTCTTTTCTCGGCAAAACCCGGCAAAGGATGGCCGCAGATCATTTTCCAGGATGTGCCCGTCGATCCGGAAGCAGACCGGCTCTTCATTCGGATAAAACAATGCTCCCCTGAAAAAAAGGATATTCCGGTTCTCGCGGAATCCGTAACCGCAGGAGCGATGCCGCCCCGCTATATACACTCGCTTTTGAAGCCGGGCAAATTTGTGGATCTGGCGCTGAAACTGAATCCTTCCGCCCAGAGAAAGAAAATGACTTTCCGCATTGCCTGTTCATCTCCGAAAACGGCCGGCGCATACGAGATCTCGGGATTCCGCAGCGGCAAAATCCGGACTTTGGCCGACGGGTGGGGGTTCGAAAATCCTGCCGATTCCGGAACCTCAGTCGGCCCCGCGGAAATTACCGGAGAATATGCTTTCCGCGGTAAAAAATCCCTGAAACTGGACTTAAAAGGTGCAAATAATTGCGTGGAACTGATCCCGGATATTACCGACTGGCGGCCTTACAAGCAGCTCCGTTTCACTTTATACAATCCGCAGCCGGTTCCCAACCTCAAAACCCGGATTCTGCAGATCAACGGGAAATATCTGCCCCGTCAATGTTCGATTCCGGGCGGGAATCTGACTGTCAAACCGGAAAGTCATTCTACTTTTGTTCTGGATCTGGATACTCTGCCGGCTTCGGTAAACCGGGGAAAAATCACCCGGATCCAGTTTTTCAAAGGAAGTCCCAATACCGTTTTTTATCTTGATGAAATGAAATTATATACAGCTGAAGAGGCAGAGACCAGTTCCAGAAACAAGCTCCGGGAAGAAATCGGCATCCTCATCCGCAATCTCCGGGAAAACTCTGTTCATGCCGGTGCTTATTTGAAACAACGGCTTGATGAAACGGCAGTCTTGCTGGAAGGTTCCCTGCAGGATTTGAAACAGGTGAAAATCCATATGACCAAGGCCCGCGAACTTCTGGCACTCACCGCCGTTTTGAAAGGCAGACCGGAACCGCTGGTCCTGCGTGGCGTCCCCCCGACGGAAAAAATCTTCCGGGACCGGACGTTCAACGCTGCATCAGCGGTCCCGTTCCGGATTTCCGCCGCAGGAAATGAACGCGAAAGCTTTCAAATCGTCGCATTCCCGGATCGGAAGATGACCGGCGTCACCGTTTCCGCCAGGGCTCTTTCCGGTCCGGACGGGACGGAGATCCCGGCAAAAAATGTCCGGATCAACCCCGTGGGATATATTGAACTGGAAAATTCCACCGCCTATTCATCCAGCAGGAACGGATTCTGGCCGGAAGTGCTTCAGCACAACCGTCCGCTGGATTTGGCGGATTGCCTTCAGCCTTACTGGATCACCGTTTATGTTCCATCCGGACAGAAAGCCGGAGTTTACCGCGGGACGGTCGATTTTTCGATGAAAGGAAAAATCCTTGCCCGATTCCCTTATGAAGTCAGGGTATTCAATTTTTCTTTGCCGGTGCGGGGCAAATGCCTGACTTTCTTCGACTGGCGGTATTCGCCGAAGGATCCCGCGGTCCGCCGGCGCTGTTACGATCTGATGCTGGACTGCCGCCTGAATCCGACCGGTATGTATGTGAATGGGAATGCCCAGGACGGCAAACGAAAACCTTATCAATTCCATCCGCATCCGGATGATCTGGAGCATTGTCTGAAACGGGGAATGAACCTGATGTGCATCTGGTATCTGTTCGATCCGGCAGCACCGTTTCAATTCAGCCGGGAATACTATGCAAAAGTCAAAACATTCCTCGAATACTTCCTTCCGGTATTGAAAAAACACAACGCCGCCGACATTGCCGTCGTTAACGGTTTTGACGAGATCATGCATCAGGATCCTCCCGAGGTAAAAAAACGGCTCGGAGAGGCTGTGAAGATCTGCTCCTGGCTGAAACATGATTTCCCGGATGTCAAACTCTGCAACGTGGGAAAGAAAATGACCATCTCCACCGACCTGATGGATATCTGGTTTCTGGCGGCACTGCCGAAAGAGAAAACCCGCGATCTGACCGGGAAAGGCGGAAAAGTCTGCTTCTATTCCGTTTACGGCAATCCTGGTCTGATGATCGATCTTCCCGGAATGGCGCCCCGGATTCTCGCCTGGCAGGGCGTCAAATACGATGCCGCCGGAATCGCCTATTATTCGACTTACCGCCCGTGGGCGTTCAATTGTCCCGGAGGTAAGATACCGACCTCGATCAACTGGAGCAGCCGCGATATCAACGCTGCAACTTATGCCGGACGGCGGAGTTCCAAATATCGTCCGACAAGACAGGGCGACGGCAATCTGTTCTGGCCGGATGTCGATGGGGGAGTGCTGCCTTCGATCCGGATCCACAATGTCCGCGACGGCATCGAAGACTACGAATATTTCGCCCTGCTCCGGGAATCCGCTCCGAACCATCCGCTGCTGTCAATTCCCGATTCCATCGTGATGCTCGGTTCCGACCGCTATACCAAAGATTACGGCAAAGTCAGTTCTTATCGGGAAAAAGTCGCGGAAGCAATCGAAAAACTGAACCGGTCTGCCAACAGATGACCCTCGCGGCATCCGTCAACAAAGGTTTTCATCGGCCTTGACGGGACAGATTTCCCGGGACAGGGCGTTTTCTTATGATCACAGTTTCAAGGCGGTCCGGATGCCGGTGATCATCATCTGCATCGCCACCACCGCGATGATCAGGCCCGTCACGCGGATCAGAGGTCCCAGCAGATGCGTTTTCACCAGGAATTTATTGATGCCGCCCGCACTGATCATCAGCAGGAAATTGATCAGCAGCGCCAGCGTCAGGGCGGCACAGGTCGGCAGCAGACCGTCCGCCACACTGCCCGCGATCACTGCCGCGATCATACCAGGACCCGCGATCAGCGGCGTCGCCAGCGGCACCAGCGAAATGTCCGTCAGGCCTTCCATCAGCGAATCCTGCTGCCGTTTGACAAAACGCCCCTGGTTGACTGCGGTCCAGCCGATCACAAATACGACCAGTCCGCCGGTGATCTGAAGCGAATAGAGTTCCACCCGGAAGATCCGGCCCAGCAGGAATTGTCCCGCCGCCGCCAGCAGGATCAGGATCAGCAGCGCCGCCGCAGTCGATTTCCAGGAAAGTTCGAAGTTCCGGCGTTGGCCGGGCGCCGGCTGATACGAGGCCAGAAACATGATTTTGCTGGCGGGATTCAGCAGCGCCAGCAGATACAGTGCATTTTCAAAAACCGATCTCAAATTGATTTCCATTCGGACTCTCCATTCTGAAATTTTTGAGGAATATACTTGACTTTTGTAATATTATCAATATATTAAAATGCAAAAATCAATGTATGAGGAGTATTGAATCATGGAATTGACCCAGCTGAAATATTTCATAACGACGGCGAAGGAACTGCATTTTGCGCGGGCGGCGGCCAAGCTCGGAGTGACCCAGCCGTCGCTGAGCCGGGGGATCCAGACGCTCGAAAAGGAACTGGACACCCAGCTGTTCCACCGGACGAACAAATGGCATGTGGCCCTGACGCCGGCAGGGGAAGCGTTCCTGCCGGAAGCGGAGAAGGCATTGCGGCAGCTCCGCTATGCCGAAAACCGCGCCCGCGCCGCCGGGGAAGGCAAGTTCGGGCGTCTGACGGTCGGCGCGCTCTCATCGACCCTGGGAAAAACCGCGTTCATCGACACGCTGGCGGAAATGAACCGGAAATATCCGGGCGTGGCGCTGGAAGTGATCGATTCCAATTCGGCGGACCTGACGATCCAGATGCGGGACCGGGTGCTGGACCTGGCTTTTCTGCGCGCCACGCCGGAACTGCAGACCGATGAGGAGCTGGTCTGCGAAAAGATCTACGACGACCCGCTGGCGGTGGTATTGCCGCGGACGCATCGGCTGGCGGAAAAAAAGGACCTGAAAGTGGCCGATCTGGCGCAGGAACGGTTCATCCTGGTCCCGATGCGGACTTCGCCCGCATTCCGGAATTACGTCTGCGGCTTCTGCGCGGCGAAAGGCGGATTCGAGCCGCTGACTACCGACGAAATCAGCAGTTCGTATGCGGCGCTCCGGCTGGTGGAGGCGGGCATGGGCATCACGATCGTTTCCGCCACGTATGCCGGACTGTTCGGGGAACGGCTCTGCTACCGTCAGTTCAGCGATTTCCGTCCGGTGCTGCCGGTCTGCGCCGTCTATGCGGACGCCGGCAGTTCCCCGCCGCTGAAGAATTTCCTGGAACTGCTGAAAGCCAACGCGGCGCGCACGCCCGAAAAAATTGACGGCTGAAAATATCCGGTCAGCGGGTAAATTCGCGCAGAATCTCTTCGCGCACGTAAGCGCCCAGCGGGATACATCTTTTCCAGAAACGAACCGTGTGCTAAATTACCTCTGAACCCTGAACCAGGAACAGGAGGAATTTATGACAGGCAGGGAAACGCGTCAATATTGGATCAATCAG
>SUWI01000114.1 GCA_015061565.1 Lentisphaerota bacterium
GATGCTGATCTCCGCGGTCGGATCGTAGTCGATGCTGGTGGCGTAGATGTCGGTGATCTTCTGGTAAAAGCGTTTTTCCGAGGTGCGGATCTCCTGGATCCGTTCCAGCAGTTCGTCGAAATAATCGAAAGGCCGGTCGGGATTCTTCAGGCGTTCGTCGTCCAGAACAAAGCCCTTGCGGATGAATTCGCTCAGGTGCTGGGTCGCCCAGATGCGGAACTGGGTTGCCACCTTCGATTTGATCCGGTAGCCGACCGAGATGATGAGGTCGAGGTTGTAGAATTCCAGTTCCCGCTCCACCTGACGGGCCCCCTCCTGACGAACTGTTCGGAATTTCCGAACAGTTGCTTCCGGAGTCAGTTCCCCCTCGGCAAAGATATTGGCAATATGTTCGCTGACATTGGCTTTGCTCGATTGAAACAATTCCACGATCATCGCCTGCGTGAGCCAGACGGTATAATCCTGGAAGCGCACATCCAGTTTGATCCGTCCGTCCTCGCTTCGGTAGATCAGGAACTGACTCCTCTGCATTTCGTCCATTTCGGCTCCAGACCGTTATTTATCGGCCTTGATTCCGAGCTTGTCGAGATGCTTGCGGAAATGTTCGTCCAGCTGTTTCTGGTATTCTTCCTCGTGAACGAACAGCGCACGGTAGATCTTGTCGTGCATCACGGGATCGTCGCCGAGCATGGCGCCGTAGGTGATGTGGAGCAGCTGACGGCCGGGGACACATTTGAGCAGGTCGGGCAGCTGGGCATCGGTGAGCGTTTCTTCCTTGGGCAGCACGGAAAAGTCCGCGGTGATATGATAGAGCTTCAGCGCTGCGGGCAGGGCGGCGAACGCCTTGGTGTAGATCTCGCGGAAGAGCTTCGGATCGGCGTAGGAAATGGCTTCCACCGCTTCCAGCCAGGAGGTGCCGGCGGTCTTGAGGTGGAAATGTCCGCCGGTGAGTTCGCCGATGATCGGGAAGGCGGAGAATTTGTCGCTGCCGGAATGCACGCTGACTTTGTAGGTGCCGAAGAAATCGGCGATCTCGACGTGCTGTCCGAACTGTTTGCGGAATTCCTTCAGGTCGCCGATGTAGTCGATACCTTTCTGGAATTCGCCGATGAACCGGGGCGCGAGCGAGGCGAAAACCACCTGGCGGCGTTTCAGTTCGTTGGCGACGAAATAATGATGTTCGGGCAGGGTCGGGGCACTGGTCTCGTCGACCGAAATTTCCAGGTCGACTTTGCCGGCGCCGTGCTGACGGAGCCGTTCGCCGACTTTGGCGGCGAAATTCATGGCGTCGGTGTAGATCAGCACGCAGCGCATGAGTTCTTCCTTCGAGAACTGCAGCGTGGAGGATTTCAGTTTGATCGGGCCGGCCAGATAGATCTTTTCACATTCGGAGCGCACGGCGGCGGGAACGGCCGCATAGGCTTTTTCCAGTTCCGCGCCGGAGGTTTCCGCGAACGCCGGATGGAGTTCGTCGGAGAGGTCCAGAGTCAGCATGGTGACGCCGGTTTCCAGCGCCATGTCGATGTGTTCGAAGCTCTTCAGATGGTCGCCGTCGGCGCCGTAGCCGCCGGTGTAGCCGGCCTGGAAGACCTGGAACGTGGCGTCGTCGATGACGCTGCGGTAGGTGCGCTTGGTCAGGATGAGTTCGCGGATCGACTGCTGGGCGAAGACCGGGAACGCATTGTATTTCTTGAAGAGTTCGGCGTGGGCGCTGGTGGCGAGGCCGAGACGGTCGCCGCAGCCGAAGGAACATTTCTTATGCAGCACGGGAACGGGCGCGGTCCAGGGGAAAGCTTTGCGCAGGGCGGCGGCGTTCTTTTCGGTCAGGGGCGCCTTCTTGGCGGTGAAATCTTTACCGGCGGCGCATTCACCGTCGAACGCGGCGAAATCGCCGGCATTATCCTTGGCGCAGAGCAGCAGGAACCGGGACTGGCTGTCGCGCGCCATCATGGCGGTCAGCTTGTCCGTCTTCTGATAAGAATCTGCGTAAAATTTGAATTCATTGCCGTTCGGGAAAAGAGCGGCGATCTCAGCGGCGACCGGTTTCAGATTGAAACTCATTTTTTTTCTCCTTGCTGGTTATATGGTATTTGGTCAAAAACTCGGTTGAGCAGACTCAACGAATCCTTGCTATATAAAGTAATGCCAACGATGGCAAAATCAAGCCTGAAAATGAAAAAAAGCGAAAAGTTTCCGGGACGGAAAAGCCATCCGGACCATGGCGGCCCGGATGGCTGGACAAAACGGGATCGGGTGCGGCTTACTTGCCGGGATAACCGATCGGCTGGGAATACATGATCTGCTGATTGGCAGGCAGGTTCAAAGCTTTGGCGAGTGCATCGCGGTCGACCATGGCGCAGACCACCGTCGCGAGACCTTCCGAGGCGGCGTAGAGATACACGTTCTGGGAAGAATAACCGGCGTGATTGGCCGCATAATTCTGCTGCTGTTCGGGTGTTTTTCCGCATTTTTCGGGTTCCGCCACATAGACCAGCACGAGCGGGGCGTCCGCATGGAATCCCTGCTTGCCGCAGACGGTGCGGATATCTTTCGAGCCGAGTTTTTTGAGCGTGTTGGTCTTGGGCTCATAGATCCAGGAACCGTCAGCGGTGGCGGCATAGATCATCTGATTCTGGGCATTGCGGGCGGTGGGAACGGTTTTGCGGCCGTCTTTCCGGGTGATGCCGTCGGCGGCGTAGAAGATGTTGGCCATGATCTGCGGAGAGAGCTTCTTCGAGGAAAAACTCCGGCTGGATTTGCGGAGCGCCATGCATTCCATCAGCGGCTTGCCGCCTTTGGTGTCGGGTGCGGGCAGTTTGAGGTCCTGAGCGGGAAGCTGCAGGGTTCCGGCCAGCATAACGGCGATTCCAAGAGCGAGAGTCTGTTTCATGATAAGAACCTTTCTTTTTAGATTGTTTCAAAAAATCCGCCCGCAGATCAGCTGATCCGGGAAGATTTTTCTTGTTACAACCAATATAATTCAATTTTCTGGATTTTTCAAATCGGAAAAAAATTTTTTTTGAAAATTACCGGCTCATGGATTTTTGCATAAAAACAGTTAGTGAAATTTTTATTTTATGTAAATTTTTTGAAAAAATAAAAATAAAAACGGCTTGAAATAAAAATGAATCCGTGCTATATTCAGGGAGAAACTCAGAAAAAGTCGGGAGAGATCGGATGGAAAAACGGAAAATGAGATCGGAAGTGCCGGAGATACCGGGTTTCACGCTGTTGTCCTGCTGCGGCTCGGGAACTACGGGCAAAGTCTGGCTGGGAATGGACCGGCGGCAGAATCTGCAGGCGGTCCGTCTGGTCGCCAAGACGGAAAATGCAGCGCTGCTGAGGATGGAACGGCGCGGAGTAAAGCTGTATCGTTTGCTGGGTTCAGAACATGTGAATCTGCTGAAGATCCTGGATTCCGGCGAAACGGCGGATCATCTTTACTGCATCACGGATGCTGCGGACAATCTCCGGGCGGGATCCGGAAGTTATGAGCCGGATACGCTGTCCGGCAGGATGGCACTCGGCGGTCTGACCTTCCGTGCGGTCCTGCGGTGTCTGGACGCCATCCTGGCGGGAATGGGACATCTGCATGAGCACGGTCTGGCGCACTGCGACCTGAAACCGGAGAACATCCTGTTCGTCCGCGGCGTTCTGAAGATCGGCGATCCGGGAATGGTGTCGCCTGCCGGTGTGCGCAGTCCGGGCGGGAGCGCGGGATTCCGTCCGCCGTGGCCGGCAACCGGGAAGGAATGCGATATCTATGCCTTCGGCAAAATGATTTATCTGCTGTGCACGCGGGAAGATCCGCTGCGTTTTCCGGAGATCCCCGAACAGTGCGATCTGACCGCTTTCATGCCGCTGAACGAAATCGCGCTGGGCTGCTGTGAACGGGATCCGAAACGGCGGTTCCGGGATACCGGTGAGATCCGGCGGGCCTTGAACCGGGCCAGGACCGGCCGGTCCTCATTTCAGGATCTGCGCTGCCGGGCGGAATAGAAGAGCAGGCTCAGCTCGAACAGGATCCAGGTCGGAATGGCCAGCAGCAGCTGACTGAACACGTCCGGCGGCGAAAAAAGCGCCGAAAGGATGAAGATCACCACGATCACATAGGGCCGTTTTTTGCGGACGGTTTCCAGATTTACCACGCCGAGCGTGAGCAGCCCGAGCAGCACCATCGGCATCTGAAAGAGCAGCATGCCGGCGAGGATGACCATCAGGATCAGCGAAACGAAATCGCCGATGCCGATGACCGGCTGCATTTCCGGTCCGGCGAATGAAAGGGAGAACCGGACCAGTGCCGGGATGATGAACAGGATGGAGACCGCCGCGCCGAGCACCGCCAGCAGCAGGATCGAGACCATCGGCAGACGCAATGCCTTCCGCTCGGAAACGGTCAGGGCGGGGGCGATGAATCCCCAGATCCATACCAGGGCACCCGGCAGGGTCACGCACAGCGACAGCATCAGCATGATCTTCAGCCGGGTGAGGAACGGTTCCATCAGCGTGAAATAATGCAGAGTAAAACCTTCCGGCGCGGCATAGTCCAGCAGCCATTTGAGCAGAAGTTCGGAAAAATACCAGCCGGGCACGCAGCCGATGACGAACAGCAGGAGGATCTTGAGCAATACCGCGCGGAGAGCTTCCAGATGGTCGAGAAAGCCCGCTTCTTCAGGAGTGTCAGCCATAAATAACGCCTCCGGACCAGGGAAATATTATTTTTCCTCTTTCTTTTCTTCGGGCTGTTTGGCCTGATCGGCGGCCTCGGCGTTGTCGACTGCGGCATCCTGCAGTTCACGGGTCTCTTTGACCAGGTCTTCCTTGGCTTTCTTGAATTCATAACTGGCGCGTCCCAGGGAACGGGCCAGCTCGGGGATCTTCTTCGCCCCGAACAGGATCAGTATCACTGCGATGATTACCAGAATTTCCGTCATGCTCAGACCCATAGAAACCTCTCTTTCTCGATTGTCCGTTATAAATTATATCAGGTCAACACAAAATCAAGTCCCGAAACGGATTTTTTCCCGTTTTCCTGCGGCGTCCTGAACCCGGTCAGCAGTTCTGCTGCCAGCGCCAGGCATCGCGGCACATGTCGACCAGATTCTTTTCCGCCTGCCAGTGGAGCAGTTCCTTCGCCTTGGACGGGTCGGAATAGCAGGTGGCGATATCGCCCGGACGCCGCGGGCAGAACTGATATTTGACCTTGACGCCGTTGGCTTGCTCGAAAGCCTTGATCACATCGAGCACGCTGTAGCCGATGCCGGTGCCGAGATTGAAGACTTCCGCACCGGTATGTTTCCGGGCATAATCGAACGCCGCCACATGACCTTTGGCCAGGTCGACCACGTGAATGAAATCCCGCACGCCCGTGCCGTCATGGGTGGGATAATCGTTGCCGAACACGCTCAGATGATCGCGGATGCCGATCACCGTCTGGGTGAGATACGGCAGCAGGTTGTTCGGAATGCCGTTGGGACGTTCGCCGATGAGCCCGCTTTCATGCGCGCCGATCGGGTTGAAATAGCGGAGCAACACGATGGACATATCGGGATCCGCCTGCGCCACGCCGAACAGGATCTGTTCGATCATGTATTTGGTCCAGCCGTAGGGATTGGTGCAGTTCCCGGTCGGCGCGGTCTCCTTGAACGGCGATTCGCTGTTGGCCCCGTAAACCGTGGCGGACGAGCTGAAGATCAGTTTCCTGCACTGATGCGCACGCATGACTTCCAGCACGGACAGCATGGAGTCGAGGTTGTTCCGGTAATATTCGATCGGTTTGGCGACGGATTCGCCGACCGCCTTGAATCCGGCAAAGTGGATGACGCCTTCGATCTGAAATTCGTTGAACATGGCGTCCAGCCCGGCTTTGTCGGTCACATCCAGCTGGCGGAATGCGGGGCGTTTCCCCGTGATCTGCTCGATCTTGTCGACGATTTCCGCTTTGCTGTTCGACAGGTCGTCGGCGATGACCACATCCTGTTTCGCATTGATGAGTTCGACTGCAGTATGGGATCCGATGAAACCGGTTCCGCCGGTCAGAAGAATAGCCATGATATAATCCTTTCGATATTGTAAATTGCAATATAGTAATATACTTCCGCCGCGTGGTTTTTCAAGCGGAGAGGAAAAATCCTGCAGCGGTTTTTCGGAACCGGGATTGAAAAAACGTCCGTACCGGTTTATATTGCCGGAAAGAAACCGCGCGGAAGGTCCGCCGGATCATCAAACTGAAGAGAGGAGATTATTACTATGCGTTTCTGGAAAAGTCTGCTGCTGGTCCTGACCGTCCTGTCGGGAACCGTTCTCGTTGGAGAGGAACCTTTGCCGGCGCGGAAAAAACCGCTGCCCGTGAGTGAATTCTACAAGCATTTCGAGCAGGTCGAAATCGCGAAAGACGTGGGCCCGCTGTTCGGTCCGCGGGTTTATCTGGGCACGGCCGGCACGGCGACGCATTACAACAGTCTTACGCTGGGCTGGGGCGCCACGGGCGTCCTGTGGAGCAAACCGGCAGCGATCGTTTATATCCGCGAGAACCGTTTCAGTTTCCGCTACTTCGAAAAGAGTCCGATCTTCGTCCTCTCCTGGTACCCGGCGAAATATCAGAAAGCGCTCTACAAGGTTTTCGGCGGCAGATCCGGCCGGGACACCGACAAGGAAAAGCTTTCCGGTTTCACGCCGGTTGAAACGCCGGTCGGCGGAGTGACGTATCTCGAAGCGGAAAAAGTGGTGATCTGCCGGAAAATGCTGCGTCAGCGCGTCCCGGCCGAATTCCTGCCGAAAGAACTGCATGAACGGCTGGGCAAAGACGGCCTGGTCCACATTCAGTACACCGGCGAAGTGCTGAGCGTCTGGCGCCGGAAATGATCCTGTCCGCGGGAACGCGGACAGGTTCAACTCGCAGCTCTCTGATTCATTTCAGGATCAGGCGCAGTTTCGGCAGGATAGTGTCCGCGACGATCCGGTTGCCTGCCGCATTGGGGTGATTGGAATCGCTCCACAGGTCCTTCCGTCCTTTCGGGGTGATCCCGCATTGCATATCCGGCACATATTCGGCGTGATATTTCCTGACCAGTTCATGCTCGATAATGGCGATCCCCGCGGCGTAATGCTTCAGCGGGATGCCGGGCTTGTCGAAGTCGATGACAGTTCCATCCGGCAGTTTTTCATTGCCGAAACAGCTGATGACCACGATCTTCATCCCCGCTTCGGTGCTGCGTTTCAGGATCGTTTCGTAATCTTTTTTCAGGTCGTTGAGGGAACGTCTGCGCTGCCAGTAATCGTTGGCGCCCAGTCCGATGATCAGATACTGCGCCCGATGTTTCAGCACGGCGTCTTCCAGGCGGGCCAGTCCGCCCCCGAGCGTGTCGCCGCCTTTGCCGCTGTTGATGATCCGGTAACCCGGCAATGAGCGTTGGAGCATGTCGGAATATCGGCCGTCCTTGCCGCCGCAGGAAGTCAGGCTGTCGCCGAAGCATACGATCTTCTTTTCTTCCGCGCCGAAGAGCGAAGCAAGAAAACAGCATCCGAACAAGGCGGTCTGAAGAAAACGCCGCATCAGGTTTTTCATGGAAAAATAATCTCCTGTCGAAATTACTGTCAGGCTTTTATGAGTTTCGTTTCAGCGCAGGCCGTGCGCGATCTCCGTATTCTCTGTATTCTCCGTATTCTCCGTAAAAGTTCGCGTCCTTTCCGGTTTCCGCGGTCAGATCGTGAAGCCGAACTTGCGGAAACGTTCGGCCTGACTGCCCGGATCGTCCCCGTAATATTTGGCCATGACTTCGCTTTGGAGCGAGACCAGCCGAGGCGCGCGGCGCAGACGTTCGACGATATGCGGCCAATTCGCCCGGCCTTCGCCCGGCAGCAGATGCTCGTCGTTGATCCCCATGTTGTCATGCAGATGCGCGGTGATGACCTGATCCAGCATCTCGTCCAGCTGGTCGTCCTGCAGCGTGACCTGGCTGTCCGTCCAGCCCAGCCGGATCCATTCCGCGATTTCGGCCGGATCTTTGCCCGGCAGCCGTTCCACCAGCAGCGCGTGGCCCGAATCGTAGTTCAGCCCGAGATTCGGATGGTTGAACTCACGCACGATCGGCGTGATGAAATGGGCGGCGGACGACGGCAGGAACAGATTTTCCAGCGCCATCAGTATCCCGAGTTTTTCCGCTTCCGGGACCAGCACCTCCAGCTGGCGCATAATGCGCGGCCGCGCTCCTTCCAGATCCACATCCTCGATCGCTCCGCTTTCCGGTGCGAACTGCTTGACCAGCCGCGTCCGGGAGAGATGGAACGTAACGGTCCGGAGCCCGAGGTCCGCCGCCCCGTGCAGCGCCTTGCGGACGACTTCGAACAGATGTTTTTCCGCTCCCGGTATCGGACATCCGATGGAATCGGTGAGGCTGTGCAGCCCGTGGGCGTCGAACAGTTTAAGCCCGTTGGCTTCCGCTTCGTGCACCAGCACCCGGCGGTATTCCGGATCGTCAACGGTATCCATCAGCTGTTTGGCTTCCAGCTGGACTCGTTTGATCCCGGCGGCGGCCAGTTTTTCCAGCCGCGCGGGGATTTCTTCGATCGTGACGGGTCCGTAGTTGCAGGTGAGGGGAGGCAGCGGATTCATTTTATATCTCCATTTTGACAAGCTCTTTTCGAATGGTCATAATACTTTACGATACAATACACTGTCCTGCCGGGAAATGCAAGCCGAACGACGGAAAATTTGTCAGCCGGAACCGACTGGACCGATCCGGAAGATTGATAAATTTATCATAAACCATTTGACTTTTTGTTAATGTGAATTATATTGATTTCAAGCACAAAGGAAAGGAGGAAACCTGACATCTGTTATCTGATTCCCTGTTGTATCCCCTGACGTTTATTCGTATTGAAAACCATGAAAAAGGAGTAGTCAACATGAGATCCATCACCACATTCGACATTCAGTATGCACACCGTTTCTACAAATTCAAAGGCGAGGCCCAGTACCTGCACGGCCATACCGGCGTCCTGACGATCGAAGTCGAAGACACGGTCAATCCCGGCGTGAATATGGTTTTTCCCTGCAATGAGATCCAGAAAACCGCCTGGAGCGTCATCAAAAATTTCGACCATGCGCTGATCCTGCGCGAAGACGATCCGCTGCTGCCCGCGATCCTCGCCGTTTATGAACAGCAGGGCATCAAGGACGGCGCACCCACCAATCAGATGAAAGGCCCGGCTTTCAAGACCGAACTGGCTACGGCCTATCCCGATTGCCGCCTCGTGGTCACCAAAGAGACGATGACCGTCGAAGGCATGATCAAAATCGTCTATGAACTGCTCAAGGACAAGCTCAACATCGCCAAGATCACGTTCACCAGCGGCGTCAATGCGGCCAGCCAGGAATATCCGGTTTCCGGCACCATGGACCGCTGTCCGCTCTGCGGCATCGCCCTGAAAGACGGCGTCTGTCCGAAATGCGGCTACCGCAAGCAGAAATGATCCGTCCTTGCTGAGTTACGGATAGAATTGCCGCCCGGTCCGGGAAAACTTCGGACCGGGCGGTTTTCTGCTGCGCCGCAACTACCAACTACTCTCGGGCAACTCTCGGCTTTGCCGGTTTGATTTCGCGTCATGCCGTTTCTTCCGACCTGTCCGACCTGTCCGACCTGTCCGACCACTATATAAAACCGGGGTCATTTCCCCGGATTTTTCAGCATCAGACAGGTGCCGAAGAGGATCATGACCAGACATAACGCGAACGGCAGGGTGATCTTTTCCCCGAGGAAGCAGAACGCCAGCAGACAGGTCAGGATGATGCTCACATATCCGAACGAGCCGAGTTCGCCCGGCTTCAGGAATTTCAGCGCCGCATACCAGCACACGTTCGCCAGCGCATTGGAAATGCCCCCGATATAGAGGATCATCAGCCAGCCCCGCAGATCGATCGACAGCGTGACCCGGCTTCCGGCGATCCCCATGATCGGGATCATCACCAGTGCCCCGAAAAGAAACGCCCCGCACATGATGACGTGTGGACCGTATTGCCGGACCGCGCGTTCGCCGAGCACGGTGAACGCCGACCAGCAGATCCCTGCCGCCACCGCCATCAAGTCGCCAGGCAGGAAGGACGCATTGCCACCGGAAAAATCGTCGCCGCCGCGCAGAAAAAAGACCGTGCACATGCCGATGAAGCCCAGCAGCATTCCCGCGATCTGGCTCCGGCTGAATACTTCCCGCGTGATGAACCACGACATGACCGCCGTCGCGACGGGTGAAATATTGGTCAGCAGATTCGAACGGGCCGCCGTGGTGAATTTCATCGAATAGAAAAGCAGCGTGCTTTCTCCCGCGATCCCGATCAGGCCCAGCAGCAACAGCATTTTCCAGTCCTTGTGCAAGGCTCTGCTCAGGGCGGAAACCTGTTTCAAAGCGATCAGGCAGACAAACAATATGAACGAGGCGATCAGATAGCGCAGACACGAACTCCATAACGGATCCAGTCCGTCGCTGTCGGTTCCGAAAAAGTAACGGGAAACGATATAAAAACTCGCCCAGCAGAACGTCGCGCTGAATCCTAAAATCAGCCCCTTGATCTTGTCTTTATTCATAAGTATCCCAGTTTATTTCACCTCGACCAGTTCCACATGGTCGATCCAGCACTTTCCGGTGCTCTTGCCGATGGAGAATTCAATATGCGGCGGATACTGTTTGCCGAATTCCTTCGGGGTGCGGAAGGTCTTTTCCACCCGGTACCAGTTCACTGTGTCGCGGATGTAATCGCGGTAATCGCCCAGGATATAGAGTGACGGCGCCGGATTGCCGCCGTAACGGATCATGATCCGCAGTCCCGGATTCAGTTTTTCGGTGCGCACGAAGAAACTCGCCTTGTATTTTTTGTCGGGTTCGAGCCCGAAACTCTGGCGGATCGCGGTGCAGCCCGGTTCGAGCCGGACCGAAACACCCTTGGTGATGAAGTATTCATGGTCGGTCACCAGAATCGCGGCGTCTTTGCCGGTCGCTGCCCAGCCCTTGGCCATGAAGCGCTTGTGGACCGCACCGTTGAAGTCCGGGATCTTGATCAGGTTGCCGTCTGGCTGTTTCTCATCGAGCCGGATGGTGCCACAGTCTTCCGGAATGTTGCGTTTCTTCGGGAACCACGCGTAAAATTCGGTTCCGACCTGCTGTCCTGTCAGCACGCGGTGTCTCGTGAAGTTGCCGACCAGCGAATTTCTGCCTGCCAGTTCCGGCATCGCCTTGCGCGGGATGCACACTTCCGCCGTCCACCGCTTGCCCGCGACGACTGCGGTCTTCACTTCGAACCCGGAATCGTAGGCGGCATCGACCGTAAACAGGTTGTTTTTCATGTCGGACTTGAAGCCTGTCGAATTGAAGATGAACTGGTAGATGAATTCACTGGAAGACTCGGCGGAAAGGAAGATTTCCGCTCCGTTGTCGCGCCAGACTTCCGTACTGTCCGGTTTGCGGTCGGTCGCGGCGATCATCTTCGCCGTTTCCGGTTCCTGCGCTTCGAATCCGAAGTAGAAATTGTCTGCGTCCTGCAGCATTTTCACCGTGGTCTGGACCTCGGTCGGCTTTCCGGATTTGTTCGCGACCAGCCACACCGCTTCGGCTTTTTTCCAGGCTGCCTCGGTCAGTTTGCCGTCGAGCGTGATCTTGTCCGCTTTCCCGGCATACATCGTCCATGCGGTGCGGTTGGCGGTTTCCGACTGGAACGCCTTCTGTCCGTCGATCACCGGCTGCCATAGTTCGTTCCGCATGAATTTGACCCGTTTCAGGGATTGGGGATCTTTGGCAACTGCTTTTTCTGCCTGGTCCAGCAGCGCATTGAACTCGGCGATCTTTTTCGGCGAAAAGATTCTGGTCCAGACTTCGCGCCGGGTCGGGATCTTCCAGTTGTCGCCCCACGAGGTATGCACGATCTCCTTGACGACGTTGTTCATCCAGATCGTTTCGAGTTCGCGGTAAAACTTGCCCATCTGCGGCGCCGCCTTGCCGTACATCAGTTTGCAATGCTCATCGATCAGCGCTTCCACGTCGGTGTCCCAGTTCCACATGACCTTGGAGAACACGTAGCAGTTCAAGAATCCGTACATCCAGTGGTCGCTTCCCGCTTCGAGGAAACTGCCGAAGATGTAATCCTTCACCGATTTGTAGAACGCCCCGACGGCGCGCGGAGTGAAGTTCGGCACGACCGGAACCGCCGCGCTCGCCTTGGTGATATAAGTCCAGGTCTTGACCTTGCCGTTCACCGTCTCGGACCAGAGTTTCAGCCGGTCATGGCCGCTCTTGCGGACTTTTTCGTTGTTCATGCCCCAGGCTCCGCTCACGGCGACTCCGATCATCAGGTTGTTCGGCAGTTCGAAGGTCGGTTTCAGCTTGAACTGGCCGTAGCTGTCCATCATCACGTATCCCTCGATGCCGTTCTTTTTCAGACGATTGGCGATGTCGGCCGCGAATTTCCAGATATGATCGCTCATCGCCTGCGGCCCCTGTTCCTGGATCGCTTTGCATTTCGGGCAGAGACACCACAGCATGCCGTCGTTCGGCGCCAGGTCGACGTGCATCGTGTTCCAGCGCTGAGACCATCTGCTGATCCCGCGCGAAGAAGCCGGCTTGCCGGTCAGACACGCCGCCGCGTCCTGATAGATTTCTTCCTTGAGTCCTTCGGAACTGTAGCAGAGATGCCCGTGCTTGTGGTAGCTGGTCGTGATTTTCGATCCGTCATGCCGGTCTCCCGTCGCGGTCATCGCAAAATATTCCGGGTGGGTCTTGGCGAAACGCTTGACCAGATCCAGGTCGTTCAGCCCGTGGCACGACCGGATGCTCCGCAGCGTGCTGTCCCGCCAGATCAGCGGGTTGTCTTCTTTCTGCCCGGGATAATGATATTTGCCGCTCACCACTTTCGAGGACGGATAACAGTAGATCCAGCGGTACTGGGTGTCAGGGCGTTCCGTGATGTCGATCGCGGGCAGTGCCCAGTCTTTCTTCTTCGGCACAACGGTTCCGATTTCGCCGGGGAAGTAATAGCGCACACCCGCGAACCGTTCGAGGAAGTCATATACGCCGAACAGCGTCGCGCGTTCGACCCGTTTCGGGTTGGTGCTGTCGCAGCCCGTGATGAATATCCGGTTCCCGTCCGTTTTGATGTAATAGCCGTCCCGGTCGAGTTTTTCCGGATTCAGTCCGAGCGCCTTCGATTCAGGGCAGACGCCGAGGTAGAATGCGGGGACCTTGCCCGAGGCTTTTGCGACCGTTTTGACCTTTTTTCCGGTGATCTGTTCCAGCCTTGCGATCAGTTCACACATGGCCGGATTCGCTGTCGGATTTGCCGGTTTGACCACTTCGAATTCCGCTTTGCCGTCCTTGCACAGCGTGATGGCGGGTTTGTCCCCGATGACGATCTTGCGCGGTGACCCCGGTTCGGTCTGCAGTTTCTGAGCTCCCATGATTTCGACGGCGGAAACCGCCAGCAGGGCGGCCATCACGTTTCGGATGATTCTGATATTCATTTTTTTCCCTTTTTATCTGTTTCCTGCTTCAAATCATTTTTCCTTATGGAATCCAATTTTTTTCGTTTGCTGTCGGGAAATCCTCCCATTTCAGACAAGCAGTATGTCCGTCCGCGTAATTGAAATTGGCGCCGCCTTTATGTCGGGCGGGGACATTCCTCTTCAAACCCGTATCAGATTGAGATGCCTTCCATTTGCACTGATACCCGGTGGTTGATCCCTGTCCGTTTCCATCCGTATAATAGACCAGTTTGGCCGGCTCTTTGACCGTTGTGATCCTGAGCGCCGGCAGATTCTGTCCATGCGTCCTCTCGTAAGTATTGGAGAGATATGCATTGACAGACAGTGACATAAACATGCCCGCCGTCATCGGGCGATTGGAAAATTTCCCGTTGAAATCATAGGTGAGGTTTCTTTCATCCACAGCCGGACACACGAATTTTCCCTTTAGAAATTTATTTGACTCTTTTTGCAATCCTGCAAGATAAGCACAACCATTGTTATTGCCGGGTATGTAGGTCCTGATTGCGGAAGACTTGGAATCCATACGCCAGAACTTTTCATTGGAAGCGTAGTATTCACCGTAAGGAAAGAAATCATTATTATCCGAGATATAAAGTGCGGTGATTTTTCCGAGCTGAGCGAGATTGTTGGTGCAGGAAATGCTTCTTGCGGTCTCCTTTGCCTTGTTCAGCGCGGGCAGCAGCATGCCCGCCAGGATCGCAATGATCGCAATAACGACCAGGAGCTCGATCAGGGTGAATGTTTTCTTCGGTTCCGGACGGTTGATCTTGTCCTTTTTCATTTCTGCTTTCATTTTGAAACTTCCTCCTTTTGCTGTTAATAATTCTTTATGACTTTCTCTATGGCTTTCAAATTGGCATTGCCAAGGTGTTTTTCGGGGATCAGCGACATGCCTTCGGTCCATTCGTTCCAGGCATTGATGATCACTGCATCCGAATCCATCGCGAGCGCTTTTTTCAGCATTTCGCCGATACGTTCGGGCGTGTTGTTCACCACGATCGGATAATATCCCGTTTTCGCATAGTCCCACGGATATTTCAGCTGACGGCTCCAGCGCGGCGCCACATCCAGTCCCAGCGTGATGCTCGGCACGAACGGCATCCTCTGTTCCGCGATCCGGTCCCAGCAGTATTTCTGGTTCTCCATCATGAACGAATAATCGAGCGTCGGCCGGTCTTTGGCGACCGTTTTTTCAAAGTCGGAACGCAAACCGCTGTTGTAGGCGAACACGGCGTCGAATCCGTGGTCCCGCATCTTCGGAATGCGTTCCCAGCCGCAGTAATATTCGTTGTCGTTGCAGCAGCCGATGTTCATCAGCGTGTAAATGCCGGGGAAACCGTGTTTCTTCGCGACTTCATCGATGATCCGAAGAACGTCCGCGGGCGGGATGTAATGGAACAGGCAGTTGCAGTTATAGAAGGAATAGACCGGTTTGCCGCCGATCTTCCAGTAGTTTTCGCAGCGGAAATATTTCTCGCAGGAATATTCCATGACCTCGCGGAGATCCTGTTCGGAATGGCGGATGGTGAGGAAGATTTTGCTGGACTGGTTTTCATTGCCGTTCATGGCCCGCAGACCGTCGTCGAGCGCGGGCCACATGCCCCAGGTGTGGTTGGCCCACATCAGGAAAAAATTGAGGCGATTCCGGTTCGGGGCATTCAGGAATGTTTCGTTCAGCGGCTTTTCGAGGAACTGGTCGCCTTCGTACCAGTACCAGTCAAACATGAAACCGGTGATGCCGTGGTCGGCGGCGAGGTCGATCTGCCTTGCCATCCAGACAGGATCGGATTCGTCGAAATAGCCCCATTCGGGTTCGAGCGGCTGCCGGTGTCCGGGGAACAGCGGTCTGGTGGTTTTCATGAGTTCCCATTCGCAGAACCCCTTGCCATACCATTGCTCGTAATGGCGGTCGGGATGCCAGCTGGGGAAGTAAATGGCGAAGATTTCTTTTTTCCGTTTCATCAGGCGATCTCCTTGACAGCATTTTTCCGGGTGCTTTCCCGCTCGGTGAGATGGTGCGGGGTGGTGATAAATGGTCGTGTCAATTCGTTTTTCATCCGCATTTCCATGAGGGTGCGGACCGCGGTCCGGCCGATTTCCATGCAGCCGAAGTCGATGGCGGAAAGCGGTGGATTGAGGAAATCGCATCCGATCATGCCGCCGATGGAAAGGACGGCGACATCCTCGGGGATGCTCAGATGTTTCGCCTGAAGATATTCATACAGACAGAGCGCGAAGTAATCGGAGAAACAGAGCACGGCGGTCGGCGGTTTCCCGCATCCGGCAAACATTTTTTCTATAGATGCCACAATCACATCATGGTTGCGGTAGCTGGGGGAATCGAAATACAAGGCAGGATCACGGTCCGGACCGAGTTCCTCCAGCAGGCGGAAATAATCTTTTTTGGCGATACGCAGTTCTCCGTAAGCCAGATAAGCGATGCGGCGGTGTCCGAGTCCGGCCAGATACTGGAGTGCGTCGCGCATGACCTGGCGGTAATCGGTGCCCATGACGGCGAACGGAGTCTTTTTCGCATCGCGGGGCATGGCGTGGGGAAGCAGGACCGGAAGACCAGTCTGTTTCAGAATGCCGATCACCGGTTCGGTGCCGTTGAAGTTCGACTCCATGGAGATGATGCCGCGGTAGTTTTTGTCCATGATCCGGCGGACTGCCGCCTTGGCGGAACCCGCGGTCAGGGACAGACAGGTGCAGGTTTCGACCTGAAGGTTCATCGCGGCGGCTTCCTGCTGGATTCCCGGCAGAATGTAGCGGTCCGGTGTGGTGATGCTTTCTTCGTCCCGGACCATGACCAGGATCCGGCCGGCTTCGCCCGCAGAACGGTTGATGAACGTGCCTTCGCCCTTGATCCGGACGATGTAGTTTTCCAGTGCCAGACGGGTCAAGGCGCTGCGGAGGGTTTTCCGCGCCAC
>SUWI01000115.1 GCA_015061565.1 Lentisphaerota bacterium
GGAGCAGGTGTGCCTTCGGCATGTAAATCATGGAAGTGCCTTCCACGAAACCGTGCATGGACGAACTGGGGACGATCCGTCCGCATTCGCCGCCGTTGCCGAGCAGCAGTTTTCCGACGCCGGTGACCCGCTGTTCCAGCGCGGACCGGAACGGCATGGTCGTCAAGGTGTTGTCGCTCTTCAGGGCTTTGACTTTGCCGTTTTCATCCAGGTCGGCGGAGAAACCGTCCCAGGCGGAATAGTCATAGCGCCGGTAATTGCGGGGAGTCCGGAAACTGTATTCATCGACATAGACCCCGTCCGCCCCGTTGTTCAGGAAGAAATCGAGATCCTCCATGAACCGGTTGTACCACGGGGTGCCGGGCAGCGGCAGATAGTAGATGATCGACCAGCCCTCCTTGGCCTTTTTCCGGAGCAGAATCGAATCGTAACCTTCATGATGATACGGCGATCCGTCCGCGTTGCGGATGGCGGAAATCCGGAGCGGATTGGTATTGAATTCCGGCATGTAAGTCCTTTTCATCGCCGGATGGTTGATCACCATGACCTTGGCATTGGGCAGCAGCCGCTTGTAGAGTCTGATCTTTTCGACCAGCTTTTTCCGACCGTCCTGACGGAATTGTTCCTGATGCTCGTAATAGGTCATGCCGGGCTTGCGGGGGACATTCAGCGCCTCGCGGTCCAGCAGGTTGATCCACGGTGCGAAGGCGATCGTGATCGGGCCGAGTCCGCCGAGATTCTTTTTGATCCGCTGTTCCATGTTGAGGCCGCGGATCACCGGGATCTCGGCGCCCCAGAAGAAGGGCCGCTCAACGCCGCAGCGTCCGATCCGGCGGCGGCGGCGCAGATCGTTGATGAATTTCCAGTAACCGCCTTCGGGAACGCCGGTGATGCTGTAATGGAGTTTGAAGGATTTGCCCGGAGCCAGCGCCAGAACCGGCGAGTAAATTTCCACGATGCCCGAATTGTTGACTGCATCCAGCACCAGTTCGGAATTGTCGTCTTCCGCGGCGAAAGTGCAGCCCGTCCCGAACTTGTTCATGTTTTCATAGAAAATCGTGCTGTTGCTGCCGATAATGGTTTCCAATGCCTCATAAGAACCGCTGAGCCAGTTTCTCGTTTCGGTCCCGGCCAGTCCGGTCCGGTAACGCAGCGGGATGCCCCGGATCTGGTTTTTGTCGGTATTGGTCCATTTGTCATACCAGTCGACGCGACCGTCCTTGTTCACCGTCAGGGTACGGTCCAGCCGGACGGAGGGCCATTTGGCGGTGAATTCCAGGCAGTTGGCAGTGACCTGCCGATGGGTAACGGAAACCGCCGGCTTGCCGTCGCTGGCCAGCAGGGTTAAACCGGCACCGAGTTTCATGCTGATCCCGGTTTCGACTGCGTAGGCGGGCAAACCCGGAAACGCCACGGAAAAACCGCCGCTGCGGTAAAGTTCGACCTTCGTGCCGCCGAACGTGAAAGATTTGAAGCTCTTTCCCGACCGGATCGTTTTCATTTTCGTCTTCGGCAGCATGGAAACCGGCAGATAGCCGACGGAAACATCCTTCACGGTCAGGGTGTTGTTGCCGCCGAGATCGACCCGGATATTGCGGAACGTGACGGTGTTGACGTCGACCGGATTGGCCGCATCGGTGAGGTCGAAAACGAACCAGGAGCCGAGATCGTCGGTCGTCCGGCCGTCGGCGTCGTCGCAGTCCCTGGCGAAAGGCAGCGTGATGTTGGACCCCTTGAAGAACTTGAACTCGATATGGCTGAAAACTTTTTCCTTCAGATGGAAAGTGAGGCCGCGGAAGAGCAGCCGCGGACGTCCGGAAGCGGTGATCATTCCCAGCGGCGTGTCATTGAAATTCAACCGGGCGCAGTTGTTGCATCCGCCGTTCCCGAAGCTGGACATCCGGCAGCGCAGCACCGTGATCATGCCCGGTTTCGGCGGCAGCTGCGGCAGTTTGAACATCCGTTCGTCGCCGGACTTCACGATCTGGAAATCCGGAATGGCGGTCGCATCCTGCAGTTTCGGCGGGATCTCCGCCGCCGAAATCACCATGGCGAAGAACAATAGACACACCGCCGGTCCCCATTGGACGATCCGGGGCAGACCCAGCCCCGATTTACTGTTGCTGCCGATACCGATCATGCCGCACCCTCCTTTTCTGATATGATTTTTTTCGCTTTCGAAACTGCTTCCAGCAAGGCGAAACCGTTTTTCTCATCCGGTTCGATATAACTTCCTTCGGTCCATTCATTCCAGG
Organism: Lentisphaerota bacterium; assembly: GCA_015061565.1. Lineage (GTDB taxonomy): Bacteria > Verrucomicrobiota > Lentisphaeria > Victivallales > UBA1829 > SIG94. The sequence continues at coordinate 2,256 of SUWI01000115.1, forward strand.
CGTTGATGAAAACCGCCTCGGGTCCGAGCGCATTCAGGTCCACGATCGCGTTTTCCAGAGCCGCCGGATCGGGTTCCATCACGGGAAAATAAGGATAGACATCGAGGAATTCGTAGATCTCGCTCTGCACCGTCCGCGGGGAGGAATCCCATCCGGCCGTGACCACTGGGAAATAAGGGGCAGGCAGTTTCTTCATGGCGCGGTCCGCCAGTTCGTGATATTCCCGGCAGGCTTCCGCACAGGAAATGCGCGGGAACGATCGGCGCCAGACGGGCGTGGTGAAGACATTGTTGTAGCTGGTGTAGCTGGAAAAACCGATCTTCGTGACCCATTCCGAGGGCGGACAGGCCAGCGAACGGGTAGTCTCCAGATTGTCGAACCAGATCGCGTTGATATGGATGCCGGGCAGACCGGCTTTGCGGGCGAGTCCGCGGAATTCCGCCAGCACCGCGGCCGCCTCGCCGGGGCCGCCCATCTGTTTGATGAACCGGTCCACCGCGTAAATCGAAAAATACGGCAGTCCGCCGACCGTCCAGTAATTCGGTTTCGTGAGATAATTATCGATCAGATACTGCCAGACTTCGGCGACATTCTGCCGCGTGGTGTTCCAGGGATAGAGCAGCGGCGCGTGAAACGCATCCTGCCGTCCCACGGGATGACGGTCCATCCAGTCGTGATTGGCCCACATCAGGGCGAATTTCATTTCCCGGCAGTTTTCCGCACCGAGGAAACCTTCATCCAGCGCCCGCTGCAGGAACGGTCCGTCATACCAGTACCAGTCAAACACGAAAGCATCGATCCCGTATTTCACAGCGGCGGCGATTTTCTTCGCCATCACGGCCGGATCGGCCTCGTCCTCATAACCCCAGAGCGGGATCTTGGGCTGGTCGTGATGCTCGAAACGCGGCCGGGCGCACTTCATCAGTTCCCATTCGGTCCAGCCCCGGCCGTGACGCGCCTCATTCCGGGCGTCCAGGTGATAGTTCGGAAAATAATAAGCCGCAATTTCCATGATCGGAACTGTTCTCCATTCGGTTGTTCATTCCCTGATTCGAATCGTAATATATCGCATGAATATGAGAATTTCACTGATGAATCTGCAAAATAGCCGCACGATCCTGCAAATGTCACGACCTGGTGAAAACAGCCGAATATCTTTGCCGCTGACGGGGGAAAGAAAACCCATTTTTGCAGAAAAATGCTGTTTTTTTGCAGATTCATCGGTGAAAACGGCAGGAACCAGTTTATATTATCCGGCAAAGGGAGCCGAAAGATGAGTTCGGGGTGATCATGTATTGCTATTCGATCAAGACGATGAAATGTCCGCAGGGAATACCGCTGTGCGTGCGGGACTCCTACCAGGGGCCGACCTCGCCGATGCATGGCCATGATTACATGGAGATCGCCATTATCCGGCAGGGCTACGGCGAGCATACGATCCGGAACGACGACGGCAGCGAACTGCGCACCTCGGTGATCAAAGGCGACGTGTTCACCATCCTCAACGGCGAACACCATTATTACCGGACCTGCAAAAATTTCCGTCTTTACAACATCTGCGTGGGCTGGGATTATTTCGACCGGTTCCGGCCGGACCTGCAGCCGCTGAAACATTATCGGGAGTTCTTTTCGCCCGACCGCGAATTCAAGGTCAACATGATGCATCTGACCCCGGTCTTTTTCCAGGAGGCGGAAAACGCGGTCAGGAAACTGACCCAGGCTCTTTACGGCAATTATCCCAGTCAACGGCTCGCGGTGCAGATCGCCTTTCTGGAACTGCTTTATATCATCTTCGACGGCAAGCTGGGCAGTCTGAAAAACACCCCTTCGCTCGTGGCCGAACGGCTGTTCAACACCATCGCCGCCATGGAAGCCTGTCCGGAACAGCATTTTTCCATCGAAAAAGCCGCCCGGGAAAGCAGCATGAGCGTCTCCAGCTTCGCCCATAAATTCAAGGAGACCGTCGGAGTTTCACCGACCGGATACTGCATCATGCTGAGGCTGGAAAAAAGCCGGAAAATGCTCGAAGAGACCGACCGTTCCATCGAGGAGATCGCCGTGGCCAGCGGATTCTGCGACAGCAACTATCTGGGCAGGCTGTTCCGGAAACGTTACGGCACCACTCCGCACCGTTACCGGAAACTCTTCCGCAAACACGCCGACTGATCAGCCGCAGCGGACCGCGGCACGCGCGGCTGCCAAGGTCTCGTGCAGATGACGGAACGGGAATTCACTGCCGCGGACCAGTTTCGGAGCATCGGTCTGTTTCAGCATCGCCGCCAGAGCGCCGCCCCGGTCGGTCAACTGCGTATAGCACCAGAGACAATGCCCGAACTCCCCTGCCCCGGCCGGCGGAGTTTTCCCCTGAACGATACAGCGTCCGAACGGATATTTTTTCAGGAATGAGATCAGTTCGTCATCGGACACCGGACGCAGGCTCAGTTCCGGCCGGAAAAACCGCGGTTCGTAGAATCCGCAGTTGATGAAAACCGGCTTGCCGAGTGCGGCACAGCGCTGCAGGAATTCCGTATAAGCGGGATCATCCGCCCGCCAGTGATGAAACGCCGGGGAAAGCCAGAGTCCCGCCCAGCCGGAGTCGGCGGAAATCTCGGACAGGACCGCATCCCGGTCCGGCGCGGCGGGATCCGCCACGGCCAGAGGACGGACCCGTTCGAGCGTGCGGCACTGCTGCAGGAACCTCCGGTTTTCAGCCCTGATATCAGCCCCGAAAATTGCCCCGAAATCGGCAGTATAAGCCTTGTCGATCCCCTCCCCTGCCAAAGCGTTTTCCAGCTCTTCCGGCGAAAATTCCGGACGCGGTTCGAACGGATAACGGCCGCAGAAACAGCAGTGATCGATATTTTCCGGACCCGGTACTGGACCGTAAATCTCCTCAGTTTCCGGGATCGGCCGGGGTTCCGGAATGGACAGCAGTTCCATCGCATTCCGGCAGAAGACCCGTTCCCGGTCAGCCTCGGAAAGGGCGCTTTCGAGGATCTTCCAGATCTGCGGAAAAAAAGCCCGTCCGGGCGCATCGGAACCATAGAGCAGACGTTCGGGCGGACAGAATTTCAGGATGCCGTCAACCATGCCGAGGTCGGGATTGCTGCCGCCGGTCTCCATCCAGGCATTTTCCGGACAGCGGGCGATGATTTCAGCCGACCGCCGCCAGTTGCCGCCGGTATGTCCGGCGATCATCCGGCAATCGGGCACGGTCTGCGCCAGTTCGGCAAATTCCGCCATATCGATCTCGCCCGGCAGATTGCCGCCGGTCCGGTTGAACACATGCAGATAAACGGGCATCTTCCGGACCGCGGCGCGGCGCAGGACGCGGATGGTGTTTTCGAGGCTGCCGCGCGAATCTTTCAGGCTGACCCAGAGCTTGATCCCGCAGGCGCCTTCGGCAATGCTGCGGTCCATCTCCTCCTGCCAGTCCGGGTTCTGCGGATTGACATATCCCATGAAAAACAGCCGTCCGGGATTCAGGCGGCATTGGGCGGCGGCGAACCCGTTGGCAAGCCGGATCCCTTCCGAACTCGGAAAATGGAGATCCTGGCCCATTTTTTCGCCGAAGATATGGGAAACCACGCACGCGCCGATGCCGTTCCGCATGGCATTCCGGATCAGTCCGGACCCGATATCCGGCTGCCGTTCGCAGCCCGCGGGGAAATGGATATGGGAATCAATCCGGATCATGGCGCGATCCCAGCTTATTTGACCTCGATCAGCTCCACATGATCGATCCAGCATTTGCCGGTGCTTTTTTTGCCGAGCCCGAAAGACAGCTGCGGCACTCTTTTGGTCCCGAACACGTCAGGAGCCTGAAAAGTTTTCACGATCCTCCGCCACGGGTGGGTCCCGGAAAGGTAAATCTGATTATGGTCAAACACGTGCACATTATTCGCCGGGGGCCCGCCGAACGTGACCATGGCCCGGACTCCGGGTTTCAGATTTTCGGTCCGGATATAGAAACTGACCTTGTAGCGGTGTCCCGGCTGAACGGGGATCTTCTGGGTGGCATAATAGGTGTTGCCTTCCAGACGCAGGGACGTTCCCCGGGTCACGAAGACCTCATTTTCCGGAACGAACCGCCTCGCGACCCCCCATGCTCCGATACCCCATTTCTTATGCGGTCCGTCAAAATCGCCGCACTGGATCAGATTGACCGGCTTTTCCGCTTTTTCCAGCTGGATGACCCCGCAATATTCGGGAATGTTTTCGGCTTTCGGGAACCAGACATAGGAGACGGGCTTGACATCCCCGTCTTTCAGCACGCGCCGACGGGTAAAATTGCCGACGATCTGTTTTCTCCCCTTCAGTTCCGGCAGGGCTTTCCGCGGGATGCGGACCTCCGCGGTCCACATTTTCCCCGGCACGACCTGCGTTTTCACTTCGAAGCCGCTGTCGAATTTCGGGTCGATCGTTTTCAGACTGTTCTTCAGGTCGCATTTGACTCCGGCCGAATTGAAAATGAACTGGTAGATGAATTGGCTGGAAAGGTCGGCTGAAAGGAAAATTTCCGCCGCGTTGTCCCGCCAGATTTCCGAATCATCCGCTTTTCTGCCGGACTCCACAGCCATCCGGTCGGTTTTCGGTTCATCCGCTTCGAAACCGAAATAGAAATTATCTCCGTCCTGCAGCATTCTGACCCGGGTATGGACCGCCACTTTGTCGACTCTGCCGAACCGGACGAGCGGATTTACGTTCAGCCAGACAACTTCCGCCTTTTTCCAGGCGGACTCGTCCAGTTTCCCGTCCAGGGTGATCCCTTCCGCCCGGCCGGGATGCAGGGTCCACGCGCTCCGGTCGGAAACGTCATCCGAAAAAGTTCTGGAAGCGGTCTCCACGGTTCCCAGATTTCTTTCCGGATGAATTTGACCCGCTTCAGGGATTCCGGATCGGACGCGACTGCCTTTTCCGCCTGATCCAGGAGCGTGCTGATTTCCCTGACCTTTTCCGGGGAATAAATCCGGGTCCAGATCTCGTACAGGGTCGGGACTTTCCATTTTTCGCCGAGGGAAGTCTGGATCGTTTCCTTCATGATCTTATGCATCCAGATGTCTTCGATTTCCCGGTAGAACCGGTTCATCTGCGACGCCGCTTTTCCGAACATCAGGCGGCAATGTTCATCCATCAGCGCTTCCACATCCGTATCCGTGTTCCACAGGACTTTGGAAAAGACGTAGCAGTTCATGAAATCGAACATCCAATGGTCGCTTCCGACCTCGAAGAAACAGCCGTAGATAGAGTCTTTCTGGGCCTTGAAATAAGCGCCGACGGCACGCGGGGTGAAGTTCGGCACTTCGGGCACCAGCGCCAGCGCTTTCGTGGCATAGGTCCCGATGGTGATTTTGTGATGCACCCGTTTGACCCAGTCCTTCATCCGTTTCTGCTCCCGCGACCAGAGGGACGGGATGTTCATCGACCACGGGCCGGGCGGAGTAATGCTCACATTGATGTTGTCGGGGAGTTCCATCGACGGCATCAGGGAGAACTGCGCGTAGCTGTTGGCCGTCACATACCCCGGAATGTTATTCTTTTTCAGCTTGTTGGCTATGTCCACGCGGAATTTCCAGATATGATCGTTGATCGCCTGCGCTCCCTGCGCCTCGATCTTTTTGCAGGCAGGACACTGGCACCAGTAGATCCCGTCGTTCGGACAAATACTGACCGCCTCCGGGTCCCACTGGTAATTCCAGCGGGAAACCCCGCGGGTAGATGCCGGCTTCCCGGTCAGAGCGGCCACCGCATCCTGATAAACTTCCTCCTTCAATCCTTCCGAACTGAAGCAGAGATGTCCGTATTTATGGCTCGGCCTGGCCGAGGAGTAGGTATGGTCGAATCTTTTCCCGTCTTTGGTCAGGGCAAAATATTCCGGATGCGTTTTGGAAAAACGCCTGCCCAATTCGAGTGCATTGATCCCGTGATTCGCTCCGAGCGTCTTCCGGGTGCTGTTACGCCACGTAGGAGGTATCAAATTCTTCCGGTTCAGGCCCGGATAGAAATATTTCGAAGTGTCCAGCGGCGGCCGTGCGCACGGGTAACAGTAGATCCGGCGTTTCTGCATATCCGGCCGCTCCGTAATATCGATCGAGGGCAGTGTCCAGTCCTTTTTCTTCGGCACGATCGTCCCGATCTCGCCGGGGAAATAGTAACGCACTCCCGCAAAACGTTCCAGAAAATCGTAAACCCCGAAAAGCGTGGCTTTCTGAATTTTCGTTCCCGTTCCGCCGTCGCAGCCGGTGATGAAAATCCGGTTGCCGTCGGTCTTGATGTAAAATCCGTCCCGGTCCAGTTTTTCCGGGTTCAGCCCCAGTTTTTCCGCTTCCGGACAAGTTCCCAGATAAAACGCCGGCACTTTCCCGGAGGCCTTCGCCACCGGCACCACTTTCCTGCCCGTGATCTGCTCCAGACGCAGCAGGAGTTCCTTGAGTGCTTCTTTTGCCGCCGCCGGATTCGCCGGTTTCACCACCTCGAAAGCCGCTTTCCCATCCTTGCACAAGGTGATCTGCGGGTCCTTCCCAATCACGATCTTCCGCGGCGACACCGGATACGGTTTGAACGGAGTCTGCGCCAGCATCGGTACAACGGCCGCCATTGCCAGGACCACTGTGGTCATCACATATTGTTTTCTCATCTTTATAATTCCTTTCCTGATCCCGTTTTTCAATCTCTCCAGAAGATCTTGTCTTCGTTGGTCCGCGTGTAATTGTATATATCCGGGATACTCTCGAATTTGCGGAATTCCACATGACCGTCCAGCATCAGGATATTGCAGCCGCCCGAATGGATCGGATAGGGACAATTATTCGCGGCCCCGGAAGAAGATTTCCAGGACAAATAGACCAATAACTTTCTGCAATCCATCAGCAGAAATCTTCTGGACAGGGAATTCAGTTTCGGCAGGAAAACACCCGTGCCGCCGGAGATTCTTTCTCTATTGAGTCCCAGCGTTCTCTGACTGGTCCCGCGGGTATCCGGCTCCTGGGCGGGACAGCAGAATTTCGTGCGGTTCCCTTTCGCATCAATGATCCCCAATTCATATTGGGCGCCTGACCGGTTATGGATATACGGGGCAAAATATCCGTTCGGCTCATGGTCGAGAGAGTTACTGAAGAAAGCAAAAGTTGATTTGCCCTGACTGGCGCCGTCGTATGCCGGCGGGATCCAGGCTTTGTGGTCCGAGGCATACAGCAGGATGACTTTTCCGAACTGGCCGAGATTCGAGGTGCAGGCGATCGCCCGGGCTTTCTGTTTGGCCTGGTTCAGCGCCGGCAGCAGCATTCCCGCCAGGATCGCAATGATCGCTACCACCACCAGAAGTTCTATAAGGGTGAATTTGCGGTGCAGTGCATTTGACATGCCGTTCTGTTTCGAGACTTTTTTCATGCTTTTTCCCTTTCTTGTAAAATTATTCAGTTTCGTTTTCTCATTTCAATACCCGAAACCGGGTCCCTTTACCGTGCTGAGATCGACCACGCCGTTCCGGCGTTCGTACAGACCCGGATGGATTTTCTCATCAGCCAGCGAGGCGGTCGGGTAGAACTGCGGCGCATTGCATTCCACGCCCTTGATCGTGCCTACCTGCGCCGCCAGCAGCACGTGCGGGATGGTCGCCAGCATCGGATTGGTCAGGTCCTGCACCATCAGCAGCATGCCGTGTTCTTTTGCCCAGCAGGCGGAAAGCAGAGCGCCGGTCATCGTCTTGCAGACTTTCAGCGCCACGCCGTTCCAGCCCAGTTCATATCCCATTTTGACCAGTTTCCAGTCATGCGCGCTTTCATCCATGAACAGCGGTTTGCGCGCCGAACAGGAATGCACGTCGATCCGGTTGGCTTCCAGGTCATACGGGAACGGCTGTTCCACATAGAGCAGCAGATCGTAAACCGCCGGTTCCGCGGCTTTCAGCCGGTCGAGGATGTCATTGACATACGCAGGTTCGCGCACCAGGCAGTTGAAATCGGGGGACAGCGCCTCGCAGCCGTAACGCAAGGCGATCTTTCCCACCCGGACCATCCGGTCGTAATCCCATTCGGCGTCGCGTCCCGTGAGCTTGATCTTGAGACATTTGAGGCCGTCGCGTTCGATCCATTTTTCGAGGGAGACCGGATAACCGTCCTCGGGCTCTTTGCCGGTCCGCTCGGATTCGAGAAGCAAATCTTTGCCGCCGACCAGATGCCAGACCGGGATCCGGTCCGGAACCGGTTTGACAAAGTAATCCTGCGGATATTTGCCGGCGAACTTGGGATCATCAAAGAACCACGCCAGGTCGTGCTGCATGAAATCCGGACCGTAAGTCTCGAACGCGGGCAGCCGGCGGGATTTCGCGAAAGCGTCGTGCCAGGCGATATCGAAGGCCGAGGTGCAGATCAGCGCCGCCAGATGCGGCATTTCGACCTGACGTTCCCGGTTGAAACGAGCCAGCAGTTCCGGCAGTTTTTCATTCAAAAAAACATATCCGGCGCTCATCGGGTCAAGAGTCTCGTCCGGGCGGTATTCGGCGGCCAGCAGACGGCAGAAATCCAGCATGACGCCCTCGCGGAAGAGGAACGAAAGATCCGAGGGCCAGGACCAACCGACCGAAAGCGGCGTTTCGCCGATCCCTCTGGCGCCGTAAGCCTCCAGCTCCACATGGGCGATCTGGATCGATTCGATGGTTTCCGCGCCGAATTTCAGCGGCAGACGCATCTTGACCGGGATAAATCTGACCTCCATGCCGGTCACCGGTTGAAATAGTAGGGTTTGCCGGTCCGGGCGGACTCATAGATGCCGCAGATCAGTTCGATCGCGCGCCGACCTTCGCGGCCGTCCAGGAACGGCTTTCTGCCGGTCAGGATCGCATCGGCCAGGTCGGAGATCTGGCTGGCGTGGCCGTCGCTGCTGATATTCATCGGCGAACTGCCGCCGCCTGCGTCGGCTTTGCCGGAAAGTTCGCGCAGGATCGCCTTGTCATCGGGCTCCGGATGGGTGAATTCCCAGCGGGTGATCTTGTCCTCTTCGAACGCCACGGTGCCGTCGCTGCCGGAGAATTCCAGCCGCCGCGGGAACCCGGGAGCGCAGGAGGTGCTGACCTCGATCGTGCCGAAAGAACCGTTCCGGTATTTGACCGTCGCGCAGAGATTGTCCTCGACCTCGATACTGTGGGTGAGCGTCCCGGCGAAAGCGAACACCTCTTCCGGCGCGCCGTTGATGTAGATCAGCAGGTCGATCATGTGGATGGCCTGATTCATCAGCGCGCCGCCGCCGTCCATGGCCCAGGTGCCGCGCCAGGAGGAACCGGAGTAATAGGCGGGATTGCGGTACCAGCGCATCTGCGCGCTGGCCAGGACCATCCGGCCGAACCGTCCCGACTGCATGGCTTTGCGCACCAGCTGCACCGGCTTGGTGAAACGGGTCTGGAACACCGGCGAAAGCAGCACATTGTTTTCATCGCAGGCCTGAATGACCTCATCGACTTTTTTCAGGGTGATCTCGAGGGGTTTTTCGCACAGGATGTGTTTCCCGGCCTTGGCGGCGGGGATCGCCACCTTGCCGTGCATGCCGGAAGGCGTGGCGATCGTGACCGCTTCGATGGCCGGATCGGCCAGGAATTCATCGAAATTGCTGTAAGCCCGGCACTGGAACTGGTCCGCCCGTTTCCGGGCGGCTTCCGCATTGGTGTCAAATATTCCGATCAGCTCGACGTTTTTCAGGTTCTTCATGGTTCTGGCATGAAGTTCCGCGATCATCCCGGCTCCGATAATTCCAAATCCGACTTTTCTTTTCATGATAAAAACCTCCGCCTTTTATGATAATATAGCACCGCGGGACGAGTTGTAAATAGCAAAGTGGAGAAAAAATTTATCATTTTGGCAAAATTTCGCGCCGTGACGCGGACGGCAGGATAGCCTGGATCAGCACGATCAGCAGGACCGCTCCGGAAAGTGCCAGCGGCACGATCAGCCGGGCATTGCCTTCGAGAATGTTCATCGGCGTCAGAATGGAGAACCAGCCGTCCGGGTGAACGATATTGAACAGCGCGAGGAAATTGCAGAATGCGTAAACCAGCAGGAGCGCCCAGGGCGTCCAGCCCGGTTTCCAGCGCCGGATCACCAGTGCCAGCAAAGCGTAGAACAGCAGATAGAAACAGACAGAATGGAAAGTCACGGTCTCCATCCCTTTCCAGACCGCACCCGCGGTCAGAAAAGCCATGCCGTAGATCAGTCCGCTGTAAGCGCCGCTGCTGAAAAAGAGGACGATCAGGCGCGGGATGATTTTCTTCGGCAATTCGGCCCGGCAGCGCTCGGTCAGTTCGAACCGTTCGCAGGATGCGGCCAGGATATTGATGACGCCGTAAACACTGAACAGCACCCCGGTATTGAAGGAATACACGCCATCCGCCGGAATGAAGAGCAGACAGAGGACCAGTCCGGCGATCCGGGGCAGCAGCATCCGGTTCGCCCTCGCCGGCAGCAGCCGGGCATGGCACCAGAAATAACACTCGACCGCCGCGGCCAATGAAAGAAGAGACGAATGAAAAAGGATCGGAGCATGCTCCGGCTCAAGGCTGTGAGCAACCAAAATGGCCAGCAAAACAAAATCCGCGATCCAGAACAGCAGTCCGATCAGGACCAGATCGGGCAGCGAACCCGGTGAAGTTTTTTTCCGCTGCGGCAGCAGACACAGCAGGAACAGCAGCGTCACCGTCATCAGATAATTCGGCAGAAACAGGATGAAAAAGTCGATGAACGGCCACTCGGAATGAAACAGGAAGCAGACCGGCAGTCCTATCAGAAACAGGATCAGGGTCGAGGTCAGAGCGGCCAACAGTTTCCCGTTCAGGATGGTAAAGGCGGAAAGACCGGTCGTATATTCCGGGGTCAGGCAGTCCTGTCCACGTTCATAATGCCACCGCGAAACACATTCCAGAACCGGGATCAGCAGGATGACCCAGTAACAGAAAAGATACAAAAAGAAAACAGGATCCGTCGTCAACCCCCTCCAAGCAGGCCCCAGATACGAGAATAACAGACCGGCAATAATCAGTGCAGCGGCACTTCCGAGCAACGCCCGTCCGTTCAGCATCTGGCGCATTTCCTTGACCCAGACCGGATTCAGGCGGTCGGAAAATTTCCGGTTCAATATTGCGGCTAATTTTTTCATCACTGCACCTCCCCGCTGGTCTTATCCATGAAGACGCCTTCGAGCCCGACATCCGGACGCGACATGCCGATGACCGGCAGTCCGGACTGGAAAATCTTCGCCATCGCGCAGGGAAACCGGTCTTCGGATGCGAGCGTGAGCTGAAGCTGTCTTGGCGAATGGACTTCGACCGTCTGCGCCACGGAAAGCGCTTTCAGTTTTTCGATGAAATCGACCGCGGCGGACGGGAAAGTCAGCAGGACGCGGCATTCGGAGTTTTTCCTGTCCGCGATGATCTCGCCCAACGCGCCGCAGGACAGGATTTTTCCCTTTTCGATGATGACCACGCCATCGGCAAGGTCTTCCAGTTCAGTGAGGATATGGGAGGAGATCAGGATGGTTTTGCCGCTGAAGGCCAGTTTCCGCAGACTCTGGCGCAATTCGATACGGGCGCGGGGGTCGAGACCCGCCGCAGGTTCATCCAGCAGCAGGACGGAGGGTTCATGCAGCAGGATGCGCGCCAGCGACACCTGCTGTTTCATGCCTTTGGAAAGTTCGCCCAGGAACCGTTCGGAAAGGTTTTCCAGATTGGTCAGTTCGCCGACACGGACCAGTGCCTTTTCCTTTTCCGCCCCTTTCAGACCGCAGGCGCGGGCAAAGAAATCCAGATATTCCCATACCCGGATATCGCGGCTGTCAGCCAGGGTGTCGGGCATGAATCCGATGAACCGCAACGCCATTTCCGGATATTCCACGGCGGGAAGATCGTCATAATAGACCTGTCCGGAATCCGGCAGATCAAGACCGGCCATGATCCGGATGGCGGTGGTCTTCCCCGCTCCGTTGGGCCCGACGAAACCGTAAACCGAACCGGACGGCACGGCGAAAGAAACGTGGTCCAGAGCGACATTGCGGCCGAAACGTCTGGTCAGGTTTTCGACTCTGATCCGCATCAGCACACCTCCTCCGTGTTTCAAAAAAACTGTCTGCTTAATGTGATACGATAATATAAAATGCGGAGCATGGAAAAACAAGCTGGATTTCGTAAAAACGGCAACAAAAAACGCACAGCCGGGGAAGACTGTGCGTTTTTTGCTGTAACTGGAAATCAGCTTATTTGGCTTCGGCTTTCGCTTCGACCGTGGCTTCGGATGCCGGCTGCTCTTCTTTCTTGGCAGGTTCGGCAACATCGACCAGCTGGATCATCACAGACACAGCGCCGTCGCCGACGCGGTGGCCGAGATGAATGATGCGGGTATATCCGCCCGGACGGTTGGCATAGGCAGGACCGAGCTGGGAGAAAAGTTTTTCCAGGACCAGTTTCTTGCCCTGCAGCTTTTCGACGGGGGTGTTGATTTTGAGTTTCCGGGCCGCGAGACGGCGGCTGTGTTCGCTGCCTTCCTTGGCATAGGTGATCAGGGCATCGACCATTTTCCGGGCTTCTTTGGCGCGGTTGATGGTGGTTTTGATCTGACCATGTTCGATCAGGCTGCAGGCCAGATTGACCAGCAGGGCTTTTCTGTGACCGCAGTTGCGGCCGAGTTTGGACATATTTCTAAGGTGACGCATGATTTACGCTTCCTCTTTCTTGACAGCCTTGGCACGATCGGCTTCGGCCTGAATTGCGTTGGTAAGGTTTTCACTGAATTTCGTGTCGAGATGCAGATTGTTCTCGGCCAGCTTTTCAATGATCTCATCGAGGGACTTTTTGCCGAAATTGCGGAATTTGAGCATCCGGGACTCAGACTTGAGGCAGAGTTCACCGAGGAGCTTGATATTCGCATTGTTCAGGCAGTTCATGGCACGGACAGAAAGATCAAGGACTTCGACATCCTGAGAAAGGATGCGGAAGAGCTTCTGTTCGTCAGGCGTGAGCTGCGGGTGCTCGGGCCCGACCTGATTGCCGAGGAAAGGCCGCAGATGATCCCTGAGGATCTTGGCGGCTTTTTCGAGCGCATCGCGGGGAGACACCCGGCCGTCGGTATAGATCTCGAGCACGAGGGAATCCATTTCGGTCTCTTCACCGACGCGGGCGGCGCCGACGCGGTAGCAGACGTGGGTAACGGGACTGAAAAGAGAATCGACCAGGATCGTGCCGTAAGGATGATTCGGCTGTTTGTTCTTTTCAGCGGGACTCCAGCCGCGGCCCTTGGAAATCTCGACCTCGGCGCGGAAAGGAACATCCTTGTCCAGCGTGCAGATGATCTGATCGGGATTGATGACATCGACCGTGCCGTCGGTGATGATATCGCCGGCGGTGACGGGACCAGCCACGTTCTTCTTGATTTCCAGCGTCTTGGGCGGATCGGTGTGGAGATTCAACTTGATCTTTTTCAGATTGAGAATGATCTCCGTAATATCCTCGACGACATTGGGAAGCGAGGTAAACTCGTGGGAGACGCCTTCGATGCGGACGGCGGAAATCGCCGCGCCTTCGAGGGAAGACATCAGGATGCGACGCAGGGAGTTGCCGATGGTATGTCCGAACCCGCTCTGGAACGGAGCCGCAGTAAACTTCGCGTAGGTAGGGGTTGCGGTCTCTTCTTCCATTTCAAGCGAGGTCGGCATCGGAAATCCGGATATGGTAGCAGCCATCTTTTATTATCCTCCAAGTTAAGTTGTAACGGGTTAAAGTTCAAATCCATGCTGGGACGGGAAAAACCGTCCCGGATATCAGCATTCGGGAATCAGACACGACGGCGTTTCGGGGGTCTGCATCCGTTATGCGGGACCGGAGTGATATCTTTGATGGCGACGACTTCCATACCGGTGGAGGCGATGCCTCGGACGGCGGATTCACGGCCGGCGCCGGGTCCGTTGACGCGGACTTCAACTTCCTTCATGCCGAGAGCTTCGGCCTTCTTCGCGGCGTCGGCAGCGATGACCTGAGCGGCATAAGCGGTGCTTTTGCGGGAACCTTTGAAACCGTTCTTGCCGCCGGTGGACCAGCAGAGCACATTGCCGTGCAGATC